>NZ_JAAHHX010000999.1:0-1103 GCF_010672065.1 Moorena sp. SIO4A1 | reverse complement strand
TTACTGCCCAGATTGTCATTCAACGCCTCACAGAAGTCATCGACGCCACCCCAGAAGACGAAAACGACTTCAAAAAGCCCTGGGCCCAAATTCCCGGCAATGCAGATATTACCTGCACTAACCTCAACTTCCACCATGCCGGTAGAGTTGACCTGCTGCAAGATTTTTCCTTCACGATTCCAGGCGGTAAAGCCATTGCCTTGATTGGTAAATCTGGCTGTGGCAAAAGTACCCTCGCTAAGCTAATTGCTGGTTTATATTCCCTCGGATCTGGTAATATCCGCTATGGTCTCTACAACCAGCAAGACCTCTCAATAGAATGCCTGCGGCAGCAGGTAGTGCTGGTGCCCCAAGAAGCCAACTTCTGGAGTCGCTCGATCATTGACAACTTCCGCTTTAGCCATCCGGACGTCAGCTTTGAGAGCATTGTCGAAGCTTGCCAGATAGTCGGTGCCGATGAGTTTATTAGCGAACTCCCTGACAAATATCAAACGGTCTTAGGGGAATTTGGTGCGAACCTCTCTGGTGGTCAAAAGCAAAGATTAGCGATCGCCAGAGCGATAGTCACCGACCCGCCAATACTGATTTTAGATGAATCTACTGGCGCTCTTGATCCGGTGAGCGAAGCCCAAGCGCTAGATAAATTGCTCTCCCACCGACAGGGCAAAACCACAATTATGATTAGCCATCGCCCCAAAGTGATTGAGCGTGCCGATTGGATTGTCATGCTCGAAAAAGGGAAATTGAAAATCTCTGGCACCCCAGAGACTCTGCGTTATCAAGCTGGGGACCACTTAGACTTTCTAGACGACGTTCACCCATCAACGAACGCTTTGCTAGTGAAATCGGAGAGTTTTCATGCTAACGGCAGTTCTCCCAACAGTGCCCTGCGTTAAGTTAAACCCTAACCCGAAAATAGGCCTCTGGAGCAGGGGATAAAGAGTTTCATCATGCATGTTGTGGATGAAGCAAAGCTATCCCATAGGGAATGGCCGCCCATGGGGCTCTGTATCATTATTAATCCTATATTAAAAGTTTCTGACATCTATTGCAAGTAGAAAAAACCGAAAACTAGAAATACAAAGATCATGGTTAGCAACTCC
>NZ_JAAHHX010000998.1:0-1103 GCF_010672065.1 Moorena sp. SIO4A1 | reverse complement strand
TGAGACTTTCCCGACCAATTGGGGAACTTCCTAAAAAAATAGGAATTTTTAGCTTGATTTGGCTAAATTGTTCCATCTTAAATTAGGGAGTATACTCCCATTATAACTATTCTACTTTGTAGTAAAACTCGCGGCAGAGAAAATTAGGGCGATCGCCATCCTTAAACTTGATAAAGGCAGCAACTACGCATAAACCTTTATTCATATTGGCTGCTAATAATGGTTCTACTCCATCAAGGTTGTACTGGGCATGGAAAGCTGTTTGACCGAGATTATCTACAAATGTTGTCACCTCAACTTTGCCCCAATCTTCTGGGGAATTAGCACCATAAACATTGATAAAAACGCGATCGCCCTCCTGAGTTATGGTATACTTCTTAATCCACTCGGTTTTTTCACTAGAATTGATCCAAGTTCCCAGAATGGCACTTAAGTCAAGTTGAGCATTGTTATTCGGTTGATAACTCTGGGTTTCACCATGAATTTCGTTCCATTTCATTTATTAAATATCTCCATACTATAAAACTATTACCTTAAAGACGACTAACGGTGAAAAAACTCGCGGGAAAAGTGACCAATGCGACCACTACCGTCTAGGTAGCGAGTGTAGGATTGAATGCAGAGTATACTTAGTTTTTGATTGGAAACAAGATGAGTTTCAATTCCATCTAGACTAAAAAGGGCATGGAATCCTGCTGCCATCAGGGATGATATACCAGAACCGTAGGGTATAGCTTCCGCTTCTCCCCAATCAATTAACCCCCCATCGCTAGCTCCATAAGCATTGATGATTAAACTACCATTGCGATCGCTTAAGATTACTTTCTTGATGTAGTTAGTATCTGGTTTGGTATTAAACCATTCTCCCAACACAGATGAAACATCTATAGAGCCATCTACAGATGGCCGTTCATCCGCTTTCATGTATTTGGTAAATTGCTTGGTACTTTCCATAGTATTAATTGTGATTTGTGTTTAACAGGGAACAGGGAATAGGGAATAGGGAATAGGGAATAGGGAACAGGGAGCAGGGAGCAGGGAGCAGTTGCGTAGGGTGCGTTAGGGACGGGCTGTCGCTAATTTTCTCAGTAGGCAGTATTGAG
>NZ_JAAHHX010000997.1:0-1103 GCF_010672065.1 Moorena sp. SIO4A1 | reverse complement strand
GATCCACTGCCAACTATCTCAGCTAATCCCCAACACATGGTGGAATTGTTCCAGAATCTAATCAGTAATGGCATCAAATTCCGTTCCGAGGCAACTCCTGAGATTCACATTGAAGCTAAGTTGCAGGAATCCAAATGGTTAATAGGGGTTCGAGATAATGGTATTGGTATTCCAACCAAGTATGCTGAACGAATTTTTTCCATATTCCAACGACTACATGGTAGGAGCAAGTATCCCGGTACCGGGATTGGTTTAGCCATTTGTCAGAAAATCGTCCAGTGTCACGGTGGAAATATTTGGGTCGAATCCGAGTCTGGTGTTGGCTCAAGATTCTATTTCACCTTGCCAATTCATCAGAGTTGGTAGCCAAAGATGGCTGATGGGTTTGTGGATAAAAAATCAATAATAAATGATATGATAGCCAAGTTCAACTAACCCAATGTCTTGATGCAGTCGCTCATGGGGGAAACCACGGCAGTCGCTCATGGGGGGGACCCCCAAGACCGCGCTGCCTTCCCAAGACCGCGCTGCATCGCTTTCAATTAACTATGATATGTACAGTAAATTCCCTGAAATTCTGCTAATAGAAGACGATCCTGGAGATATAGAACTCACCAGGAAAGCACTCAACAAAGCGAAACTGGGGATTAACCTCCATGTGGTTATGGATGGTACTCAAGCCCTCGCTTATCTCTACAGAGAGGGGGAGTATGCTGATTCCCAGCAACCTGACTTAATTTTGCTAGATCTAAACCTGCCTGGGATGAATGGACAAGAGATTCTCCAGCATATCAAAGGTGATGATAACCTCAAGCAAATCCCCGTTGTGATGCTGACCACTTCAGATGCTCAGGAAGATATTGTAAAAAGCTATGACTTGGGAGCTAACTGTTATCTTAAAAAACCAATTAGCTTAAAAGAATTTGACAATATTATCGAAGCCCTAGAAAATTTCTGGTTTAGTGTTGTGAAGCTACCGCCGCCAGAAACTAGCTAGTGCCGCTGTGGGAAATTAAAAATTAATTAAAAATTAAAAATTATTAGATGTTTAGGTAGTCGTAAAAATGTAGTGGTTTTCCTAAGGTCTGATCAAGGTTTCGGCT
>NZ_JAAHHX010000996.1:0-1103 GCF_010672065.1 Moorena sp. SIO4A1 | reverse complement strand
TAATAAAGTTTGAAAGTATAAGAAAAAGAATCCAGCGTTTTTTGTCTTGATCAACTCTAAGATTTGAAACTATTTGGTTTCCTAGAATCGCTAGTTTACTAGAAACATACTTTGAAACAGATGAACTAGTTTATATAGCAATTGACCGTACGAATTGGGGGAAAATAAATCTTTTAGTAACTCGCCTGATTTGGGATAAAAGCGATGCAGCGCGGTCTTGGGGGTTCCCCCCATGAGCGACTGCATCAAGACAGAGCATTGCCAATATACTTGACTTTGATGCCAAAATTAGGCAGCAGTAATAGTAAAGAGCAGAGCAGTCATCTATCAACAATAATTCCCATTTTTAAAGATTATAAAATTTGCCGATTGGGAGATAGAGACTTTTGTTCTGTTAAGCTAGCGAAATGGTTGTCAGGAAAGTCTGTATACTTTTGTTTACGTCTCAAAAAAAATGAGTTTATTGAAGTCAAAAATAAAATTTGGATTGAGTTATCAGAGCTTGGGTTAGTGCCAGAACATTCTTTCTTCAAGGAGTAAAAATAACTAAAACAAAGGGATTTAGCACTTTTAACGTTGCCTGTAAATGGAAGCGTAGTATTTCCGGATTTATCTCCAAAGAAGGATGGTTTATTATGACAAATTTAAATTCCTTAGACTTGGCGATTGCTGCTTATAAGAAACGATTTGGCATTGAAGAAGCGATGCAGCGCGGTCTTGGGGAGGCAGCGCGGTCTTGGGGGTCTCCCCCGGAGACGAAACCTGTTTATTGTGGAGCCTTTATAGTTAGCAGGTTATGCAGAAAAGGGTTAAATATTTGTTAATAAGGCTCCACTATCTTACGGTAACTATCGCCTTTGGCGACGCTTGGCCGTAGGCCACGCCAAAGGCGAACGCGAACAAACCATGAGCAACTGCCGTGGTTTCCCCCACTCGCGCTTTGCATCAAGACGGGAGCAGGGAGCAGGGAAGAGGTAAGAGGTAAAAAATAATGTGTACCTCATGAGTCCTATGAACGCTATATCCGGGATGCAGCGCGGTCTTGGGGGTTTCCCCCATGAGCGACTGCATCGCTGAATGCTAGTTAAGCCAATTTTCTAAAT
>NZ_JAAHHX010000995.1:0-1104 GCF_010672065.1 Moorena sp. SIO4A1 | reverse complement strand
GACCAGTTTCCAAGAACAAGCTTAAGAGATTGAGCTGTGCTTTAATTCCTGTAAGTGACAAGGGTGGCTTACTCATCACTACCTGCTTATAAGCTTCATCAACAGTTTGAAGAGTAGTGCAATTCGTCACCACACATTTATACTGGATCTCAGCATTATTATAACTCTCACTCTTCTCTGTAGCTTGTTCAACGTGCCAAGGCAAATATTCATACTCATATTGGATAGGAGCTTGTCGGTCTCGCTCCAAGTTTCCCTGAGCTAGGAAAGTATTACCTAAACTCAAAAAAACAGCACTCCTGGCTTGAGCTTGCCTTTCAGCTTGCTCAGGAGAGGAAGACAAACTGTCAACTATCTTTAAACTCCTCTTCAAAATCTGTTCTGATTGTTCTAATCTACCGATCGCCCGTAAAACATCACCAAAGGTGCGTAAGCTATTGATTTGATAAACTAAATCTGTTTGTCTGAGATGTTCGCTTACCCAGTCTAGGGGATTTTCCGGTAAGTCTTCATCCTCACAAACCTTAGAGGATAATCCTAGGGCTTGTGTTAGGGTTTCACAGGCTTGATAATATTGTCCTAGTTCCGACTGCATCCGACCCAGATTAACCAATGTAATAGCCCGATTCCGGGATTGACCTTCTTCAAAGAATTTTACTGCTTGTCTTAAGAGTTCAATAGCCCCAGAAAAATCTCCATTCTTGTACTTCTCTTGGCTCTGTTGCACTAAAGATTGGGCGTTATCCTGAGCTACAAGAGTTGGCTTTAGTGTAGGTATTTGCGATAAAACAGGCCGTATCCCTACCGCAAGAAATAAGCTCAGAAGACTGAGTGCCAGTACCCGACAATACACCCCTGGTTGGAGGGTACAGCCAACCCAGGATCCCACGCCCTTTAGAATGGATTCCACTGTACAGAGAAATGCAAACCGTTTTCTTGCCATGTTCTATCCCTCGAATCTACAGAAATTAATGGAATGCCCCAATCAAGACGGGCAGTAGAATTGTTACCCTGTTGCCATTGCAAACCCAGACCCACAGATGCCAAAGTATTAGGGTCAGGATTATCGTTCCCAGAACTGTTCCAAGCCGTGCCAAAATCAAC
>NZ_JAAHHX010000994.1:0-1104 GCF_010672065.1 Moorena sp. SIO4A1 | reverse complement strand
GCTGATCAAAGTATATAATTTAAATCCCGTTCCGCTTTTTGTCAACCTTGAAGCCTTTACCAGATAAAATATCGCCGTTTGGCCTAACAACACCGAAGATATGAGTGTCATGCTCATCATGAGATGTAACCATTGTTTCAACTAACTCCTGTTAGATTGACTGTTTATAAAGGGTTGTAGGAAAAAAGAATTGATTACATTCTTTTGTTTCACTACACATACTAGATTAGTATTTTCCACAGTTTGTAATCTCATAAAACTCATGTAAAAACTCATGTAAAAACTCATGTAAAAACTCATATGAGCCCCAGGGTAAGCGCAAGAAAAAATTGCCCATAATGTGCATTGGCTGGATATCGGTTGATCGTGGCTCGAAACCCCTATAATCTCGTCGAACTGTACTCGCAATAGAGTTAAGTTGTTGAGAATGACGCGGTCTTTTTCGAGGGTAAGCCACGGTTTATTGATTCTTGCGCTTACTCTGATCTGATACCTTCGTTAGCATATTCCCCCCTGTTCGAGTCCTGATGGCTCTACTGGATAGAGGTTGGGTGCATCTGATTTTTGTTGTTTGACAAGGTGGTGCGTTACGGGCAGCAACATAACCAAGGGCTAGAGGCGGAAAATGAGCCCCCCCTATAGCACAACTAGCAACTATAAAACTCATGTAAAACCTCATAAACCTCATGTAAAACCTCATGTAAAACCTCATGTAAAACCTCATGTAAAACCTCATAAACCTCATGTAAAACCTCATAAACCTCATGTAAAACCTCATAAACCTCATGTAAAACCTCATAAACCTCATGTAAAACCTCATAAATAGGACTTACGCATTGACAAAATAAACAAAATGTGTATCAAAGGGTAAGGATTGACTCTTATACCCATGAGGTACAAATCGCTGCTCCCTGCTCCCTGCTCCCTGCTCCCTGCTCCCTATTTCAAGAATTAATTTTAGTTTTGTCCGACCCAAGCAGATCAGTGGCGTGCCTAGGGGCTGTTGGTTGACCCAACTGAGTAAAGCAGCTATAGTTAGGTGAGCATGTGACAATCAGGGAATGATCTATCAACAACCACGCCCAAAAATTCCTGAGTGTAGCA
>NZ_JAAHHX010000993.1:0-1104 GCF_010672065.1 Moorena sp. SIO4A1 | reverse complement strand
GGTTTTTGGTCGGTTCCCTGGAAAAAACCATCCACACAGGCATCGGCTAACTTTCTATCTTCCTCAGGAGTGCCCACTGGTTCCCCATAGAGCACTAAGGTTTGTCCCAAGGAAGCTTGAATGTTGCTGGCTAGGAGGCACCCTTGGGGATTGAAGTGACTAAATTGACTGGCTGCAACGGTATTCTGGCAAAACAGGGTTAGGTCAAGGGCATAGGTATCATGAATTTTAACCGGATAGACGTGGACGGTTAGGGGAGAGCCTGCTAGTTGCAGTGCTGCAGTGTATTTTAAGGGAGTATTCCCTGGGAGTAAGTCTACGTAATGGCTTGTAATTGCTTTTTGGCTTGGAGGGGATGGTATTTTTTCCGGTAAGGATTTCAGGTCTGGGATACCTAGGGGTTGGCTGAGGTTAGCACAGTGTTGCCACAACTGATCCGCATCCGGTCGCAACTTTTCCAGTTCTTGGCTTAAGTCTTGGCAGAGATGGAAGGCATAAAGGGTGACGCTGGGGTTTTTGAGTCGCAAGGCAGAATCAGTCATCAGCCTTTGGGATTTTTGGGTTTTTCGGTTTCTAGGGGAGTACTCTGACGGAGAGCGTTGCTTAGTTCTTCTATCACGTTCTTTTCATTTTCAGCTTTAGTTTCAGGAGTGGGGACAGTGCCTCCAATTCCCTTCTCACCAATTGGTTCATGATCTGGGAGACTTCTACGTACTTGCTCCAAAGCCCCATTAATTTGTGGTCGTTGTTCGCACCAAGCCAAAATAAAATCTGATATTTTTTCAATATCTTCTGAAATCTTATCTTGGAGAGTTTGTCTATCTTGAGTATTCAACAGGTCTGGATTATCTTTTATTAAATTTGTAAACGCTTCCAGATTTTTTTGTGCAAACGTCATATTAAATCTCCCAAATTTAATCACTATAAACTACTAGTTACCAATGGCAACAAAAGCTGCCCAGTGGTAGGGGTTTTTAAAAGGTTTGTTTAGAGAACCCAGCTTATAAAAAGTGTCACCTAACTGTGCTCGATGATTCCGACTCAAGGGCAAATGGCTTGCCCACTCCTCTAATTCTCCTTTGGTACTATCCCGCAGCCAGAGTT
>NZ_JAAHHX010000992.1:0-1106 GCF_010672065.1 Moorena sp. SIO4A1 | reverse complement strand
TTGCTCATTTTTTACTTGCACAGAGTTTTCTAGCATACCTTTGTTTAACCAGATTTATGCACTCTTGACAAGGGGGCTAACTCTATACCTATCTCTTTCACCCCACAGCGGTTATTGAGAAGTTACGCCTACCAGAAATTACCTCACCTATTTAGGAAATCATAGAAAATTATATAATTTTATTATATAGTAAATATTGCTAAGCAAAATATACTATCTATATTCAATAAATTGAAATCAAAAATGAGTCGAGAATTTAATGTAATTATCGAGCAGGATGCTGATGGCTACTTTGTAGCTTCTGTTCCCACTCTTAAAGGGTGTCATACCCAAGCAAAATCTTTGGATGAATTGATGGAGCGTATTCGAGAAGCGATCGCCCTTTGTTTGGAATTTGAAGAAAATGTAGAAGATTCCCTTGACTTCGTTGGTGTACAGCGAGTTGCAGTGGAAGTATGAGTCAATTACCAAGTTTAACTGGACGGGAAATTATCGCAGCACTGGAGAAAGCAGGGTTTACAGTGGCGAGGGTACGTGGAAGTCACCATATTTTAATTCATGATGACGGACGTAGAACCGTCATCCCGGTACATTCTGGTGAAACCATTGGGCGTGGTTTATTGTCCCAAATATTGCGTGACACTCAGCTTAGTCGTGAGGAATTCAGGGAATTGTTGTGATGGCTGTGTTAATCCACTACAAGATTGACCTACGGTCAATCGCGCCAAATAAATTTTTGTGCGAATCTTGTGAAGCAGTACAGTCTTGGGGTTTCCCCAAGTAGAGTAACTGCTGAACCCGGAGGGTCAAGAAGCGCGAACAGTGACAATTTCCCACAGTCCCATAGCAATGCGATCGCAAAAATTGAAAGTATCTCGGGTAGGCTCCCTAAAACGTTATGCCCCATAGCTGCCCATGTCCTCCAACCTCGACCCAAAGAATAGAAACGTTAAACTAGAAACGCTCCTCACCATCTGCGACCATGCCATCTACCAGTCAACCCCTGAACTATCCCAAAAGCCGCAAAGCCGACCAAGTCGATGATTACCACGGTACTCTAGTAGCTGACCCTTACCGCTGGCTAGAAGACCCAGATTCAGAGGAAA
>NZ_JAAHHX010000991.1:0-1109 GCF_010672065.1 Moorena sp. SIO4A1 | reverse complement strand
TAGTTTCACTGCCTGCCTTCCCCAAGTGTTGATATTGAGAAAGTTGATTAAGATCTTTTTTGGTGGGGAAAATCTTTTTCGATGCAAGCAGTTTATAGTACCAATAATTCTCTTTTCTGCCTTGGGCTAGAAGCGCGTACAATCGACGCATCCCTGTGGAGCAACTACTCCAGAAGCTGATACCTGTTCGAGCTCTTGCTCAAAGCGTTCCTTGGTTAATGCTAATTGCTCAGCACGGTGAGCTAAATCGTTTGAGGTTGAGTGTTTACGGCTTTTTGTCATTGTTCTGACGGCATTGATTCGCCAATGATATTCGCGAACCATTTTGCCATCAGGGGAAAGCTAATCACAAATGTGAGTCAGAGTTAATGATGATTAGGATGCAATTGCCAGCCCAAGCATAAAGATTCAAGTTGCAACCAGCCTCGCCACAAAACTTGAATCCCGATCGGGGTTCTTCGTCGGTGTTCTAAATATCCTCCCAGACGGGCAATGGCACTCATTGCCCAATCAATGGTCAGGTGAGAAGGTTTCTTTTGCTCAGGTGGTGTTAAAGCCAGTAGCACATCGAGCTGTAGTGTAGTTAAGACCTCAACGGCGGGAGAGTCAGGAGCATTTCGCTGTAGATAGGTCATTTTCAGCAGTTGGGCAGCAATTACACTTAAAAAACCCAACAAGGTGGACATGCTTTCACCTCCTAATCGATAACTTTCTGCTTTACACCCAGACTTGAGAATTTTATGGTATTCTTCTACTCGCCAACGGAATGTATACCAACGCAAAATTTGAGCGGCTTGTGAAGGTGTGGAAACTTCTTCTGTGGTTAGTAACATCCACGACACTGGTTCACTATTTTCTGGTGGCTCTATTTCTTGTGCATGTACAGCATAAATTTCCCAAAATTATGGCTGTTTAATTCGACTTGGAGACTTTAACTTAACTGAACAAAATCTCACTTCCAAAGTGGCTGTTCTCGCCGCACGAGATTTAGTTTTAGGGAGCTCAACTGTTTGTCTAAACTTGACTGATGTTTCTGTTACATGCTGCCACAAGTGTGAATTTTCTGGGCTTAAACTACGATCTTGTGCCGCTCTTACTACCACTCCAGA
>NZ_JAAHHX010000990.1:0-1110 GCF_010672065.1 Moorena sp. SIO4A1 | reverse complement strand
TTTTCAAGGGAGAGCTCAACACCCTAAGTTTAAGAAGAAAGGTAGAAATGATAGCTTCACCCTAGATAATTGTGGGAAGGTCATGGAGTTTTCAGGAACTCGGTTGAAACTCCCTTTTCTTGGGTGGGTTAGCACTTATGAACCTTTACCTGGAATCCAGACGAAGCGGGTTACAATCAGTCGAGAAGCCGATTCTTGGTATATTTCTTTGGCCTACGAGTTGGAACCTGAACCCACTGTTAAATGTAGAGAATATCTAGGTGTTGATGTCGGGGTTAAAGTTATAGCCACCTGTTCAGATGGGACGGTATTTCCTAATCCTAGAGCTTACAAACAAGCTCAGAAAAAGCTGGCTAGACTTCAAGGAGAACTATCTAGAAGAACTATGGGTTCTG
Organism: Moorena sp. SIO4A1; assembly: GCF_010672065.1. Taxonomy (NCBI): domain Bacteria; kingdom Bacillati; phylum Cyanobacteriota; class Cyanophyceae; order Coleofasciculales; family Coleofasciculaceae; genus Moorena; species Moorena sp. SIO4A1. Next base: position 715 of record NZ_JAAHHX010000990.1, on the reverse strand, counting down.
CCAATAGAAATAAGACCAAGCTGAAATTAGCTAAAGCCCATCAACGTGTTGCTAACATCCGGAAAGATGCAATTCAAAAATTAACCTCTTGGCTTTGCAAAAACCACGCAGTCATTGGGTTAGAAGATCTAAATGTTTCCGGTCTGCTAAAAAACAAGAAGTTAGCAGGTGCGATAGCCGATTCCGCTCTTTATGAAATTCGTCGTCAAGTCGAATACAAGTCTGAGTGGTACGGTTGCTCATTGGTATTTGTAGATAGATTCTACCCATCCACTAAAACTTGTTCTAGTTGTGGTCATGTTCAGGAAATGCCACTTAAAGAACGAGTTTTTGATTGTGAGGTTTGCGGTGAAGTCTTTGACCGTGACTATAACGCCAGCCTGAATGCACGAACGTTTTGCCGAAGGCTATTCGGTCTAAGCCTGTGGAATAGGAAGTGCCGACACCCTATGAAAAACCAGGTAACTGGAAAGAAGCAGGAAGGGAACTTTAATACGGTTTTTACCGCATTATATCAGTTTCTCGTCGCAGGGAACCGGCGAACTTGCCAAGGCAAAAGGTTAAAAATGTTCGCTTAATGTGGAATTTTAGCTTTCCGAATGTCTAACAACCTAGATGCTCAGCCACCAGCAGTAATCAAAGACGAATTTAACCTAGATAACTTCCTCGAGGATATACCGGATATAGAGGAAGTGGCACAACCAACCACTGATAA
>NZ_JAAHHX010000099.1:0-17138 GCF_010672065.1 Moorena sp. SIO4A1 | reverse complement strand
TTATATATTTTCTCCCCATCACCCCATCTCCCCATCTCCCCATCTCCCCATCTCCCCATCTGCCCATCTCCCCATCTCCCCATCTCCCCAGCTCCCCATCTCCCCATCTCCCCATCTCCCCATCTCCCCATCTCCCCATCTCCCCATCTCCCCATCTCCCCCCACTCCCCATCTCCCCCCACTCCCCACACTCTCTTCTTCAAATAGGTACTGTCAAAACAAATCCAGGTAGTACCTCTTCTCCAGATAAACTAACTGGAAATCCGACTATTTCTACTGGTTGATTGGGACGGTATATTTCTACTTGCTGATTCTGAGGGTTAATTAACCAACCTAGTTGTAAGCCACTGTTGAGGTATTCTTTCATCTTGTCTTGTAGAGACTTAAGTGTATCTGTCCGTGAACGCAATTCAATCACAAAATCAGGGCAAATCGGGGGAAACTTTTGCTGTTGTTCTGGTGTGAGGGCTTGCCAACGGTCTAACTTTACCCAAGCTGCATCGGGGGATCTATCTCCGCCGTTAGGGAGTTTAAACATGGTGGAGGAACTGAAAACTTTTCCCATGTTAGTTTGACGGTTCCAAATCGTTAGTTCAGTAATCAAATCTGCTTCTTGATTTCCACTAATTCCTCCTACTGGTGGCATGATAATTAATTCTCCCTTAGCAGTGCGCTCTAACTGTAACTCTGGATTTATTTTACAAAGATGATAAAATTGCTGATCGGTGAAATCTACATTTTCTAAGTTAAGGGTGACAAACATCATTAACCTCCGAGTTGGTGTTCAAATAATCTTGTATCCAATTGCAACCATAGATTAGTAACTGGTCTAAATCCAGGACTTGATCTAAATTCCATATAATAACAGTGTTGTCTCCACTGGCGGAGGCGATCATCTCACCATCGGGGCTGAAAACTACGGCTAAGACGCCATCGCTATGTCCTTTCAGGGTAGTTAAAAGGGTTCCATCCTGCTTCCAGAGTTTGACGGTTTTGTCATAACTAGCGCTAGCAATTCTGTTACCGTCAGGGCTAAACACTACTCCTAATACTCCTGCTTGATGACCGTTGAGGGTAGTAATCAAGGTTCCATCGCGCTTCCAGAGTTTAATGGTTTTGTCCCAACTCGCGGACGCAATGGTTTCACCGTCGGGACTGATGGCAACGCTGTAAACCCGGTCATGGTGTCCCTTGAGGGTAGTAATCAAGGTTCCGTCTGGCGTCCAAAGCTTGACAGTTTTATCCCAACTGGCGGAAGCAATTAGAGTCCCATCTTTGCTGAAGGCTACTCCATCAATGCGATCGCTATGGCCGTTAAGGGTATTAATTAAGGTACCGTCCCGTTTCCAGAGCTTAATGGTTTTATCGGCACTAGCGGAAGCCATCATCTCACCGTCGGAGCTGAAGACTACTGCTAAAACAGCGCTGCTATGGTTTGTTAAGGTTTTTAGCAAGCTACCGTTTCTGTGCCAGAGCTTGATAGTGTTATCGGCACTAGCGGAAGCAATCATCTTACCATCGGGGCTAATCGCTATTCCTGAAACTCTAGCGCTATGGCCATTCAGGGTTCTTTGTAGGCTACCGTCTGTATTCCACAGTTTCACGGTCTGATCCCAACTCGCCGATGCAATGGTTTTTCCGTCTGGGCTAATGGCAACTCCCCAAACTAAATCACTATGCCCCCTGAGCCTGGTGAGGATGATGCCATCGGGTTTCCAGAGCCTAACCGTTCCATCCCAACTCGCCGATGCAATAGTTTTTCCGTCTGGGCTGATGGCCACACCGTACACTAAATCTTGATGCCCTCGTAGGGTAGTGAGTAATGTGCCTTCCCAACTCCACTGGTTAACGGTTCCGTCCCAACTCGCGGACGCAATGGTTTTACCATCTGGGCTGATGGCAACGTTGTAAACGCGATCGCTATGGCCCTGAAGAGTATTGAGTAAAGTGCCATCAGCATGCCAGAGTTTAACGGTTTTATCCCCTGACGCGGACGCAATGGTTTGACCATCTGGGCTGATGGCAACGTTGTAAACGCGGTCATTATGCCCCTGAAACGTCCTTAGTAATGCCCCATTATAGCGCCAAAGCTTAACGGTTTTGTCCCCTGACGCTGACGCAATGGTTTTACCTTCTGGGCTAATAGCCACTCCCTAAACAATAGCGCTATTGTTTGTCAGGGGAGTAATAGTTTCACTACCAATTCGAGTCATATCAATAGAAGCGCAGCTAAAACCAGCCTGTTGCAGTCGATACTTGATGCGTAAGCGCAAGCTAGACTTACCCATCTGTCGGGAGTTGAACACATAACAAAACTCACCCCTAATTAAAGCGTTATAAAGTTCAGCATCAGCTCGACGCTCTACATAACTAGGGGCATCTAATTTTAAACTACCACCGACTTGATATTCGTAGGTGTCCATGTGTAGCAGTTTTCAATTGGTTGAGGTAAAAATTGTTGGGTTTTAGGGAGTAGGGAGTAGGGAGTAGGGAGTAGGGAACAGGGAATAGGGAACAGGGAATAGGGAACAGGTAATTATTCAGCTATCAGCTGTCAGCTATCAGCTGTCAGCTTATGGGCTACGGCTGACGGCTGACTGCTGACGGCTGAATGCTTACTGGGAATCAAATCAGCCCACAACATTGCTATATCTGTTCCAGCAGTCTTCTTTATAAATTTATCATATAAACGGGCTATTTGATCGTCAGAAAAATGATTCTTCCAATCTCCGATTTCTCCTTTGCGGATAAACGGTGTCATTTCTTTAGGTCGCTGACTCGACCACCGACTTTGGTCTTGGCTCATGCTGGTAAAACTGGTGTGTTTAAGAATGCTATTGAAAATTTCAGCATTATTGAGTTTGTCTAGGTATGAACTCCCTAAAAACTTAGCAATTTCTCGAATATAGTTGGGAGTATCAGCTTTCATAGCTTCGTAAGTGATAAACAAAACATTGTCATCCTGGCGATGGTCATACCAAGACAGTAAATGCTCGAAATAATCGCCCCAATCAACTTCCCCTTCAATAAAGCATTCAAAAAAATCATTAAAGGTTCCTTCTGCAAAATTATAGTGCTTCACAAACCCTTTAGTATGGTAATAAAAAGAAACAACACAATCAAAGGGATTGCGAGCAATATAGATATACTTGGCATCAGCACAATAAGGGGTGAATGAGTAAGAAATATGAGTTTTAATAAACCTTGGGGATGCCATGGCTGCTACAAAATCAGCACCCACTTCTTCGAGATGAGGTACTTCTAAATTGATGTCTTTGCCCACAGGTAGGGGTTCGCCATCATGGTTGAGCATCCAGACAATATGTTGAACCCAAGTTGTGCCACATTTGGGATAAGTAACAATAAAGTTATCCTCCGGTTGAGCATTGTAACTGAGTCCAGATTCAAAACAGGTTACCGGAAATCCCATGGGAATACGGAATCCCTGACACATGGAGTAGTGGGGTTTTTGTCGTTGTTGGTTCATTGTTTCGTTAGGGAGTCGGGAATCGGGAATCGGGAATCGGGAATCGGGAATCGGGAATCGGGAATCGGGAATCGGGAATCGGGAATCGGGAATCGGGAATCGGGAATCGGGAATCGGGAATCGGGAATCGGGAATTGGGAATCGGGAATCGGGAGTAGAGGGCAGAAAATTGACTGTAGCTCATCTAGAAATTATCAGACTCATTCGGATATTTTTTTAGGGTTATGCTAGATCAGCAATACTTTTGATTATATACACAACATCCTATAGCAGTAAATCTAAATTATAGGTCATAAACTGGCAGTTTTATTGTTAAGATAACTAACCATAATTACTTAATTATTATACTCCTCAATATTGTTGAGATATAATCTAAAATTGTATGGCTGAGCAAACGCTAATGAATTACTAATTATTGGGTAAATAATTTATAATTAATTTGGAATGACGCGATCCTCCAAATTCTTAATTCCTGGATCACGTTGGTTCTATCGAACTAAGGTAAATCCGTTTAATAACATTATTTATAGTAAAATTGTTTGTTGTCGTTTGTCTTTTATACAAAATTAATTAAAAATTAACTATATAGCGTTTATCCTACTTATGAGGTACAATTTTTTACCGATTCCCGATTCCCGATTCCCGATTCCCTACTCCCGATTCCCTACTCCCGATTCCCGATTCCCGATTCCCTACTCCCAATTCCCAATTCCCTTAAATGATTATTCAAACCCTACCTAAAAACGTAGTTCATCTAATTGCTGCTGGGGAAGTGATTGATTCAATAGCCGCAGTGGTGCGAGAACTAATCGAAAATTCCCTTGATGCTGGGGCAAGTCGGATTACCGTTTCCCTGTGGACTGAGCAATGGCGGGTACGAGTGGCAGATAATGGCACAGGGATGGAGGTGAAGAATTTGCAAAAAGCGGCTTCTGCTCACAGTACTAGCAAAATCTCTAGTAGTGATGATCTGTGGAAGATTACTAGTTTGGGATTTCGTGGGGAAGCGTTGCATAGTTTGGCGGCTGTGGCAGAGTTAGAAATTTTGAGCCGATGCTCAGGAAATAGTCAGGGGTGGCGAGTGCTCTATAATTCCCAAGGTGAACTGCGTCAGATTGAAACTGCTGCGATCGCACCCGGTACGATTGTGATAGTGTCTAATTTATTTGGTAAGTTGCCCGTGCGTCGTCAGGGTTTACCGGCGATGGCACAACAGTTGCGTGCTGTCCAAACCATTATTCATCAACATGCTCTGTGTCATCCTAGGGTGAGCTGGCAAGTGGAGCAAAATGGACGTCCATGGTTTAATCTTTGTCCTGGTCATACTGCCCAACAGATTCTGCCTCAAATTATCAAGCACTTAAAGGAAAGTGATTTGCAGCCGCTAACGGTAGAGGTGCCGATACCGGATTCGGGAACAGAACAAGAACAGGATAAAAGCACTAAGGGAAATCTCGGAAATGGTTTGATGGAGCTAGTGTTAGGATTACCGGATCGATGCCATCGCAGACGTCCAGACTGGGTAAAGGTAGCGACTAATGGACGGATTGTGCGATCGCATGAATTGGAACAAACCATGATCACAGCATTAGCTCGAACCTTGCCTCGCGACCGCTATCCCATTTGTTTCCTGCACCTGCGGATTTGTCCGAGTCAAATCGACTGGAATCGTCATCCAGCCAAGACCGAAATTTACTTACACTCGGTATCTTACTGGCAACAGCAAGTTGCTGAAGCTATCGAGCACGCTTTGCGAATCACCCCAGCTAATCTGCCAGAAACCATTCACTCGAACAGGGTAAAACAGTTACTCAAAACATCGGAAGCTAGAGGAGGTTACACCACTAGTCGTTCAATTGAACTGATACCAGGCACTCAAGAAATTACTGACAAAACTGATAGCAAAATTGATAGCAAAACTGATAACAAAACCGATGATATTGGGCTAATCCAACTGCGAGCCATGGCTCAGCTTCATAATATGTATATCGTAGCAGAGCATCCCACCGGTATTTGGTTAATTGAACAGCACATTGCCCATGAACGGGTGTTGTATGAAGAATTATGCGATCGCTGGCAGTTAGTCCCCTTAGAACCTCCCATCATTCTCCAGCAGTTATCCCCTAAGCAGGTGGAACAACTACAGCGGATTGGTTTAGAAGTTGACCCCTTTGGAGAAGAGCTGTGGGCAGTACGGAATGCACCAGAACTGTTGCGCGAGCGAGACGATTGTGCCAAAGCCCTATTAGAGCTGAGTTTAGGAGGAGACTTACAAACCGCTCAAGTAGCAACTGCCTGCCGCAGTGCAATTCGCAATGGTATCCCTCTAAGTTTATCACAAATGCAGCAGTTATTAGATCAGTGGAAAAAGACTAGAAACCCTCGCACTTGTCCCCACGGGCGTCCCATTTATTTATCGTTAAAAGAGTCTGCTCTTTCCCGTTTTTTCCGCCGTCATTGGGTGATTGGGAAAAGTCATGGGATATAAGGAAGGGTTGGTAGGTTAGCAAGTTGTTCGCGTAGCGTGGCCTTTTGGCCAAGGTTGGCAAGTTAGCAAGTTATCAAGTTAGCAAGTTAGCAAGTTGAAGGTTAGCAAGTTAGCAAGTTGAAGGTTAGCAAGTTATCAAGTTGAAGGTTAGCAAGTTATCAAGTTGAAGGTTAGCAAGTTATCAAGTTAGCAAGTTGAAGATTATTAAGTTATCAAGTTAAAGGTTATTAAGTTGGCAAGTTAGCAAGTTTGTAAGGTTAAAACTTGCTCATTAATAATAGCAGTGTTCATAGTAATGAGGTACACAGGATTTTTTCCCCTCTTCCCTGCTACTCTTCTCTCCTTTTCTCTGCTCTTCTCTGCTCTTCTTTCTTCTCCCCCCGCGCCCCCGCCCCACACTCCCTGCGCCCCCGCCCCACACTCCCCACACCTCCCACACTCCCGACTCCCGACTCCCAACTCCCCAAAACCATTAAGAACTGCCATAAAATGGCATAATTGCCTGATGCCTCAATCAATAATAGGGTAATCAAAGATAATGTGAAGGTAATCCACATCTGTTACCTTCAGGCCATGACCGAAGGACCAAACCGCGATCAGACTAGTCGTCTGGTATTATTCATTACCCTCTGGCTCAGCTTGTTTGTTTTATCAGTCAAGGTGTCAGCAGCTTGGGCTACCCAATCGCTCAGTCTGATGGGGGAATCCCTGTTCACCCTATTAATTTGCTTTAATACCCTTATCAATTTGCTGATGATCACTACCTATGACAATTCGCCAGATCTGTCAGTCTATGGTCATGGTAAACGGGAAACGGTGATTACCTTTGTGCTAATTGCCTTTTTCGGCTTTGCTGGGGGAAATTTGTGCTTACTCTCCTCTCAGCAGTTACTAACTCTGATTCAGGGAGGAACCTTAACTATTCCTGTCCGGCTCAGTTTACCCTTAATACAATTGTTGGGAGCAGTATTAGCCATGAGCCTTGGTTGGTCTTGCCTGATGATTTACCAAGCTAAAGTGGTCAGGAGTCCTACCCTACGCTTTCAGGCCGCTCAAATGCTTCAGGATGTGGGCTTAACTATACTAGTACTCGGTGGGCTTTGGGGGGTTTCCCGAGGTTTCCTATGGCTGGATCCACTGTTGAGTAGTGTGCTGGTGCTTTTTGCCGGGGCAAATTGTTGGCAAGTTATCAACTGGCAATTGCCCCTGCTAGTCAAACAAACTCCCATTGATCCAGAAGCGATCGCTAACATAGCCCATCAAGTTGGAGGTGTCACTCGCTGTGATCAAATTCAGTGCCGGGGTGTTGTAGGACGCTTCATGTATGTTGAAATGCATTTGGTAGTGCATCCAGAGTTCTCAGGAGTCATTTCCCTGATTGCTGAACGGATTCAGGGGGGAATTCAAGAACGCTACGGACCAGTACAAGCTATTTTCCACATCGATGATGACTTAACCGAATCCATACGATGGAATGGCTCGAACCGTAACCAACAAATCAACGGTAAAGATGAAGCAGATGGGGAGTAGGGAGTCGGGAGTCGGGAGTCGGGAGTCGGGTAGTGGTTTAGCCCAGGTCTGGTCAAGGTTTCGGGAGCTAAAATCACGAATTGTTTACCACTACCGACTTTTTGCCTCTTGCCTCTTGCCTCTGTTCCCCTCCTGGGAGGGGTTAGGGGTGGGTTCCTCTGTTCCCGATTCCCCATTCCCGATTCCCCATTCCCGATTCCCCATTCCCGATTCCCTATTCCCGATTCCCTATTCCCGATTCCCTATTCCCTAAAATAAACTAATCTACTATAATAGTTTATTGCCCAAAAATTAATACTTAAGCAGACAGCTGCTAAAGTAAACAGAATGTAGGTCGGAGCCATCACTACTCCAATCATCAACCAACTATAAACATGGAATAGCATGGCCAAAGCTGGGATGCACGCAACTAAAGCAGCTTTCCGCACCTGAACTTGGGGATAACCAATCACAGTAAAGATGATAGTTTGTAAGGTCAGGAGCAAGTTAGCAGGAACTAAAATGGCACAGATGGCTACACAATGGTTACGGGAGAAATCACATAGGATATTAAAATCAAACATTTTAAAATTGCTAACATTATCCTTTTCAGTTTATAGTTAAAGGTTGCTGGGAATTGCTCAATATAGTATTTACAAATCTCCCCCCTCTCCCCACACTCTTCCCCCTACTCCCTACTCCCTACTCCCTACTCCCTAAAAAACTAATCAAGGGGATAGGCCATCCGATAGGGATCAACAATCTGGTCAAACTCAACAGCAGAAACATAGCCTAATTCTAGGCAAGCTGCTTTGAGGGTAAGGTTCTTCTCAGAAGCATGGTGCGCCACTTCTGCAGCTTTGTCGTAACCGATGATTGGACTCAAAGCAGTGACTAGCATCAGGGACTGTTCCAGGAAATACTGGATTTTCTCTCGATTCGGTTCGAGTCCCTTCAGCAGGAAGTCTGTGAAATTGTTGCAGCTGTCAGCAAGTAGATGGACAGATTGGAGCAAGTTGAACACAATCATGGGCTTAAAGGTATTCAACTCAAAGTGCCCCTGAGCACCAGCAAATGCGATCGCACTATCGTAGCCCATCACCTGAGTAGCTGCCATAGTCATCGCTTCGCACTGGGTCGGATTAACTTTTCCTGGCATAATCGAAGACCCTGGCTCATTGGATGGCAGCTTCAGTTCCCCAAATCCGCAGCGTGGTCCACACCCTAGGAAACGGATATCATTAGCAATCTTCAATAACGAGCACGCTAGGGTTTTCAGGGCACCGCTAGCCATAACCATGTCATCATGAGCTGCTAGAGCCGCAAACTTGTTAGGAGCAGACACAAAGGGCAAGCCAGTCAACTTAGCAATATGCTCAGCAGCCTTTTCTGCAAACCCCTTGCCAGCATTTAACCCAGTCCCGACCGCCGTTCCACCAATCGCCAACTCGTATAAGCCAGGAAGCACAGAGTCGATCCGTGCTAAATTAGCATCTAGCTGGGCAACGTAACCGGAAAACTCTTGACCCAAGGTTAACGGTACAGCATCTTGAAGGTGAGTGCGCCCAATTTTCGCTATATTATCCCATGCTTTCGCTTTCTCCTCTAGAGCATCCCGCATTTTCTTGACCTTGGGCATCAGTCGCTCATGAAAGGCTACCGCTGACGCGATGTGCATAGCTGTGGGAAAGGTATCATTAGAAGATTGGGACATATTGACGTGGTCATTGGGATGAATTGGGTTTTTGCTACCCATCACCCCCCCAGCTAGTTCAATCCCACGATTAGCAATCACCTCGTTCACGTTCATGTTGCACTGGGTACCACTACCAGTCATCCAAACACGGAGAGGGAAGTGACCGTCTAGCTGGCCTTCGATCACCTCAGTTGCTGCTTCAATGATTAACTTAGCTTTATCCTCTGGTAATTTACCCAGTTCAGAGTTAGTCAGAGCAGCCGCTTTTTTCAGAATAGCCATCGCTGTTATGACTTCCGGGGGGATAAAGTCTTGTCCAATCGAGAAATATTTTAGCGATCGCTGAGTTTGAGCGCCCCAATACCGATCAGCAGGAACTTCGATTTCCCCCATACTATCGGTTTCTATTCGCATCTTAGTCATCAGTGATATCAACTCCCCTTGGTTCCTTCGTTTATGGTATAGCACAGGGAGTAGGGAGTAGGGAGTAGGGAGTAGGGAGTAGGGAGTAGGGAGTAGGTATGCATGGCTTTTATCGTAGTTCATGCTATGTTTAAAATAGCGATAGATATCAGCAATTTTGGTAACCGTTTATGGCTATATTAAAACTTGATTATGATTTCCCAATAAATCCTGAACCCTAATCTTAATTTATCATAAACACCAAAACTAATCGGCTCTAGTTTATTCAGTAACCTGTTATATTTGTCTAGATTACCTCTTACAATTAGGTTAAACTCAATAGAGTTTTTTCTAGGAATTGTCAGATAATTCTAAATTCTAAATTCTAAATTCTAAATTCTAAATTCTAAATTCTAAATTCTAAATTCTAAATTCTAAATTCTTAATTCTTAATTCTAAATGATGGAAGAATGGTTAAATTACAAGGAGTTTCGGTTTGAAGCTGCTCATCGCCTTCCCCATCATGACGGCAAATGTAGTCGGTTACATGGCCATAGCTGGGTGGGGCGAGTATATGTCAAAGGTAATCAACTGATTGAGGAGGGTTCCAAACAGGGGATGATAATGGACTATGGAGATATCAAGACCTATGTCAAGCCTCTGTTAGATAACTTTTTGGATCATTATTACCTCAATGAGACAACTGGCTTGGAGAATCCTACTAGTGAAGCGATCGCCAAGTGGGTTTTTGAGCGACTTGAAGAAGCAGGTTTACCAGGATTGTATGCCGTTGAAATTCAAGAAACCTGTACCTCTGGTACGCGATACATGAAACCTAATATCAAGTCCGGTTGAATAGCGATAATTAATGGGAGGGTGGGGAGATGGGGAGATGGGGAGATGGGGAGATGGGGAGATGGGGAGATGGGGAGATTTTTATTAAGGGTAATTATCCTGAGTCAAGAACTTAGTTACCCGAATAGGAGTTGCCAACCGACAAATGCGATCGCTAAATCAGCAAGAACATGACTAAGATAACCAGACCAGATGGAACGGTAGGTTAGATAGCACCACGACCATACCGCTCCAGCCATGAACACCCCTAATGACCCAAGGATGACCACCAGCCAATCCTGGGTGTAAAACGTTAAAGCAATAATATGATGGAGGGTAAACAGCAATGCACAAAGCAATACTGACCCAAGTCCCGGGATTAGAATCTGGCACTTGCTCCAGACAAACCAACGCCAGATATACTCTTCCAGGAAGGCATTAATCAAAGTCCAATACATCGCCCCGAGTAGGTAAATGTATGCACTAGTTATGCCGACTTCTTGGGCTTTAGTGCGAAGATCCGTCTGATCAATCCAGTGCTGACCGAAAAGCCAATAAGCCCCAAGGATGATCCCAAACATCAACAGTCCCAAAATAGTTCCAGTCAACAACTCCTGTCCCTTCGGCCAGGATATACGTAACTTGCCACGATCCACCCAGAAAAACCAAGCAAGAGGCAGTGCTAGTAACCAGACTTTGCAAAATAAGGATACTGCCTGCCCTAATGATCCTGGAGCAATATATAGTGCCATTGCTATACCGATACTCGCAGCAGGAACTAGCAGTAGCAGAGCCAATAGGGGATGTTTACCAGAGTGAGTCTTGAGCATTGGAAATTCTCCGGTGATAACTTTATTGGTTATGCTAGAAGCTTTGCTGGAAACTATCGGTAAGTTCTGTGCCAGTTGTACAAGTTTCCTAAGGGGATCCCTAGGATAACGTCATTCCTTTGAACCTTTGTGCCATACTGCCCTCTTCCTTAGCCATTGCTTCGCTTATGTATATTTCATGCTGAGGCAGTGGAATCACAATTCCCTCTTGTTCAAATCTTTCTTTTATAATTCGGCTGATGTCACAATAGGCAGTCCAATAATCCTCTCTCTTAGTATAGACCATAAACCAAATGTTAACAGCATATTCAGCCAATTCACCGGTGTCGATCCAAGGTCCTGGGTCTTTCAATACTAAAGGATGAGAGTTGGCAATATCGTTAAGAACTTGGATCGCTTGAGTAATACTATTGGCGTAGCTGACCCTTACCGTGATAAAGATAGCGCGGACGGGGCTACTGGTTTCATTCTCGATAACGTTACCCCAGACTGAATTGTTGGGCACAATAATAATTTTATTTTGATAAGTCTTGATGGTGGTACAAATTAAGTTAACATCCTGAACATTACCTCTTACTCCAGCTACTTCAATCATATCGCCAACGTCGAAAGGTTTATAAAGCAAAATCATTAACCCATTGGCAAAATTACCGAGGGTACTTTGGAACGCAAACGCTACCACAAAACCAGCAGCTCCAATCATAGCAATCAGTGGTCCAATACTGACCTCTAGGGCAGTAATCCCTAAAATAATACCCACCACAAATAATCCTTGGCGGGTGATAGTAACCAAGAACTGACCCAGCATAACTGAGATATTTGGGAACATTCCCAAAGATTTCTCGAGGAGTGTACTTAAGATCACCGAGAGGATGCTAAAGCCAGCAATAATTCCTATACATTTGCCAATGTTATTCGCCCAGCGCAGACCTCCTTCTTTAGACTGGAGCCAGCCAACAATGGTAATCCAGGTTCCTTGAGTGTCAGTTACGTCTACCTTAATCCCACTGATGGCATTGACGTATTTTTTGTACAACTCGACATCACCACCTTTAGTGTCCAGCTCTTCAAGTACCACCTCAAAGCGATCGCTCAAACCAGCCCGTTCATCCCGCAGTTTGGTGATGTTGACCAGTACTTGCTTTTTAACTTCGGTCTTGGCCTCTACCGCTTCTTCTATCTTTTCTTGAGCTTTTTCCAGTCCCTGTTCAGTCTTTTTCTGCTGTTGTTCATCCGTAACGACTTTGTTGCTAATTGTCCCAATCTGCTCTTGAACCTTACCAACTTCCTCGTCTGAGGTTTTGGCTTTATTTTTATCCTCTTCCGTACTTTCAACTGCTTTATCAATCGCCCCTTGCAAGGTTTTATCCTGCTGGGTTTTTTCTTCTTCTTTTACCGCTTCTTCTACTGACTCCTGAGCTTTTTCGAGAGCTTCCTGTGCTTCTTGTGCAGCGTCTAAAGCTTCAACAGAACCTGATGGTGATGGCTCAGTCTCTATTTTTTCTTTAGTGTCTGTTACTTCCTCAAGAGCCTTTTTGGCATCTTCTAGGGCATCAACAGCTTCCTTAGATTGTTCAAGCTCTCGATTTTTGCGCTTGACAGCAATTTCCGCATCGCTGAGTTCTTTAACTTTAGTTTTAAGCAAGAACATCCACCCCTCAGCTTCACCATCCAGCTCATCCTTAGTCAAGGGCTTGAGCATTAGCTCTAGCTCCTCAATCGGAATAGTTGGATCTGCAGTTGTAACTGCTTGCTGATTGGGTGCATTAGTGCTTTGTTGAGCTTGGACAGGTAACCACCATGCCCCAACGATTAAGAGACTGCCAAACAAAATGCTAATTTTCTTTTGTCGGTAACGAATCATTAGTTTTTCGTGTTGATAAGACGTTAATGAAGAGGTAACGTGTATAGTTTGGTTCACTGTTGAGTGTGAACCAGCGATGCAGCGCGGTCTTGGGGGTTTCCCCCGGAGACAAAACCTTAGATAGTGGAGCCTTTATAGTTAGCAGGTTATGCAGAAAAGGGTTAAATATTTTTTAATAAGGCTCCACTATCTTACGGTAAATTCAAACCATGAGCGACTGCATCAAGACAATGAAGATGCAACCTGTATAGTTTGGTTCACTGTTGAGTGTGAACCGTTCAGTGTGAATAGTTGCTCCCCGATTACCCTCCGAAGATCGGCAGGGCTGTAACTATTGCTCGATCTAGACTGAGGGGGGTAGAGCACCAGAGGAGCGGATCGGAATTTTCCGCAAATATTGGGGATTTTAACAGAATTTATGCCTTTCTAATTCTCTGTATCTAACCAAGAAATGAAGAGCCGGGGGCAGTCAATAGTGGCTGCATCTCACTGTCTTGATCCCAAGCGCGAGTGGGGGAAACCACGGCAGTTGCTCATAGAGGTTCCCCCTATGACCGCGCTGGCTCCCCAAGACCGTGCTACCTCGCTGCATCGCTTTTGGAAAAATACGACCATTGAAGGCTAAAACACTTGTCCAGTTCCTTGAGTTATAGATTTACAACCTTAAGATGCACCTGTGAATAGTGAAAATTTTACACTCAACTATAAATAGTTAACAATGCATAGATAGCCTTTTATTGGCTCAAATCAAGGGATATCCTTATTTTTGACCAACATTTTTCATCCAACTTACATCTTGGACAAAAATTTTGGCCAATCTTCCCTGAGCACCGACTATGATTTTATCATATCTTTATTTACCTGGCTGCTAATTAAAGCATCCTTTAACCAACATTCCGCACTTCACCGTGTAGTACGTAATTATCACGATTTATGTGTAGCCTATAAAACATAGCTAATTATATAATTAAATATTAATATGTAAAAAATCCCCAAGGTACACAGGATTAGCGTATTACTTTGCATACTACAAATTAATCTGCGGAATGTGGGGTTTAACCCTTGGGGAGAGAGCTATGGAGCGCAAGGAGTTGCTATCTGGGCATAACTTCTTCTAGGGGAAGGTCATTGTCTTTAAACCTTTTTGCCATACTGCCCTCTTCCTTAGCCATAGATTCGCTAATGTATAGTTCCTGTCTCGGCAGTGGGATCACAATTCCCTCTTGTTCTAATCTTTCTTTTATAATTCGATTGATGTCAGGATAGACAGTCCAGTAATCCTCTGTCTTAGTATATGCTTTAAACCAAATCTTAACAGCATATTCAGCCAATTCACCGGTCGTAATCCAAGGTTCTGGGTCTTTCAATACTAAAGGATGAGAGTTAGCAATATCTTTAAGAACTTGGCTCGTTTGAGTAATACTATTTTGGTAGCTGACCCTTACTGTGATAAACATAGCGCGGACGGGGCTAGTGGTTTCATTCTCGATAACGTTACCCCAGACTGAATTGTTGGGCACAATAATAATTTTATTTCGAGGAGTCTTGATGGTGGTGCAAATTAAGTTAACATCCTCAACCTCTCCTTTTACCCCAGCTACTTCAATCATATCCCCCACGTCGAAAGGTTTATAGAGTAATATCATTAACCCATTGGCAAAGTTACCGAGGGTACTTTGTAACGCAAATGCTACCACAAAACCAGCAGCTCCAATCATAGCGATCAGTGGGCCAATACTGACCTCTAGGGCAGTAATCCCTACAATAATACCCACCACAAATAATCCTTGGCGGGTTAGACTAACCAAGAACTGACGCAACATCACTGAAATATTCGGGAACATCCACAAAGATTTCTCGAGGAGTGTACTTAAGATCACCGATAGGATGCTAAAACCAGCAACGATTCCTATACATTTGCCAATGTTATTCGCCCAGCGCAGACCTCCTTCTTTAGACTGGAGCCAGCCGACGATGGTAATCCAGGTTCCTTGAGTGTCGCTTACGTCTACCTTAATCCCACTGATGGCATCGATGTATTTTTTGTACGACTTGACATCACCGTCTTTAAGTTCCAGCTCTTGAAGTACCACCTCAAAGCGATCGCTCAAAGCAGTGCGTTCATCCCGCAATCTGGTCATGTTGACCAGTACTTGCTTTTTAACTTCGGCCTTCGCCTCGACCGCTTCTTCTATGTTTTCTTTGGCTTTTTCCAGTCCCTGTTCAGTCTTTTTCTGCTCTTGTTCATCCGTAACGACTTTGTTGCTAATTGTCCCGATCTGCTCTTGAACCTTAGCAACTTCCTCTTCTGAGCTTGAGGTTTTGGCTTTATCTTTCTGCTGTTGAGTACCTTCAACTGCTTGATCAATCGCCCCTTGCGAGGTTTTATCCTGCTCGGTCTTTTCTCCTTGTTTGACTGCTTCTTTTACTGACTCCTGAGCTTTTTCGAGAGCTTCCTGTGCTTCTTCCGCCCCCTCTTTAGCTTTTACGCCACCTGATGGGGATGGCTCAGTCCCTTCCTCAAGAGCCTTTTTGGCATCTTCTAGGGCATCAACAGCTTCCTTAGTTTTTTGAAGCTCTCGATTTTTGCGCTTGACAGCAATTTCCGCATCGCTGAGTTCTTTAACTTTAGTTTTAAGCAAGGACATCCACCCCTGAGCTTCACCATCCAGCTCATCCTTAGTGAATGGCTTGAGCAATAGCTCTAGCTCCTCAATCGGAATAGTTGGATCTGCAGTAGTAACCGCTTTCGGAATAGTTGAATCTTCAGTCGTAACCGCTTGCTCATTGGGTGAATTAGTGGTCTGTTGAGCTTGGACAGGTAACCACCATGCCCCAACGATTAAGAGACTGCCAAACAAAATGCTAAATTTCTTTTGTCGGTAAAGAATCATTGGTTTTTCGTGTTGATAAGACGTTAATTAGGTGCCCTTGACCTATTAAGAATTAAATTCGCCAAGGTCAAGCGCACCTGAAGATGTAACCTGTACAGTTTGGTTGACTTTTCAGTGTTAATCAAAGAAGATATAAGGTGTATAGTTTGGTTCACTGTTCAGTGTTAACCGTTAACTGTCAACAGTTGCTCCCGAGCTTACCACCGGAAGATCGGCACAGCTGTAACATTGCTCGATTTAGACTGAGGGGGGCAGATCTCAAGAGGATAGGAGCTGAATTTTCCCCAACTCTTCGGGATTTTGACATAATTTATCCCTTAATAATCCTCTATATCTAACCCTAAAAAGAAGATCCCGGGGCAATCAATAGTTAACGGTTAACAGTTAACTGTAAACAGTCAAAAAGGTATAGATAGCCTTTTATTGGATCAAATCAAGGGATGTGCTTATTTTTGACCAACATTTTTGGCAAACAAACACCTTGGACAAAAATTTTGCCCAATCTTCCCTGATCAACGACTAGGATTTTATCACATTTTTATTTCCCCGAATGTTAATTTTTGTTTCCATCATCCATGGCTTATGGTTTAACATCACTTTGAAAACGTGCAGAATTAGCCGCTTCTGCTGCAGCCACATCCCCTTTTCCAAAAAAAGCAGGAAAAGGTTTCGGGAGCTCTAGTGCACGTTGAGTTGCAGGTCGAGCATCAATACGCTCAAACCAGCCTTGAAGGTTGTTCAGCCCATCCACCGATACTTTCGCCCAGTAATAAGCTCGTGCCCAAGGATAAGTGGCCATATCTACAATAGTGAACTCATTACCAAGGATATAACTTTTCCCCTCAAGCTGCTGATCCAAGACTTCCAGCAGCCTGCGTGATTCTGACCCATAGCGCTTGATGGCAAATTCATCACGATGCCCTTGAGGTTCTGCAATCCGCTGAAAGTACATAGCTTGACCCATCATCGGTCCAATGCCACTCATCTGAAACATCAGCCACTGAAGTGCTTGGGATCGAGCTTTTTCCCCCTCGGGAAGGAACTTTTGATATTTCTCAGCTAGATACCAAAGAATCGCACCCGACTCAAAAACCACAAAATCGTCATTACCACGATCCACGATGGTCGGGATGC
>NZ_JAAHHX010000989.1:0-1113 GCF_010672065.1 Moorena sp. SIO4A1 | reverse complement strand
TCAATGGAGCTAGAACACAGAGGAGGATTAATTAAGAAAAAACTAGAGTCTAGAAGCTCTGTAAGGCGTGGGAGACGTAACCGAAACACCCGCTATAGAAAACCCAGGTTCCTTAACCGTAAGCGTCCAGAGGGATGGCTTACCCCTAGTCTAGAACACAGAATTTTGACTACCCAGACTTGGGTGAAACGATTGATTAAATTCTGCCCAGTTAACGAAATTTGGGTTGAAAGAGTTAAGTTTGATGCCCAAAAAATGCAGAATCCTGAAATCAGTGGTATTCAGTACCAGCAAGGAGAACTAGCTGGGTATGAGGTTAGAGAGTATTTACTCGAAAAATGGGGAAGGGAATGCACTTACTGTGGGAAAAAATCAGTTCCATTGCAGATTGAACACATTTATCCAAAATCCAAAGGAGGAAGTGAACGTGTAAGTAATCTTTGCTTGGCTTGTGAAAAGTGCAATCAACGCAAAGGGAACAAACCTATAGAGGACTTTCTGAAAAAGAAGCCAAGCCTACTTCAAAAAATCAAAACCAAAGCGCTTTCGCCATTAAAAGATGCGGCGGCGGTGAATACAACTCGGAACAAGCTAGTTAAAGTACTTCAAAAGACGAAACCTGTGGTTACTGGAACGGGAGCACAGACTAAGTACAACCGGACTAAATTAGGATTTCCTAAGGAACATTGGATCGATGCTGCTTGTGTTGGGAACATTGAGGCTTTGACTTTGAAAACCTTTCAACCGCTTCTGGTTACTTGTAAAGGACAAGGAGGCAGACAAAAAGCAGCACTCAATAAGTACGGCTACCCGATCAGACATAATCCGTTGAGGCCAATCAAAGGTTGGTGTAGTGGAGACATAGCTAAAAACATCTTGACCGGAAAGTTTGGGAGAGTTAACCCTAGGAGCAAAAGTAATTCATTTAATTACACGGTTCCAGGGGAAAAGGCAATAAGCTTGCACGTCAAAAACTTAGTTAGGATTCACAGGAAAGATGGTTATACTTACGGATTTTGCCAGTAAATACCAGGGTAGTGCTAAACAAGTAATGATGCATTGTAGTAATGCACAAAATACCAAATTGCACCAATATGGTTCTCAAGAGACTTG
>NZ_JAAHHX010000988.1:0-1113 GCF_010672065.1 Moorena sp. SIO4A1 | reverse complement strand
AGGGTGCATCTCATATTTGAAAATATTACGTAGGGTGCGTTAGGGGCGGCTCGCCGTCATTTTCCAGCTCGTAGCCAGCTTTGGGAAAGTCCGCCCCGTAACGCACCACCGAATCAAACAGCTTTTAGGAGATGCACCCGGAGAGTATAGGTTGGTTACCGTGAATCCTCAACAGTTAACTATAGCGTTTAACTATAGCGTTACTATTACAGTTTGCCCTTAGACAGCACACCGGCACCAAAGGCTCCTACTGCTAGCAGACTTAGCACCGACATCGGTTCAGGAACAGTAGTGCTAGGAACGGTAGCGCCAGAAACACCTGCTGCTCCAAAGAGCTGACCGATAGCCCCGACGACATTTTGACTAAAATTACCTGCTCCTGTGGTTGGATCAATGGTGATCTGTTGTTGATCACCTGTGTAACCGAACAACGTTCCATTTTCAAAGAATAAGCCAAATATATCGCTAAAGCCGATACTACCAATTTCACTAGCTGTACCGTCATTAGCGATAGAGAACAAAATGTCAGAGCTGCCATCAACAGAGAGTGATGTGGCAAAAAATTGATTATTTACAGAATCGAATGCTATGTCGCCACTGCTGTTGAAGTTAGGAATTTTGGCCACTAATGATGCAGCCCCACTAGAGGTATCAATAGTATAAAAACTATCATCTCCAGCGCCGTAAAGGACTTTATCATCATCATCAGAAAACCCTAAAGCATTTATAAACGCAAAAAGGTAGCCAATTAGGGAGGATAAGCCTGTGCTTTTATCAATACTATACAAAGCGCTGGGAGTGACACCAAATAGCTCACCACTATTGGATAAAGCTATATCAAAAAAGGGGATATCGTTGCTGTTTAATGGTGTGAATTTTCCAGTTGAGGTATCGATTTTTCCAACTTCTCCATTGGCAGTAGAGAGGAATGATGCCGCCTGGGCTGTTCCGATTGTTCCTAGGCTAAAAACCACTGCCCCAGCTATAGCTATTGGTAATTTTTTCATGATAGTTTTATGCTGCAACTCTTAGATGTAGACAGTGACCTTACTCTGAAATTTGATATCAAGTCCGTTTGATTCCCTGGTTTATAGTCGGCTTTTTTTTGCCCTA
>NZ_JAAHHX010000987.1:0-1114 GCF_010672065.1 Moorena sp. SIO4A1 | reverse complement strand
CAAAAAACGCAAACAACTCCGTGGAACAATAGGTCTTATTCCACTCTGGAAAAGACATTAGAGGCTCAAACCCAAATTTTTCTTGCGCTTCCTTTGCACCTTTTATATAAACAAATTCGTAATTTTTTCCATCAAATGTCAATCGACCCACTGGGTTCCACGATCGACTTTGATAATCTTGCCAAGCTAAAAATAAAGTTTTTAGGGAAGTGATACTCATAAATTTAATAGACAGAGCAGTCTTTTTTTGTTGGTGAGCAAAATTTTCTTAGCAAAGTCAGATGCTTCTTTTGAGATACGACAATCTGGAAATGCCTGTAAAGTTGAATTTATCTGTTGCTCTGAAATTTGCTCAAGACGGTTGAGCCACTCCTGACTAGCTTTAGGATAGTGAGTGTTAATGTATTCAAAAAGTTCAAATGTTTTCAGAGGCTTTTTTTCATTTTCGTTAAGATAAAAGGCTGACTTGCACCCATTTACGTAAGACTCTACAGACCTATGCTGGCGTTTAGTATCAGAAAGTTCACGACCCAGGCATGAGGCGTGATCGTAAGTGGGAGCTAGATAAATACCTGTTTGAGAGGTCTTAGGAAGTACAAACCCCCAATTTTCATGATGACGATCACCATTACCAATCCACGCATCTAGCAGCAAGTAGCCAACAAACAAATCTCTGGCATCTGTGAAACCATCAGGTACTGTCCAACTAGGGGGGAAGTTAACAGATTTTTCTCTAATCGCCTCCATAACCACTTCAATTGTATGTTGATAAGCCTTTTGCGTAACCAAAGCGGGATAATCAGGATTAATGCCACTAAGTACTTCATTACCATGCACTAGGGTTTCTCCCTCTCCTAAAAAATTGACTGTAATCACCCCTTTTTGTCCATCGGCGGTTTCTGCTAACTCATAGCGCGCCGCAGGTATATCTAGAAGATTGCACAACTCAAATGCCACTTTTTCTGACCAGTCTTCTCCTGTGTTTTGGCGAGGATACTTGAACAGACACTTTTTCAATTGAGAATGATTAAACCAAAATTTTTCCTTTGTCCCCATTGTTTCGTCTTGAGCCTGACTCTCTTGCTCCGGAGTTAAACGAATGATCTCGTACTGA
>NZ_JAAHHX010000986.1:0-1114 GCF_010672065.1 Moorena sp. SIO4A1 | reverse complement strand
ATTAATTATGGGTACAAGCCCCCCGGGGAATTCAAAATTCAAAATTCAAACTTCAAAATATAGAATTGTCCGAATCATTTTGAATTAATAATTTTGAACTTTGAATTGGAGCGCGTTAAGCAGCGTGACCTACGGTCAAGCGAATTGACTGTTGAGTCGGAAATCTGTACTTTCCGACTCAACAGTCAATTGATATCACTCATCAGAAGATTAACTAATTCTTGGGTGATAGGGAAACCAGTTTGTTGCTCAAAGTGTAAAAACATCGGACTAGGGTTAGCTTCAAGAAATACATATTCACCATTTTGCTTTAAACGCCAGTCAATCGCCGTCCACTGCAGCCAAAACGCTCTAGTGATAGCTTTACACTGCTCTTGCACCGTCTTTGGCAGCCTGACCGGAATCAATTGAGCATCGATATCTTCTCGAAAGTCAAGTGACTTGGAGCGAATTTCTGCCGAATACATCGAGTCCCCAATTACATAGGTGCGAATATTTGTGCCAGGGATATACTCCTGTATAGTAACAGGAGAAAGCCGCAGGGCTAAGTTTAGTCGTTCAGGTTGTAGATGTTTTTCTGTTAAAAACTGGACATGAGCACCACCATAGACTGGCTTAAAAATCACTTGATTACAAGACTTCGTAAACTTAATGATAGCGTCTGGATCATTACTAATCAGAGTATGGGGAATCGTTACACCCATTTGTTCAGCTTTGCTCAATTGTAGAGGTTTTTCCTTATGCAATTGATAAGCTTGCCATGAGTTTACCCAGTGAATTGATGTTCCTTGCATCAAGGTTCTTAGGGTACTCATTGCATCATCAAAAGCAACTCTCTGCTGTAATGGATTTTTGATTGGAGGAATTCGAACTCCAGAAAAATTACGCCAAAAGATGCTACGAATATCTCTCAGACGTAATTGATAGCCATCGGACAGGGTGAGAATTCCATCTTTAGTGTGTGGCTGCCAAGATAGTCGTAATTTAGTAGGAAACAGAGAAGTGTCAAGATAGTTTGTCTTGCCTCCAGCCTTAGTCAGAGCATGGTTGATATGCGCAGCGTGAGTATCTTCAGGATTGCCCAAAATTAAAATATTCATCTATTGCCAAACAA
>NZ_JAAHHX010000985.1:0-1115 GCF_010672065.1 Moorena sp. SIO4A1 | reverse complement strand
GATTTTCCAGCACCTTTACTAAGGCAATTATGGGCATAATTAGACTGACAATACCTAATATAATTAGCAGCGGAATCCCAATAATCACCACAGCCAGTATTAAACAAATCACCACATATATATAAAGGCAAATGTGAAAATTCAGAGCTTCTTTGGCATTTTCTTTGACCAGTGACATACTCCCACACTGACTTTTACAAGTTCAGTGTGGGCTTCTTTCCAACTCCACCTACTGGTTCGGATACTCGGAAAGCTTTACTACCGACGGAATGCCCTACCGCCAACTTTAATATATTAATTGCCGCATTTACATCACGATCCTCGGTATAACCGCAATGAGAACAAGAGTGGATGCGGTCTTTTAGTTTTTTGGGTACCTTTTTTCCACAGTTGGAACAGTTCTGGCTGGTATTTCTGGGATTTACTGCGACTGTAACCAAACCAGCATTCTCGGCTTTGTTTGATAGTATCGACAGAAATTGTCCCCAGCCAGCATCATGAATAGATTTAGCTAAGTTAGATTTAGCCAGTCCCTTGATATTTAGTCTTTCATGAGCAACTAGATCGTGATCATCTAGTAAGTTTTTTGCTGTTTTAAAATGAAAGTTTTTTCGGGTATCAGCTACCTTTTTATGAGCCTTACCCAGTTTCTTGACAGCCCTTTTCCTATTATTACTGCCTTTTTTTGATCTACTAACAGCTTTCTGGATTTTCTTTAGTCGTTTTTGAGCTTTTATATAATATTTAGGAATCGGGACTTCTGTGCCATCAGATTTGACTAGGAATGACTTAAGACCCATATCTATCCCAATGGGATTTGACACTTGTTCTATCTGAATTAGTTCAGGAACCGAATCATCCTGTAACGATAATGTTACATAGTATCCATCAGCCTTGCGTGTAACTGTTGCAGTTTTAATTTTGAACCCTTTTGGAATCGGCCTATGGTAGATCATCTTGACCCATCCAAACTTGGGAAGGTTAAATTTGTTGCCCCGGATAGGGTTTTTAGAGAAAGCGGAAAAAACTAAAGATTTATACCTGCTTTTACTTTTGAATCTAGGTCTGCCACTTCTTTTTCCATTAGAATCACCTTTTAAAAACCTTCGTGGTTG
>NZ_JAAHHX010000984.1:0-1115 GCF_010672065.1 Moorena sp. SIO4A1 | reverse complement strand
TCAACCTGTTACGTTTTAAGCAATGGTTACCCCAGGCATTTGTCAAAAAAGTCTTCTTGCCTGTACCGAATCCAGAAACCAAGTTTTACTATGGTGCCTTGAAAAAAGCAGAATCGATTCAATTTAAACTAGCACCATCCCTGTTAACAACCCATGATATTTACTACAGCTTGTACAGCCGTGAATGCTTTCCGCTAGATTGGTACAAAATTACTGAAGGGGAACATAGAACATCTGCTAGTGATCAGAAGTCTATTTATATTGTTCGGATTCATCCGAAATTTGAGCGAAATGCTTTATTTGAAAATAGTTGGGTGAAGATAGCCGTTGTTTGAAGTTGCTAGTGGTGCGTTAGGGGCGGACTTGTCCTTATTTTTACGGTAGCCAGCGTTGGGATAGTCCGCACCGTAACGCACCATGAAAAGGCTCGCTAATCGGCGTTTTTGAACAGAGCTATCTGCCGTAACCCACCAATATTCTGTGACTTAAGCAGTGATTAGATTGACCTTATAAACAGTCACTGAAAAGTCAATACCAACTAGAACAACAAGTTCTCGCGAAGGCTTAACGTGTTGCCATCAAAATCCTTAAAGAATGCTAATATAACTCCTGCACCAACATCTTTAATCGGTGACACATCAATCCCTTCAGAGATGAGGAAATCCCTAGCCAAAAATATATCTTTCACAACTAGTGTTAGTACGGCTTCTCCCGTTCCTGTAGGTTGGTCTTCGTAGAGGCCAATTAGGGTGCCAGGCACGTTGGGGTAAAAGAACTGCGTCCAACGGTATGTATCCTGGGAAGTATCCCGTTCCATGCCCAAAAGCTCCTCGTAAAAGAAGATGGCTCGCTTGAGATCGACGACATTTACTTTAGATACATAGCCCGTTACGAGCTCATCCATAGGGTTTTGAGCAACTGCGGTGCTAGTCCATCCAGAACTTAACAGAACAAAAACACTGATCAGTGCGATGACTGTTGCTGTCTTGAGCTTTTGCAATAATTTTTGCATCATTTTCATTTTTAGGTTATCCTTATCTAACCTTTTTTGGTGTGGTCTACTCCTAGGACATTTAAGTTTAAATTTAGATTTCATAGAGCAATATTCAGAGGCA
>NZ_JAAHHX010000983.1:0-1115 GCF_010672065.1 Moorena sp. SIO4A1 | reverse complement strand
TAGACACCAGGTAATGTTAGAGCAAGAGATGGTAAGCTAAGTTGGCAGAAAGTTTGTGATGGAGAAATTTGTTATTGGACTCTTTATCGGCAACAAGATGGGGTTTGGAGGTTGTACAAAATTCTGAATTCAGCCACCCTGGAGATAGCGCTAGAGTCGGGAATCTATGCCTTGTCAGCAGTGGATAGGATTGGGAATGAAAGTTTAGGAGTTGTGGTGTCGTTGGGTTAAAGGTTGTTCGCCCCGTATTCGGTGTAGGGAATGTTGAATGTTGTTCGCGTAGCGTGGCCAAAGGCCAAGGTTGTTCCCGTAGCGTGGCCAAAGGCCAAGGTTGTTCCCGTAGCGTGGCCAAAGGCCAAGGTAAAAGTTTAATGTTTACTATCCTATAATAGAGTAAAGAAGGCAGGACTTCCGACTTAAGCCGCTATAATTTACCCTTACTTTCTAGTTTAACACCTGGCCATTAATTCGGCAGATGTTGGCTAAACTCATCTAAAGAATTAGCTGTTAATGCTGTTGCCATCAAGTTGTCCAGTTGTTGGAGATCTAAACCTTGGATTTTACCAGATATCTCTGAAGGAATCGTTCCAAATCGTAGTTGGAGTATTCGCTCCAAGTTAGCACGACGTTCTTGTTGAATGCCTTCTAATATCCCCTGTTTTATGCCCTCTTCTCTACCCCTTAATTCTCCAACTGCCTCTGCCCCTTCTAGCATACTAATTTCATACCGTTTATCTTCCAGATATTTCTGATAGGCTGCCTTTTCTTGATTAGGGAGATTCTCAATCCTCAGGTTTTCTTTGGCTTGGGCTAATCCCCTGGCTTGGAAGTCTTCCTTGATTTCACTATTTTTCAGGAAATATATCCATTCATCCAAACTGTTTTTAGTCACATCATTAAACTGTTTCACTCTCAAGATGTAATATTCCGGAAATATCTGGTACACCTGCTCAATTTTGAACAACTCCTTCTGGAGATTTGATGGCTCTAGTCTGTCCTGGATATGACGTCCGATGAAATTTAATTTACCCTGATATATGTAATCTTCTCCTTGGCCGAGGGGAAAGTAAACTATATTAATGGAGTAGACCTTTTTGACTTTACTATAAGGCTCT
>NZ_JAAHHX010000982.1:0-1117 GCF_010672065.1 Moorena sp. SIO4A1 | reverse complement strand
AACTGTTTTTTCATAAGTTTTACAAAATATCGAATACGATTTCTCAAATACTGTAAGGTTGGATGATTATATCGCCATAGCTCCTTTTGTAGAGCAGACCAAAGTTTAGGGTTTTTGAAGCTTTCTTTAGACAGATATTCCTTTAACCAATTCAAGAAAATCCGACGAGCCGTATATTCTTGTTTTGTGTCTTGGGAGGTATAACAAATAGAATCTTTATGCTGACGATACTTTTCCCGACATCCACTTTCCACAAACACAGGGGTGTTCAGGAATATTTTCGCTAAAAAGACTTGATCTTCATAAAGACCTCGGAATGTCTCTTCAAAGCCACCGACCTCTTCGACAATCTGCCGTTTTACCATAAAGTTAGAGGGACAGGGAACAGCGCCTCCACCTTGTATCAAGAATTTAATTAGGGTTGGTGGCTGAATCAGAGTATTGAGTTGAACTCCCAATTCTGGCATGTAGTCCCGCTGACTGTCTTCAGGATGGCCAGTCCAGCTGTGCCAATACAAAGTATTTCCATAGACCATAGCAGCCTCTGGATGAGAGTCCAAAATTGCTATCTGTTTTTGCAGTTTCTGAGGTAGCCAGATATCATCAGCATCTAGCAAAGCAATGTACTTACCCTTAGCATTACCAATACCCAAATTACGGGAGGCACTCATGCCGCGATTTTCGTGATCTTGGTGTTCTAGATAACGTACCTTGTCAGGATATTTTTCCACATACCGTTGGGCAATGGCAGTACTGTTATCGGTGGAGCCGTCGTCTACCAGCAGCAATTCCCAATGGTCATAGGTTTGCGCAATTACACTGTCTATTGCTTCCTCAATGAACTTTTCAGCATTTAAGAAAATCGTAATTACAGAAACTAATGGTTTGCTATTCATCTCATTTATTTATACAAAAGTTATCTAGCAAAGGGAACAGGGAACAGGGAATCGGGAATCGGGTATCGGGAATCGGGAATCGGGAATCGGGAATCGGTAATCGGGAATCGGGAATCGGGAACAAATATTTTCTCAATTTATTTATGATTGTTATCGATTAAATCTAAGAGAGATCGGGAAGAGCACAACTCTTAACTCCAGTCACATCTAGCCGTCCAGCT
>NZ_JAAHHX010000981.1:0-1118 GCF_010672065.1 Moorena sp. SIO4A1 | reverse complement strand
TTTCCAACCCTGCTACGAGGGGAAAAATCAGGGCTCGCCCGCCCCTAACGCACCCTACGCACTCCTCCCTATCTCCCCATCTCCCCATCTCCCCATCTCCCCATCTCCCCATCTCCCCATCTCCCCATCTCCCTATCTACTTAAGGATGAAGTTTCATGGTATCTACACTAAGGTCTAACCCCTGGATCGTTTGCCCTAAGCCCAATCCCAAGGCTGACCTGCGCCTGTTCTGCTTCCCCTGTGCTGGTGGTACTGCATCAGCCTATAGTACATGGTCACAGGACTTGCCATCGAATGTAGAAGTTTGCTCAATCCAACTGCCGGGAAGGGGTAGACGACTCATGGAGCCACCCTTTACTCGGCTCTCCCGTCTTTTAGAGAGTTTCTTACCTAAACTAAAACCCTATCTGGACAAGCCCTTTGCTTTCTTGGGTCACAGTATGGGGGCTGTACTTGCCTTTGAAGTTGCCCGTCAACTGCGCACAGACAAAGATCCTGAACCAATTCACCTGTTTGCCTGTGCTTGTCCAGCTCCCCAAATCCCGATCAAGAAGCCCTACATCCACAAATTACCTAAATCTGTGTTTGTAACAGAACTATCTCGTCGTTACAATGCTATCCCTGAATCGATTCGGAAGGATAAAGCGATGATGCAGCTGTTCTTACCCAGTCTACGAGCGGACCTTACCATGCTTGAGACTTATACTTACACCATGGATAAACCTCTGAGCTATCCTATTTCGGTCTTCGGAGGTTTCCAAGATAATGCCATTAGTATTGATAGTCTAGAAGCTTGGCGTCAGCAGACCAATAGTTCATTTGTAATCCAAATGTTGACTGGGGATCATTTCTTCCTGCACAACAACAAATTAGCGTTTTTGCGGGCATTATCCCAGCAGCTTTATTCAATCAAGTTCCGTTACTCGCTGAGTGCTTAAATTTTCGGCGTTGCTGAATAATGGAATGATTTTAAGAGTGAGGTGGAATGGGCATCAGGCGTGGAACAGGCATCTTGCCAGTTTCAATATATTTTCGCGCGGGCAGGATGCCCACTCTACTTATATTCATTGCTTGATTCAGCAACGCTGACAAAAAAGATTCGACCAAAACTCTGGAT
>NZ_JAAHHX010000980.1:0-1118 GCF_010672065.1 Moorena sp. SIO4A1 | reverse complement strand
TCAGCCGAATTATAAAAGAAAGATTTGAAGAAGAGGGGATTGTGATCCCACTGCCTCAGCAGGAAATATACATCAGTGAAGCTATGGCTAAGCAAGACCTTCCCCGAGCAGGAAGTCATGGCCAGATAGCAAATCCAAAGCCCCATAGCTCTTTCCCCAACGGTAAGACAGCTTGAATCTGTAGACTTATCTGTAGAATGCCTACTTTCGTATAGCAGCGGTCCAAAATCTATCTAATTAACACAACTGATCCCAAATCCGGGTGCAATACTCTGGTTGAATTACCTTAATTAATTGATTTAATTCATTGCCAAGAGCCTTGAAGAGACCTAGCATGCTAGGTCTGTGACATACTCCCACACGCTCATCGTTCGCGTAGCGTGGCCTTTGGCCAAGATTACAGTGTGGGCTTCTTACCAACTCCAGCCATCGCTATCGGGCTTTGCCCGACGCTACGCGAACGGATACACGGTAAGCTTTATTAACGACACGGGATGCCCCTCCGCGCCGGAACAATACAATAAGTTCTATTTTTTAGGAACGTAGGTGGCTGACAAACCAGCATTTAAGGCCTTTGGCCACGCTACGCGAACGGCTTTGTTTATCAGTACAAATATTATAGCATTTTTATAATACCCTGTGCAAAAGAAGCCCCACAGCTAATGCTACGCATTAGCTGTGGGGCTTCTTTTGCCGGACAGCTAAATTTTTGTAGCCGTAATTGCCTCATCAGAGCAAGGAGGAAATCCCAGCATAGATAGTATAACCGTCAACGGTCAACCGTCAACAATCCTGATTGTAAGAGCAAATAAATCTCAAGCTCCTTATCATTATATAGTGGATGGAAATTCCTTAGAGTAGACCCAGCCAAGTCAACAAACCTTGACCAGTGAGCAACTCCAGTAACACGATACAAACTAAGGCAACCATCGCAAACCTGCCGTTGATTTGCTCAGCATAGGAAGTCCAACCAAAAGCTGGTTCGGGTTGCTTAAAAGACTCCTCAGATGATTCACTCTTATTGGGTGTTTCAGAACTCATGACTGATCAGATCCTTCAGACTCCAAATTTTTTACCGATTCAATTAGCGATCGCACTTGTGATGTTCCTGCTGATGG
>NZ_JAAHHX010000098.1:0-17543 GCF_010672065.1 Moorena sp. SIO4A1 | reverse complement strand
ATACACTGGAGCATGCCGAAAGGCCGGTCAAAAGACTGAGTTTACCCAGGAGCTGGGTGAGGTGAAAGTCTCACGCCCAGTTCTGAAGCGGAGGTGCTCCCCTTAATAGGGGACATCGACCGTAACTGGTGCAAGGAATCAGTCATAAGTATTGTCAATTTATTCACAGAAAGGATGGTTATGCCTATACGATTTAGACCCTGTCCTCCCTTTCCTGAGTGCCTGTCACCTGGGGAAACCCCAGGTGTTTATATGGCACGTCTCACCGCGCTTTTCAAAGATTATAGCTGGAGACGACCGGGAGGCGGACAGATGAAGTGTGGAGGATGAATTATGAAAATTTATCCTTCATCCTTCATCCTTTGAGATTACCAGCGTGCCTGGGAACCAGACCAAATGTGTTCTACTGATTCACCATAAACCATAGGTTCATCCTCAAAGGTAAGAGCAGTGTAACCATTGGGTTCAACAGACCACATTGGCCAATACTCATTGCCCAACTCACCAGCCTGAAATAGCACTTGATCTGGATTAGCTTGACTCCAGCCTAGCAACAGTGCGTTAGTATAATGGATGCGCTCAGGAGCCAAGGTGGTCACCGTATTTTGGTTCCGATCCCAAATTACTGCGTAATCAGAACCATCTGAGCTATTAAAAAAACCTTCAAATTGCCGCCCTAGAAGGCGATCGCTTGATTCTGTCCAAGACACGGGAATCAGAATAGCGATTGCGCCGCTTAATTTATCATCATTATGATGGTTAGCTAAGGGAGAAGATGCAGTGATGATGCGCAAATGTCCAGTCTGCAAATTTTCTATAAACATCACACTACTGATGCGGCTGCGGTATAGTTCCGGCTGTCCTTGTAGTTGAATGCGACTATAGGCAGCATACTTGCCATCAGGAGACACTAGTGATTGGCTGCGATAGTACCTAAACCCAAAACTCTGATTAGCAACCAGTTCAGCATGGGTTTCCAAGACCCAATTCCAAGGAATAGGATAAGGGCTATTGAGTGGGTCACTCTGAACGTATGGTTCGGTTAGATCAGGTTTGATAGCTTCTGTTACTTCCCTTAAAGGCTGGGAAGATAGCACCGATGATTGACTGGCTACTAAGGATTCATTAGCCTTGGCTTTCTCGGCATATAGGCTAGATGTTATCAACATCAAAGTTGCTAACAACAGTCCTAGTGGTTGATTTTTAAGCCATCCTGCTAAACTCAATTGCCTTTTCAACATTGATTGGTTTTTCAGTTACTAATTAGCGTTTCTAGTTAGAGGAGCAACCCCAAGAAACTAGAATATAGTTCCTTAAATTTAAATTTAAAAGGTTAAAAAGTGATCAACTACCCCGTCCGACCCTGAATTACGAACCGGGTTTCTTACACTTCGACTCAGTCAGTTGGCTAAACCCTCCACTATCAAGCTACCGAAGGCAGACAAAGAAAATAAGCCAGGGAAAAATAAAAAATTAACACTCTTTCCTTCCCCTAAGAGGTCTTGGCTGAAGTGGGTAGCCCTCACACAAAAGTTGTCAGGCTTGACATTGGAATTAACTGGTTGGTTTGGAGGTTTTAGTGTTATGATAGCCATTTGGAATTCAACCTTGTTTTTTTGAATTCTTCTATAATGTTAAATACCCGCGTTTGACCCCTAACGGAGTACAATTGGAGCATCCTGCCTCATTATGTTGAAGGAGATCTAACAAAATTCGGTGTGACTCAACCCGCTACTTCCAACACCAATACCAGACCTGAAACCTCAATAAGTATACTGAACTGCCTACTAATCTTAATTTTCAGGCTACTACTGCTAGGCGTAGGGAGTGGCTTGGCCGTGATATTTGGCATTGTTGTTGCCAATGCTTACCCTAACCCGAATCCAGAAAAACCCCTGATCTTAAAATTACTGGAGCATCTGGATAACAAGCGAGAATCAACGTTTCTCAATTTTAGTTCAATTCGGGAACCAACGGAAGCCAATCCACTAAAACAATTGACACCGGTTCAAAGAGTCCAGGTCAAAGCTCAGCTAAGTGATTTAGACAAGCGACTGAAGAGATTGAGTGAGGACGTGACAATGTTGGAAACTCAATTGGGAACCTCGGGAGGGAATGAATCTGTTGAAAGGCGCATCCAAGGGATCACTTTGCTTCTGAAGGAACCATCGACTTCAAGTAGCAATGCTGCATTAGTTGGTAATAGCAATGGTAATCGACTAGCTGCCTCGGCTGCCGATAAGTTGAAAGTCACATTGCCCAGTGATATTTTATTTCAGGAAAGTAAAAGTACGTTACGTCCAGAAGCAGGTTTGATCCTAGACAAAATTGTCACAGATTTGCAAGCCTATCCCAGTAGTACAATCCGGATTGCTATCCACACCGACAACCCCCGCGAAGCCAAAGAGAATCGAAACCTTTCATTTAAGCGTGCCAAAGCAGTTCAGCAGTATCTTAGTAGCGCTTTAGACGATCCATACCGTTGGCTGATTATTGGCTACGGAGAAACTCGTCCTCTGGTAGCTAATGATACTGAGGTTAATCAGCAACGCAATCGTAGGGTGGAAATTGCTGTGGATTAGTCATTAGTTATAAGGTTAGAAGGTTATTTGGTTGAAAGTTATTTGGTTGTTTCCCTTGGGCGTCCCTTGTAGGGTAGGTTGAAGATTAGAGCCTTAACAACTCAAATCTGGATGTATAACCAGCTAACCTTCAACCAGCTAACCTTCAACCAGCTAACCTTCAACCAGCTAACCTTCAACCAGCTAACCTTCAACCAGCTAACCTTCAACCAGCTAACCTTCAACCAGCTAACCTTCAACCAGCTAACCTTGGCCAAAAGGCCACGCTACGCGAACAACCCATTAGTCATTGGTAATTTCTAGATGCGAGTTGTATTCTTTGGTACTCCCCAATTTGCTCTACCTTGTTTGGAAGGTTTGTTGAACCATCCTGAATTTGAGGTGGTGGGTGTGGTAACTCAGCCAGATAAGCGTCGAGGACGTGGTAACCAGCTGATTCCTTCCCCAGTGAAATCAATAGCATTAGCACATAAACTACCAGTTTGGCAACCGCAGCGCCTGAAAAAGCATAGGGAAACCCTAACTCAGCTAAGGCAGGTAAAGGCTGATGTTTTTGTGGTGGTTGCCTATGGGCAGATTCTCTCCCAAGAGATTCTGGATATGCCTACGGTAGGTTGTATCAATGTACATGGCTCAATTTTGCCTAAGTATAGGGGAGCAGCTCCGATCCAGTGGTGTCTTTATAATGGTGAAGCCCAAACGGGCATCACAACGATGTTGATGGATGCTGGCATGGATACTGGAGCAATGCTCTTGAAAGCGTATACACCAATCAGACTATTGGATACTGCCGAACATTTGGCACAAACTCTGAGTAATTTGGGAGCTGATTTGTTGATTGAAACTCTCCTGAAGCGAGAGTTACAGCAAATCCAACCAATTCCTCAAGATGACTCTGAGGCTACCTATGCACCACTGATTCAAAAGTCAGATTATTGCCTAGATTGGTCACGGTCTAACTTGGAGTTACACAATCAGATCCGGGGATTTTTCCCGAACTGCGTCACCTCATTTCGGGGTAAATCTCTGAAAATCAGTGCCACTGTTCCCTTAGATTCGGCTTACTTATCCGAGTTGCCTTCACAGTTAAAAATGCGATCGCAGGAGTGGTCTACTCTTGATGTTGGTTCAGGTCGTCCTGGAGAAGTTGTCAAGATTGCGAAGGGAATCGGTCCAATTATTCAAACTGGAAAGGGAGTGTTGTTGTTGCAGCAAGTGCAACTAGCTGGCAAACGTGCTCAATCGGCTTGGGATTTTGCCAATGGTATGCGTTTAGAAGTAGGAGAAGTTCTAGGTAATGGTTAGTTAGTTAGTTGCGGTTTTCAAGGGTTCGTAAAAGCGGCAAGAATCACATGGTCCGTCTGGATTGACTGCACAACGAATCAATTCAGAGTGAGCATTGAAATAACAGCTGGCATCCCCAATCACCCAACGCCCCTGGAGCAGGCTTTTTTCACTAGGGTGTCCAGAAGACTGCACATACAGAGCAATTTTATGCAAACGATAGCGCCCTGACTTAAGACAGTAGCGGTGGCGGCGCTCTAAAACTGTGTAGGTTTTACCTTTAAAGTCGAGATAGTTACCGGGTTGAGGTATCCAATCCAGTTGAACATTGCCAATGGTCTGAAGCGGGTGCGTCAAAATTAACTCCGTGGGTAGAGAATCAGGCTCCATAGTGCTTATTGTTAATCACGCTACATTTGGATGGTATCGCAGGCTGTGGGCTGACTATCTAGCCCAACAGAATTCTACATAGAATTGTCTGGTTAAGTACAACACACTGGCGCTCTTCTTGAAGACTGGATTGATCAACGAAGTGATTAACCGAACTTGATATTACCCATATTGGGAAATTGGTCATTGAGCAAAAAATGCCTTAAATTCGTGATTGGGGTGCATAAAGTTGGGAATGCGCGCAAGTTAATTCTGTAGTCAGCTTAAAAGACTGTCAGATTAAAAGACTATCGTTTCTGTTCTCTTCGTTCCATTAGCAGTTTCTACTTGTTTGCCCAAAACCCCATGACAGCAGTTAGTCCTGTGGTGTGAAATTCATCCAATGTTGAACCAAAAGCCGAGGCTACCAACCTTGTAACATCCTTGAGTTGCAATGTTGGTGGCTTGGGGGTAGAACTGGTGGAGTTGTTCATGGACCATGATCAATTCACCAACTGACATTGTCTGCCAAGGACTTGAAAAATTTTCCAGCTATACCCCCATCAAAAATGCATTTACAACAAAGAACAAAGTATGAACATCTCTGGTATTTTACCGAGGACTAACGCACTTGCTTGCCTCGACGGCTTTTTCAAGTCAGAAACCCATGGGCGTTTCGCCGACAACAAAGGAATGAAAATCTCTCTTCCCTATTCCCTATTCCCTATATTCAGATTAGCTTAATGCACTATATTCGTGTTTTAGATATATGAAGTTATTCTTTGGTCGCCGCTCATCTCCTGTTGTCGAGCCTACTCAGGAAAAAACTTCAGGTTTGGGAACATTCGGTGGGGTCTATACTCCGTCGATTCTCACCATCCTGGGGGTTATTATGTACCTGCGCTTTGGTTGGGTACTTGGTAATGTTGGTTTAGTGGGTACCCTCATCATTGTTACCCTCTCCACCAGTATTACCTTTTTGACGGCTCTGTCTATTTCTGCGATCGCAACTGACCGCATTGTTAGGGCTGGTGGTGCGTATTACATGATTAGCCGTTCCCTAGGAATTGAAACTGGCGGTGCCGTAGGAATTCCCCTTTACTTTGCCCAAGCTCTCTCAGTCGCCTTATACACTATTGGTTTTGCCGAGAGCGTAGTTCAGACCTTTCCCCAGCTCAACCAGCTTTATGTAGCGCTAATTACTACTATTTTAGTGGCAATACTGGCTTTGACTTCCGCTAGCCTCGCCATCCGCATTCAATACTTTATTATGGCTGCGATAGTGCTATCCCTGATTGCTCTATTCGTCGGTAACCATGATTACCCTTATGATGTAGCTAATATTGAGCTGTGGGTGACCTCCAAAGAATCCTTCTGGCGTGTCTTTGCTGTCTTCTTCCCTGCCGTGACCGGTATCATGGCTGGGGTGAATATGTCCGGTGATCTACGCAACCCGATCCGCGCCATTCCCATCGGTACTCTGGCAGCTGTAGGTACAGGATATGCCGTTTATATGATCGTACCAATTATTCTATCAATGCGGGTGGGGGGAGATGCCCTAATTGGCAATCCTCTGATTATGAGGCAAATGGCATTTTGGGGTCCGTCAATCCTACTCGGGGTATGGGGTGCTACTCTCAGCAGTGCCTTAGGGAGTATTCTAGGGGCTCCCCGGATTTTACAGGCACTAGCTAGAGATGGAGTATTACCCCGTTGGATGCGATTTCTAGGTACGGGTAGTGGACGAGATGATGAACCACGGATTGGCACCGCTGTAACCTTGGGAATAGCTACTGCTGCAGTTTGCCTTGGTAAATTAGATATCATTGCACCAGTGCTAAGTATGTTCTTTCTGACCACCTATCTGGTGTTGAATGTAGCAGCTGGCATTGAGGGCTTTTTGCAAAGTCCTTCGTTCCGACCCTCCTTTAAAGTTAACTGGTTTCTGTCACTGTTAGGGGCATTGGGTTGCCTGATCGTGATGTTTTTGATCAATGCCTTTGCCACAGTGGCAGCAGCTGTTATTGTCTTGGGGGTTTACCTTTGGCTACAGCAGCGGGAACTGCGCACGGCTTGGGGGGATGTACGCCGGGGTATTTGGATGGCACTATTGCGCACTGGTATTTTTCAGATTAGTCATCATCCTGATCCGAAAAACTGGCGACCCCACATCTTGGTGCTGTCAGGAGCTCCCACTAAACGATGGTCTTTGATAGAGTTAGCCGATGCTCTGACCCATAATCGCGGTTTAGTGACCGTTTCGAGTATTTTACCCAGTAGTTCCCATAGTGTTGCTAAGCAGGCAAAGTTAGAACAAACCATCAGTGAGTATCTCGAACGGCGCAGTGTACAAGCTCTAGTGCGCTTGGTAACAGCACCGGATCCCTTTACCGGAGCCCGGCAACTGGTGGAAACTTACGGTATAGGACCACTAGTGCCCAATACAGTTTTACTCGGGGATAACGAAACCCTTAGCCGCCGCCAGCCTTACTGTCGCTTGATTACTCACATACACCA
Source organism: Moorena sp. SIO4A1 (assembly GCF_010672065.1). Lineage (NCBI taxonomy): Bacteria > Bacillati > Cyanobacteriota > Cyanophyceae > Coleofasciculales > Coleofasciculaceae > Moorena > Moorena sp. SIO4A1. The sequence goes on along the minus strand of NZ_JAAHHX010000098.1, from coordinate 10,791 downwards.
AGCAAAGCGTAATGTAGTGATTCTGCGGGAAAATCGGGAGCAGGGTTTCGGTAGTCGTCAACGGATTGATGTTTGGTGGGGCGGTAAGCAAGCCAATGGTAGCCTGATGTTGCTCCTCGCCTATCTATTGCGCAGCGACCTGAAGTGGCAAAATGCTGAGATTTACCTCAAGTTGGTGCTTCCTAATGAAATAGCAGCTCAAGCAGCACGGGCAAACCTAAGTAATTGGGTGAAACAGTTGCGGATGGGGGTTGTTTGTCAGGTGCTGGTTTCCGAAGGGCGTTCTTTTAATACTATTCTTCATGAGTCATCGGCTGATGCTGACTTAATCTTTATGGGTATGGCTACACCAGACGATAAGTTTACTCAATATTACGAAAGTTTACAGCTAAAAACTGCTGGTCTTCCTACCATTGTCTTTGTACTGGCTGCCCCTGGGTTTGCTTTCCATGAAGTTCTCAGTGAAGATTTGTAGTATACCAACAGCAATTTAAATTTGTTAATTGCCAATTGACTATTACGATCAAGTCCGATTAATCAGTTATCAAAGCGATGCAGCGCGGTCTTGGGGGTTTCCCCCATGAGCGACTGCATCAAGACATAGTCTTGGGATTTTTGGTAATGGGTAATAGGTAATTGGTAATCATCAACTACCAATTACCTATTAGCTATTACCTATTACCAGATACAAACGCTATACCATGAATTGGAAATGCTTAATTTTTTGGTGGCAGTTTAACAATACTTAGCCAGAAATTTTCAATTGACTTCAATACTTTTACAAACTGCTCTAATTCAAGGGGCTTAGTGACGTAGGCATTGGCGTTTAGCTTGTAGCTTGTGAGGATGTCCTGGTCAGAATCTGAGGAGGTGAGAATAATCACGGGAATCAGACTCAATTTTGGATCAGATTTGATCTGTGCTAACACTTCACGACCATCCATCACTGGTAGATTCAAATCCAGCAAAATTACGTCGGGACGGGGTGCCTTAGTATAAGGGGACTCTCGACGTAGAAATGCCATAGCTTCCTTACCATTGCTAAACGTCTGCAGATTGTTGCGGATATTGCTATTTTTCAAAGTAGCTTTGGTCAGGTCTACGTCACCATGATTGTCTTCCACTAGCAATATTTCAATCCGCTGAATAGCATTTCTATCATTCATAATTACTAAAAAATAGTTTTTTATGTTGAGATTAAATTAATCAAAAGACCTGGATTTTATACTTGATTTTTTATAAAATTAATACCACATATACTTATCGATATTCATTGGTTCGTTATCAGGTTTAATCGTTACTCATAATACCCTTCGTTATTATAGATTAACCATTACCAAATTTGAGAATTAATATGTGGATAATTTTGATAAAATTAATAAGTGCGAATATATTCAATATTTTTAATCCTAAATTAATAAGTATTGGTTCAAAAAAGCTTAGCTGATTAAGGATAAGATAAAAATGCTCTCCACTTAAAGACGGGAGAGTCGATGGTAAATGATAAACGGTGATGGCTATAAAATTGGTATAATTACCCATTAATCATTACCCATGACCTATTATCCTTTATCCGTAACGATAACCCTTTAAGGGATTAGCAGTTAAGCAGATAGTTGTCATCCTACCCTCCGGATTTTGGGCAAGTATTAAAACTATCTCTTGACTTTGGGTAATAATCTATCCATCAGTACCTATCAATGTATAAAAATTATGATGAAATTATAGATAGTATTTTTACGGATTTTTTTTTAGCTGTGCCAGAATCTAAGATGCTATTTAACCTCGAAGCCCCTTTTAAACCAACAGGGGACCAACCCCAAGCTATTTCCCAACTCACCACTTACCTCAAGGCTGGCAACCCTATCCAAACTCTACTGGGTGCTACGGGGACAGGTAAGACTTTCTCCGTGGCATCGGTAATTGAAAAAGTCGGCAAACCTACCCTAGTACTTGCCCACAACAAAACCTTGGCTGCCCAGTTATGTAACGAATTGCGGGGGTTTTTTCCCCATAACGCGGTGGAGTATTTCATTTCCTACTATGATTACTACCAGCCGGAAGCTTATATCCCGGTCACTGACACGTACATCGAGAAAACCGCTTCAATTAATGATGAAATTGATATGCTGAGGCACTCAGCTACGCGATCGCTTTTTGAACGGCGGGATGTAATTGTGGTGGCTTCCATTAGCTGTATCTATGGCTTGGGTATCCCCTCAGAATACTTAAAAGCCTCGATTCCTCTGCGGGTAAATACCGAAGTTGACCAACGCCAACTCTTACGGGATTTAGTCTCAGTACAGTATTCCCGGAATGATTTAGAATTGGGACGCGGACGGTTCCGGGTGAAGGGGGATGTATTAGAAATTGGTCCGGCTTATGAAGACCGAATTATTCGGGTAGAATTCTTCGGAGATGAAATTGATGCTATTCACTACGTTGACCCAGTTACCGGTGGAATTTTCCAAAGTGTAGAGGGCGTAAATATTTACCCTGCTCGTCACTTTGTTACTCCCGATGAACGGTTGGAAGAAGCTTGTAATGCTATTAAGGCAGAACTTGAGGAACGTTTGGCTCAATTGGAGCAAACTGGTAACTTGCTAGAAGCGCAACGGTTGGAACAGCGTACCCGCTATGATTTGGAAATGTTGCTCGAAATTGGTTACTGCAATGGTGTGGAAAACTATTCTCGTCACTTGGCTGGACGCCAGCTTGGGGAACCACCAGAGTGTTTGATTGATTATTTTCCCGAAGATTGGCTTTTGGTAGTGGATGAATCCCATGTTACGGTGCCGCAAATTCGGGGAATGTACAATGGCGATCGCGCTCGAAAGCAAGTGTTGATTGACCATGGCTTTCGCTTACCCAGTGCAGCAGATAATCGACCCCTGAAGGCAGAGGAATTCTGGGCAAAGGTGAATCAGTGTATTTTTGTCTCTGCTACTCCTGGGGATTGGGAGATGGAACAATCTCAAGGACGAGTCGTGGAACAGATCATTCGTCCTACCGGAGTGCTTGACCCAGAAATCTTTGTTCGTCCTACAGCAGGTCAAGTCGATGATTTGTTGGCTGAGATTAAGCAGCGGGTGGATTGTCAGGAAAGGGTGCTGATAACAACCTTAACCAAGCGCATGGCTGAGGATTTGACAGACTATCTGCAAGAACGGGATATTCGAGTAAGCTACTTACACTCGGATATTAACTCTATTGAACGGATTGAAATCTTGCAGGCGTTGCGCCAGGGTGAATTTGATGTGTTGGTTGGAGTTAACTTGTTGCGAGAAGGGTTGGATTTGCCAGAAGTCTCTCTGGTAGCAATTTTGGATGCCGATAAGGAAGGGTTCCTCAGGGCAGAGCGATCGCTTATTCAAACTATAGGCAGAGCAGCACGTCATGTCCGAGGGCAAGCCATTATGTATGCTGATACCTTTACAAAAAGCATGAGAAAAGCGATTGATGAGACTAATCGCCGTCGTAAGATTCAAATTGAGTATAATATCAAAAATAACATTATACCACAGCCGATTCGCAAAACCGCAAACAACCCGATTTTGACATTTTTGGATGTCTCCCGACGGTTGAATTCCCAACAGTTGGAAGCGGTGTTTGAACAGGTGGATGATGTACCTTTGGAGAAGATTCCGGAGTTGATTAATCAGTTAGAAGAACAGATGAAGGAAGCAGCAAAGACCTTGGAATTTGAAACGGCAGCCAAGTTACGCGATCGCATTAACCAGCTGCGGGATAAACTGCTAGGTAATCGAACTTAACTAAGAGTTTTTACACTAACAGGAGTTGGAGGAATTATTGGTTTAGGGCTATTGAGGCAAGCAGACACGCCCTAGAGTATGTGTTTAAAGTAAATTATATATAGTTTAATATGTAAAGTCAAGTATGTAAAGTTTTGTGACAAAAACCAACAATCTGCATAAAAGGGAGGCATTAGCCCTGATAAATACATAGTTTAAAGGAAACTGAGATGATCGATATTTCTCTAAAATTAAATAAAGTGTCCTCATCCCAAGGGGGATTTCTCCGAAAGAATGAAGCTGTAGAGCTTTGATACCAAATCCGCTCTAGTAACCCCCTGTTCAATCTAGGTCTACTTTCTTGAAAAGGGTGTATTCGACCCAGATTCTCGATGAATTCCATAACTTATGAGACTAACATTGAGCTGTCTTAACCTGTTGAGCCAGATCATGGGTAAGGGAAGATCAGCAGCAACTAAGTTTTTCCTGCTTGTTTGTTCTTCAACCTATTTGAGCTGTTGCCCGTTGCCAACCCCTGTGCAGGCGCAACCGATAGTTGAAGCCAACGATGGTACTGGTACTGTTGTCAACCCTGAGGGTAACCAATTCAACATTGATGGCGGTAAGCTGTCGGGAGATGGTGCGAATCTCTTTCACAGCTTCCAGAAATTTGGTCTGAGTGAAGGTCAGATTGCCATCTTTCTCTCTCATCCTAATATCCAAAATATCCTAGGGCGAGTGACTGGTGGTGATGCTTCTGTAATTAATGGCTTAATCCAGGTTACAGGGGGTAATTCCAATTTATTCCTGATCAACCCCGCTGGGATTGTCTTTGGTGCTGGTGCCAGCATCGATCTACCTGCTTCTTTTACCGCCACCACTGCTACTGGTATTGGTTTTGATGGCGGCTGGTTTAACGCCATTGGTAGCAATGACTATGCTTCCTTGGTAGGCAAGCCCAATACTTTTGATTTTGCTGTTTCCCAACCAGGTGGGATCATCAATTTAGCTGATTTAGCAGTTAAAGAGGGGCAGAATTTAACCTTAGTAGGTGGTACTGTGATCAGTAATGGCACTCTTACTGCCCCTGGTGGTCAAGTTACTATTGAGGCTGTGCCTGGAGAAAATTTACTCCGTATTTCCCAGCCAGGTAATATTCTGAGTTTAGAAGTTTCCCCCTCTGCCACTGTTCCCTTCACTCCCCTTTCCCTACCCGAACTGCTGACAGTTGGCGGCGGTGATGCTACAGGAATTGAGGTAAATCGTGATGGAACAGTACAACTGATAGGTTCTGGTATCCAGGTGGAAGATGGTGATGTAGTAGTGCAGGATATCAGTGCTGGTCAGCAAGTAGTTATTGAAGCAAAAGGTAATATTCGGACAGCATCAATTACTTCGGATGGTGGAAGAATTTTCCTCAATAGTAGACAAGGAGGGATTGATACTAGTAGTGGCACGTTGGATTCAACGGCGGTAAGTGGTGATAGTGGAAATATTGACCTGAAAGCAGAAGGTAATATCACTACCGGAAGTATCAATGCTTCCAGTAATAATGGTGATGGTGGTGATATTACTGCCGTAAGCGATAGAGGAAGTATTGATACTAGTGCTGGGGTAGTTGATTCTTCCTCTGTGGAAGGTAAAGGAGGAGAGGTTCAATTATTCGCTACCGAGGGAAGTATTAATCCTGGCGATGTAGTAGTGCAGGATATCAGCGCTGGTCAGCAAGTAGTTATTGAAGCAGACGGTAATATTCGGACAGCATCAATTACCTCGGATGGTGGAAGAATTTTCCTCAATAGTAGAAAAGGAGAGATTGATACTAGTAGTGGCACACTGGATTCAACGGCGGTAAGTGGTGATAGTGGAAATATTGACCTTAAAGCAGAAGGTAATATCACTACCGGGAGTCTCAATGCTTCCAGTAATAATGGTGATGGTGGTGATATTACTGCTGTTAGCGATACAGGAAATATTGATACTAGTGCTGGGGTAGTTGATTCTTCCTCTGTGGAAGGTAAAGGAGGAGAGGTTCAATTATTCGCTACAGAGGGAAGTATTAATGCTGGTGATATAAATGCTGCTAGTAGCAATGGTGAGAGTGGCAATGTTACTCTTGTTGCTGGTAGTGACATCAGTAAAGGAAATGTTACTGCTACTTCTACTATTATTTCCATTCTAGATTTCAGAAACCAGAATTCTACTATAAAAAGTTCAGAATCTCCAGTCCCAGTAGTACCTGAAGCTCCAGCGTTCCTGCCTATAGAGCCACCCATTATTGAACCTGCTTCAGTCATCGACCCAAATCCATTACCAACCCTACCACCACAACTACAGTCAGATTTTCCAGCACTACTACCGCCAGAACCTTCAACAACAGTAATTATTGAACCTGTAAATCCTGTAAATCCTGTAAATCCTCCCAATCCTTCCCCAGGAAAACCATCACCAAGGTCAGACAATCAAAACTCTGCCTTGCCAACCCAAGTTAATCGATCAGATGTGGCGGTCAATCAGAGCAAGAGGTCAAACAAGACTCCAGCAATTGAACTAGAACGACTGACAATCCTGGTACTGGAAATTACAGAGTGTCTGGCAGAAGAACAATTGCTCAGAAATCCTCAAGGATTTTCTATACAAGTTGCTGCCAAAGATTACACTAAAGCTGCCGAATGCTATGACAAAAATTTAGAATTTGCACGAAAAAGTGGCGATCAATTGCGAGAAGCAAAAGCTTTGCATAACCTCGGAGTAACTCACTATAGATTGGGAGACTATGGCAAAGCTATAGACTATCATAAGCAGCATTTTAATCTTGCCCAATCAGACCCAAACTTAAGAAGAAAACCACAAGCTTTTAGTGGTTTAGGAGCCGCTTATGGCGCAATAGGAAACTATGACAAAGCTATTGAATACTATAAACAGGGTCTAGAACTATTAAACTCAACCAATGAGTCTGAGCTGGAAAGGAATATAGTAAGCAATCTCGGATTAGCTTACTACGCTAAGAAGGAATATACCAAAGCACTTCAATACAAAGAAAAAAGTTTAGCGATCGCTAAAACATCCGATAACCTACCTGGAAAGGCAAGAGCATTATCTAATTTGAGCTTGCTGTACTATACTCTGACCGACTATAACCAAGCAATTGAATACTCTCAGCAGAGTTTAGCGATCGCACAAAAACTGCAAGATAACTATGGAGAGTTAGTAGCCCTAGAAAATTTGGGAATAATTTACCATGCTCTAGAAGACTACAACCAAGCAGTAAACTACCAACGCCAGAGTTTAGAAATTGCCAAGCAACTAGGTGATCGCCACGCCAAGGGACGAGCTTTGAGTAACTTAGGTGATGCTCTCTATCAAGCCGGAAATCCTCAAGAAGCAAATGAGGCTCTCTTTGCTGCCATTGAAATTTGGGAGTCTTTGCGGTCAAACTTAGGCAGCAATGACCTTGAGAGAGTATCAATATTTGAAACTCATGAAACAACTTATAGCACTTTACAAGAGTATTTAGTAGAACGAAAACAATTCAATCAAGCCCTAGAAATTACTGAAAGAGGACGATCAAGAGCCTTTGTTGAACTATTAGCGAGAGGTTTATCAGAGTCTGAACCAAACCTCAAAAATCACAAACCGATTGCTCCTCCGAAGATCAAACAAATTAAAAAAATTACTGAAAAACAAAACTCGACAATAGTTTTATACTCGATTATCAAAGAAGTTGTCGAAGCCCAAGGTGTGCGGCAACTTCAAGACAAAGAGCTTTACATTTGGGTAATTAAACCTACAGGTAAAATCGCTTTTCGTCAGGTTGATTTAACTAATCTGGATACATCTCTGAAAGAATTGGTTGTTATCACTCGTAAATCGATTTTTTTAAGAAGAAGCCCATCCCTAGTTGATTTAGTTCCCAGAGAAAGATTGACTAAAACAGAGAGAGCTGGTCAAACTGAACGATTAAAACAACTGCATCAACTGCTCATTGAACCAATTGCGGAACTCTTACCTACTAATCCCGAAGCTCGTGTTACTTTTATTCCCCACGAATCCTTGTTTCTAGTACCTTTCCCAGCACTACAAGACGCTTCTGGTCAATACCTGATCGAAAAACATACTATGCTCACTGCTCCCTCGATTCAGGTGCTGGATTTAACTAACCAGCAACGGCAACTGGTTTCTGGAGAAGAGATGCTAGTAATTGGTAATCCCACTATGCCTCAAGGTTTGCCCCCTCTTCCTGGAACAGAAACAGAAGCGCTAGCGATCGCTGAGATGTTCAATACTCAAGCCCTGATTGGCAATCAAGCCACCAAGAAAGCAGTTGTTGAGCAAATGTCAAGGGCAAAGATCATACATCTAGCTACTCACGGCTTACTGAATGACTTCCAGAGATTAGGTTTACCAGGAGCGATCGCCCTTGCTCCGACTAAAACAGATAAAGGTTTTCTCAGTGCTAGTGAAATACTCGACCTCAAGCTTAGTGCTGAGTTAGTAGTTTTAAGTGCTTGCAACACTGGTAGAGGTAGAGTTACCAGTGATGGCGTGATTGGATTATCCCGTTCTTTAGTTGCTGCTGGTGTACCTAGTGTGGTTGTTTCCCTCTGGAAAGTACCTGATGACTCCACAGCTGACCTGATGATTGAATTCTATCGCCAGCTACAACAAACACCTGACAAAGCAGTTGCTCTGCGTCAAGCCATGCTTACGACTCTTAAACAGTACCCAAATCCAGTGGAATGGGCAGCTTTTACCCTGATTGGGGAAGCCGAGTAATCAAGAAGTTGCAGGAGTTCAGCTGGAACCGCATTCCTCTCACGCTCCCCTATCGGATGAGACGTGAGAGGAATGCGGGCATAAGTAAATCATAAAAGCTTTTTATGGGAGTAAACACAGATGCTGAAACTTTTCGGAAAGATTGTTATTATCTATATATATGAAAGCGCAATAAAAGCCAAGAGGTGATTGTTATACTGCTCAACTACCAATACCGAGCTGATCCAACTACTCAACAAAAATTACAACTAAACGATTGGCTACGAATTTGTCGTTACTGGTATAACTGGCAGTTAGGCGATCGCTGGCGGTGGTGGAATGAAAACCGTACTGGTGTTAATTCTTGTCCGTTGATTACTTACCTCCCAGAGCTTAGAGATAATCCCAGTTACTTTAGTCAAAAAAAGCTTCTGCCAATCTGGAAAAAAGATTTGGTAACAGTTGTCCACTCATGGGAATTGCTGGACTTTACCCGAGTTCCGGCAAATACTTTACAGGACGTATGTAAAAGAGCAGACCTAGCTTTCAATCGATTCATCAAGGGCGATAAAACGGGTACTCGTAGCGGAAAACCTCGATTCAAAAATCAAGCTAGATACAGAACTTTAAAAATAGAAGGTAAAGGCTCTTTTACTGTAGCCAGAATCGAGAATAAATGGATATGGCTGAAGATAACAAAGCTCAAAGGGTGGGTTAAAGTCCGACTCCATCGTCCGTTACCTGACGGGTTTAAACTCAAAAATATCCTAATAACCAAAAAAGCCGATGGTTGGTACACGACCTTATGTTTAGAGGATCCTACAGTCCCAACTTTTAAACCAGAAAGTGTTACTCCTACTTGGAATAATACCATGGGATTGGATGCAGTCCTGTACGGAGATGATTATCTGGCGACATCTGAAAATACTAAGCTACCCTCACTTAAGTCTTACCGCAAAAATCAGGCTGTTATCAAAAAGGTAGAAACCAAAAAGAATGCCAGAAAAAAAGGGAGTAAAGCTCGGAGGAAGCTGCAATCGCGTGAAGGGAGAATACATCAACGGATCGCTAGGAGCCGAAAGGATCATGCCTATAAAACAGCTCATCTCCTGGTTAGAACCGGAAAAAAAGTTTTCTATTATGAAAATTTGAACCTTTCTGGTTTAAAGAAACGAAATAAACCCAAGCCAGATAGTAATGGTGGATATTTGCCTAATGGACAGTCCGCAAAATCGGGATTAAACAAGTCTTGGTCGGATGCAGGGTTTGGACAGTTCTTTGAGATACTGGCCTACATAGCTGGAAAAGCTGGAGCAGTAACGAAAAAGTGTAACCCTGTCTATACCTCTCAACTGTTGAGCTATCGAGACGAGTTTGTATTTACTGACTGCTCTATCCGCGAGTATTGGGATGAGCAAGAAATGCTGATGGTCGATCGCGATATCAATGCCGCAATCAACCTAAAACGAGTGGGGCTGGGCGTGTTCCCCACTATAAAACGGCGTAGAGGGAATCCTGTTGTTGATAGTTCTCTAACTAATAGTACCTTGAAGCAAGTTCTAGTAGCTCTAAGGAGTGCTAGAAGCCTACACTCACCCGTTAGGAGAGTGTAGGAGCGTCACGATTACTATAGTTTCCTAAGGGTGATAAATCTTTGCAAAATAATAAACCGATGAACACTGAGCTCCAATTTCCTTGGCAACAAGACGCCGTAATTCGCCAGAGCCAACGTCTAATCAATAGCTTTCATCATTGGACAGGGCATTCTCTAATCGATACCAGTGGCTTACCTATCGAAATTGCACAGGCACTATTTGAAGCTCCCTTTGCCGTCTTCTCTCACAACACTGAATCAGACCCCATTTACAACTATGGCAATCGGAAAGCTTTGGAATTGTGGGAAATGGATTGGAACCAATTGACTCAGATGCCTTCGAGATATTCAGCTGAGCCAATGGAAAGGGAGGAGCGCTTACGCCTGCTTAACCAAGTGACAAGCCAGGGCTATATTAGCAACTCTCAAGGTGTCCGCATTTCTAGCACTGGTAAACGGTTCCAGATTTTAGATTTTATCGTCTGGAATCTCATTGATGAGGAAAATAACTATTGTGGTCAAGGGGCTACGTTTTCCCAGTGGATACGGATTAATTGACGATGCAGGGCTATTTCATTCTAAAAATGCGCTTGAGTGTGTCTAGTCCAAACTTGCACCGTCGCTCTGCCTGGGCCATATTTGAGAAGTGATTAGAGCGATAGATATTGAGTGCAAAGTTACGAGCAACCG
>NZ_JAAHHX010000979.1:0-1119 GCF_010672065.1 Moorena sp. SIO4A1 | reverse complement strand
GTCAGGACTTTTATTACTTTTTTTAGTGAAAAATCTGTGGGAAAGATTGGGCACGGAGATTTTTCCAGAATTCAGCGAATATGCCAGCATCTAGACAACCTGTTATCAAGGATTAGTAAAGCCAAGCGTGGGCAGAAGCGTCGAATGAGAAAAGCTGCTCGACGAATGGTAATCAAGATTCAGAACCTGATAAATGAGCTTCATCATAAGACAGCTAAATTCCTAGTTGACAACTTTGACGTAATTTTGATTCCAACTTTTGAAACAGCTCAAATGTCGAAGAGAGGTAGCAGAATAATCAGATCAAAAACTGTCCGGAATATGCTGAATTTCGCTCATTATCGGTTCAAAGAATTTCTGAAGCACAAAGCCCAAGAGGTGGGGAAAACTGTCGTAGATGTTTGTGAAGCTTATACTAGTAAAACTGTCAGCTGGACAGGGGAATTAGTCAACATCGGTGGAAGTAAAGTAATTAAATCAAAGGTTGATGGTCGGACGATGGATAGAGACATCAACGGCGCTCGTGGAATATTTCTGCGTTCGCGCAGCGTGGCCTACGGCCATGCCTTGGGAGATACCCCCTGGCTGAGAAATCAGCTTGCATTAGTGAGCCAGAATTTACCTTTGGTAGATTCTGGTAGCTAAAAAGTATCGGTCTTGACTCTGGAGCAGTTCTTATGGTTAACTACTCATAGTTAAGTGCGAGGGTAGCAGCGGGCACGGTTTGTCCTACTCCTAGACGGAGATAGGTTCATTTTTCATGTCGCTCTTTTGTAAATTGTAATAAGTCGTAGTTAGGTCTGTATGGAGTAAGCATATGGATAGTGCTGTTGCGAGCAAAATGTTAATTGGTAATCACACCCATCAAGAGGATGAATTGAACTCAAGGGTAAACTCAAATGCGATCGCAAAATCAAGCTCTATTCTGGACTTGATTTCCTCAAATTCAGATCAAGTCAGGGTATTTGCCTTCGATATCCGAAGCCAACCCTACTATCAGGGCAAGAATACACTCGAAGCTTGGGCGTCAAGAGCCCTAGCTGTAGCTGGTTCAGACGATGTCGTGATGATTCCTGGCAATCTGGAACCAGAGTACTACGACTGACTGAAAAATCTTGA
>NZ_JAAHHX010000978.1:0-1120 GCF_010672065.1 Moorena sp. SIO4A1 | reverse complement strand
TTTATGCCCCCGATGCAGATTCCTTGAAGATATATAGGAACCTCTACTTCTTGTACTGGTAATGTTCAAGTAGACTCGTGAACTCCCCCAACTTAATTCGTTTAAGTTGGGGTTTCTAGCGTGGCCCTAGGCCACGCTACGGGAACACGGAAAAAAGCCGAAGGTGCCCTTGACCTAGGAGAATAAAATTCCCCTAGGTCAAGGGCACCTCAACTTATACCAAATCCGGTTGCCATACCCCCTTAATAAATCAAAGAAACTCTAGCCAATTATAATCGACATAACTTAATAAGTTAGCTTGGATAGCATAAGTTAGCTTGGATAGCATTGATGGAGATTAACTGTTGTTTTTTTTACTTTTTTACAGTCAAATTTTAATTGGGTTTGTAATTGATAACCAAAACCCTTTAGCATTTGTTATTTCTCCGTTTTTAAACTCAGATTAAAACTCGATTATAGTGTGACTTGAGTTTTATGGATAGGATAATATTCGATAATTTTTGTCAAGTACATTTTATACCAAATTAGATGATATTACCCTGTATCCCTATCGAGAAGCTTCCTATAGAATTGACTAATTGGAGTCCACAGCCTGGACCCGAACTGTTGTAGATCTCGACTCTTGAGGAAGATTTTAATGCAGGATGTAGCTGTCATCTTTGATATGGATGGTTTGCTAATTGATAGCGAACCGTTTTGGTCTCAAGTAGAAATAGAAATATTCAATGACCTTGGCATTCTCCTCAACGAGAGTATGACGTCTCAAACCACAGGTTTGCGAAACGATGAAGTAGTCAAGTATTGGTAAGCTGTTCAGCATTTAGATTGGGATACCTAAATTGCTCAAAGGGAACAGGGAACAGGGAACAGGGAACAGGGAAAAACCAATTTAAATGCGCATCAGCTTATGCTCGATTTCCTTGGACTGGTATGAGCCAAGCTGAGGTATGTCGAAGAATGATAACTCGGATGAGTGACCTATTGATGACGATGGGACAACCGATGCCAGGTGCAATTGAAGCCGTAAAGTTGTGTCGGGAATTAAACTTACCCCTAGCCCTAGCCACGTCATCTCCCATGGGTCTAATTGATACAGTACTCAAACGGCTCGATTTAAAGG
>NZ_JAAHHX010000977.1:0-1121 GCF_010672065.1 Moorena sp. SIO4A1 | reverse complement strand
TGTTGGTACTAATGCTTCTGAGGAGATCACGGGTACTGAGAAAAACGATGTAATCCTGGGACTTGGCGGACATGACACCATTTCGGGAGGCGATGGTCACGATTGTGTTCTTGGCGGGTTAGGTAACGACACTCTGGATGGTGGCTCAGGTCAAGACTCTCTGTTTGGCATGTCTGGTGACGACACTCTGGATGGTGGCTCAGGTAACGACACTCTGGATGGTGGCTCAGGTAACGACACTCTGGATGGTGGCTCAGGTAACGACACTCTGGATGGTGGCTTAGGTGACGACTCTCTATCTGGCGACTCAGGTGACGACTCTATATCTGGTCGTGAAGGTAACGACACTCTAGATGGTGGCTCAGGTAACGACACTATGTCTGGGGACTCAGGTAAGGACTCTCTGGATGGTGGCTCAGGTCATGACTTTCTGTCTGGCGGCTCAGGTAATGACTCTGTGATTGGCGGCTCAGGTAACGACAGGGTGCTTGAGGGCTCTGGTGATGACATTATCATAGGTGTAGATCCCAACAGTAATAATCCAGGTATGTATGACACTGATACCTTAAACGGAGGAGCTGGTTATGATACATTGGTGATTGGAGAGAATAACAAACCTTTCTATGTTGGCGATGGCTTGGCTGTAATTGAAGATTTAGAATCTGGTATAGATAAAATTCAACTCACGGGAGGCATCGACTATAAGTATGACTTTGATAACGGGATTATCGCTATCAATTCGGGTTCGGGGGAAGACATAATTGCTGTAGTTTCTGGTGGTTATGAGCTAGGGGATTTGATATTTGTATAACGACTAGTACATCGTCTCGGAAACAACTGACTAGTTAAAGTTTTCTTGATCTGGCTTGTCTTTCCCCTGTTTTTGCTCTCCGTTTAACTGAGATCTCGGAGCATTGTGATTAATCGTTTGGTGGGCAGTGCAAACTCAAGCCTATGGCTAGGTTGGTGAATCGGTCTACTGCACTGCCCACCAAACATCAACTACATCAACCTAAGTGGGACAGGGGATTTTGCGAATGCGATCGCGTAGCGTGACCGTAGGTCAATCGCGTTTTCCCCAATTGTCTGATTAACTCGATACCCCCAGTTATGACTTTTGA
>NZ_JAAHHX010000976.1:0-1121 GCF_010672065.1 Moorena sp. SIO4A1 | reverse complement strand
TCAACAAATTGGGAAGCATTAGCCACTGGGGGCTCGACTGGAAAAAAGCGATTCCGGAAATAAAGAGTTTTAGATCTCCTGACAGTTTAGGATTACCGGCAAAACTGATGGATTGGACCATTAATGATGTGGCGAAAACCATCACAGCGAGCCAGGCGGCCTGTAAAAAGGTGGTTATCAAAAATATTTACAAAAGGTTTCCGGAAAAAGAAAACCAAGATAAATGCAAGGAATATGTCACGCAACTCAAAACCCAGGCTTTTCTAGACAATCCTTTACTGCACAGACTTGTCAGAAAAGAATTCCATAGAGGTCATTCTTGGGTTAAAAATCAAATAGTTTATCAGCAAGTTGGTTACAAATGCCAGAGAATTTCGCGAAACACTTACCAACTAGAATTAGCTGGACTAAACAGGGGCAAAAGGAACAAGATAGTTGTCAAGTCTAACCGAAATATAAAAGGACAGATTAGGTTAATTTACAATCAAATCCTACAAAGATTTGAGATTCACTTTTTGGTAGACCATGGAACCGTAGAAATTCCACCCGAACGTCAAAGTGTCGGAGTGGACAAGGGGTATACGGAGGCTTTCTATGACTCAAAGGGTCAGGCTCACGGAGAAGGACTTGGAAAAGTAATCACAAAAAAATCGGATCGTATATGTGCTAAAAACCGTAATAGAGGAAAACTTTGGGCACTTCACAGAAAGTTAGAAAAACTAGATCCAGCTAAGTCAGCACGAATACTCAAAAATAATCTGACCAGAAAAACAGAAAATCGTCGTTACAGACGGAATCAATCAGAATTAACGGCCATAATAGGAGCAGCTTCTAAATCTCTCTTTAACGGGGAGTCATTAAAAGTATTTGCAGAAGATTTAACACAACCAATTAAAAACAAACGTCAGTCTAAGGCGGTATCCCGCAAGCTAAATAGTTGGATAAAAGGAGTAATGCGGGACTCTTTGCAGAAATGGGCTAATTGGACTGGCTCGGTTGTCACAGAAATTCAGCCTGCAACACGACCCCATCAAATCCGGTAAAATTGTCCCCAGTCCTTTTCCCTAATAGGGTTCCATTTCTGGAGTCAATTTGCGACGTGTAACTAGGCTGAATTTCTG
>NZ_JAAHHX010000975.1:0-1122 GCF_010672065.1 Moorena sp. SIO4A1 | reverse complement strand
CCGATACAGTAAATTTTTTGAGGCATCCATGGCTACCCCAATCACAAACAGTCCCGAAAAAGAAAAAGCTCTGAACCTGGTACTAAAACAAATTGAGCGTAGTTTTGGTAAAGGTGCCATCATGCGCTTGGGTGATGCCACCCGCATGAAAGTGGAAACAATTCGGAGTGGGGCAATTACCCTAGATTTAGCCTTGGGGGGTGGTCTGCCAAAAGGTCGCATTATTGAAATTTATGGTCCAGAAAGCTCTGGTAAGACAACCCTAGCGTTGCACGCTGTCTCAGAAGTCCAAAAATCTGGGGGAGTTGCAGCGTTTGTTGATGCAGAACATGCTCTTGATCCCACCTACTCAGCCGCTTTGGGGGTTGACATCGAAAACCTTTTAGTATCTCAACCTGACACAGGGGAATCAGCCCTAGAAATTGTGGATCAACTGGTTCGTTCTGCGGCAGTGGATATCGTTGTGATTGACTCCGTAGCTGCTTTGGTACCCCGTGCAGAAATTGAAGGGGAAATGGGTGACAACCAAGTTGGGTTACAGGCGCGGTTGATGAGTAAAGCGCTGCGAAAAATTGCTGGTAACATTGGTAAGTCTGGGTGTACTGTTATTTTCCTCAATCAGCTACGACAAAAAATCGGCATCACCTATGGTAGCCCAGAGGTGACTACGGGTGGTAATGCACTTAAGTTCTATGCTTCAGTTCGCCTGGATATTCGTCGCATTCAAACCCTGAAAAAATCTAACGAGGGGGAATATGGGATTCGTGCTAAAGTTAAAGTTGCCAAAAATAAAGTTGCCCCTCCTTTCCGCATCGCAGAGTTTGACATTATTTTTGGCCAAGGGATTTCCCGCTTAGGGTGTCTGGTGGATTTAGCAGAACAAACCAAAGTCATTCTGCGCAAGGGAGCCTGGTATAGCCACAATGGAGACAATATTGCTCAAGGTCGGGATAATACAGTTAAGTATTTAGTTGAACATCCCGAGTTTGCTGAGAATATTGAGCAGCAAGTACGTCAGGCCCTCGACATGGGAGCAGTAGTTTCAGCTAACTCAGTGGCTCCTATGGATAGCAAGGACGGGGATAGCATCGAAGCAGGAGATGAGGAGGCTTAATTTATTAG
>NZ_JAAHHX010000974.1:0-1123 GCF_010672065.1 Moorena sp. SIO4A1 | reverse complement strand
CACGAGAATCATCGTTACCCAGATGTAGCGTAATAAGGCTGATACGCTGCTAGAGACAAAAGTCTATGGAATAAATAAAGGATTATGAGGTTAGTCCATCTCATAATGATTTCCCAAATTCCCGGTGAATAGTACCACCCTAAAAGTCCAAAGAATGGTTATCAGGAACGAAGTAACTCCATAGGTGCTCTTAGAGAGGTCGGTCTCTAAGTAGGTAGTTAGCCGCATGGCCTATGTGAGAAAGATTGAGTCAGAAGCTAAGGTCTAGGGTAATGCCTAGGATACGCTAACAGACTCACGTTGTAGGAAAAGGTAAAGCTATGAGTAGTAATGAAAACGTCTAAAACTCGGGGGTTCGCCCCACAGTCGGAATGGAAAACAGTCAACTGGCGAAAGCTAGAACAGATTGTTTTTAAGTTACAAAAACGGATTTACCAAGCCTCTCAGCGGGGTAACGTGAGCGTGGTAAGAAAGCTACAAAAGACTCTGATGAAGTCCTGGGCAGCAAAGATGATTGCGGTCAGGAAGGTAACCCAGCAAAACAAGGGCAAAAAGACTGCCGGAATAGACGGCCAGAAAGCTTTAACCAATAAGCAGAGGCTCGCCTTAGTAGTCAACCTAAAACCCTACAAGAAGCCACAACCAACTAGAAGGGTATGGATTCCAAAACCTGGACGGAAGGAAAAACGGCCTCTCGGAATACCAACCATATACGACCGAGCACTCCAAGCTCTAGCCAAACAAGCCCTTGAACCGGAATGGGAGGCAAAATTTGAACCGAATTCATACGGATTCAGACCAGGACGGTCATGCCACGATGCCATCGAAGCAATATTCAAAGGTATCAGCAAAAACCCCAAATGGGTGTTAGATGCTGACATAACCAAGTGCTTTGATAAAATTAATCACGATGCCCTTCTAACAAAATTAAATACCTATCCATCCATGAAACGATTAATCAAACAATGGTTAAAAGCAGGCGTGATGGATAAAAGTACATTCTCCCCTACAAATGAGGGTACCCCTCAAGGTGGAATTATCTCTCCACTAAAGCGCGAATATAGCCCTCCACGGAATGGAAAACCGGATAAAAGAGTACGCCGAAAGTCTACCCGGAAGTAAA
>NZ_JAAHHX010000973.1:0-1123 GCF_010672065.1 Moorena sp. SIO4A1 | reverse complement strand
CTAAATTCTACATTCACCATTCTTAATTCAAAGGGGAGTTTTGTATTATTCCACCCATAAGCACGCAAATTTGTAATAGGGGAAATATTACATCAAATCTGGCTAGGTTTCAGCAGTTTGCGTTCGCGTAGCGTGGCCTACGCGATTGGCCTTTTGGCCACGCTACGCGAACGCATTATTGAGGATTAGATACCCCAGGGTCAAAAAGTAGGGTGTGTTAGGGGCCTCACAGGGGTAGATTTTTTACATTAAGGTCAAACATGGGGCGACCCAGAGGGAGAGGAAAAGGAAAACAACGAAAAAGCGGCGCTGCATCGCTTTCTTATCCCCCACACCCCACACCCGGTCACCCCACACCCCACACCTGAGGTCTTTGTAAAAAACCTACCCTTATGAGGTGTTAGGGGCGCGCCTTGTCATCATATTCAACGTCGTAGCCAGTAGCCCCGTAACGCACCACCACAAGGGTTGCCCTGATTTTCCGCCTCTTCGCGCCTGGTTGGGACAGCCCGCCCGGAAATAATGGTCACGGGCAAGATGCCCATTCCACCAGATGCCCATCATGGTCACGGGCAAGATGCCCATTCCACCAGATGCCCATTCCACAGAGATAATTGTGATTTTTTGGTGCCATTATGGAAGTAGCTCCTACTTGGTTGGGAGGAAAGCCGCGCTGGGGATGGTTAAGAGGCATATCCAGCGCGGTTATTAGTTTCAGTCGTCACCTTTTATACTATACATAAATAATCGGAAAAATGCAAGAAAAAATTTTTTTTTTACATTTATTTACAAATATTTGATTTTGCAAATTTTATACTCAGTTATGTGTAAAAATTTTTATTTTTTGGGTTAGATTAGCAGTTAAATATTACCTGATAATTTGGTCTTTATTTAATGTCATAGTTAGGTAGGGTGGGCAGTGCTTGAAACCAATAATAACAGTTAGTGATCGCATTACTAGGCACTGCCCACCAACGAAAAAATTAGCTAGCGATCGCATTACTAGGCACTGCCCACCAACGAAAAAATTAGCTAGCGATCGCATTACTAGGCACGGGTGCATCCCGATTTTGCAGTGAGCATAAATACTCAAGTTCGGTTTTGAGCAATCATAGCTAAGCTT
>NZ_JAAHHX010000972.1:0-1123 GCF_010672065.1 Moorena sp. SIO4A1 | reverse complement strand
CGCACCTGAGGCATCGCTTATTCAAAAGCACCATCTGTAGCACCTCAAGTAGCGTGCGCATTAGCTGATAGCTGATAGCTGATAGCTGATAGCTGATAGCTGATAGCTGATAGCTGATAGCTGAATACTTACGGTTTTAGCAATTCGTATTAATGGAGTCGCTAATAGGTGAAACTCCCTGATTAAGGGGCTTTATCCCTACTCCCTACTCCCTGCTCCCTGCTCCCTAAAATCCAGAGTGACGTACTCCCGACGTTGCCCTAACGGGACAACGCGGGCTTCTTGCCAACACCAGGTATTCCTTCGGTTACTCGGCAAGCTTTACTTCTGACGGGACGTCCCACCGCCAAATCCAATATGTTTATTGCCGCATTCACATCACGATCCGCTGTAAAACCACAGTGAGTACAAGAGTGGATGCGGTCTTTTAATTCTTTAGGGACTTTTGCTCCACAGTTAGAACAGTTTTGACTGGTATTTCTGGGGTTTACTGCCTTCGTGATCAGTCCAGCATTTATGGCCGTAGGCCACGCTACGCGAACGGCTTTGACTGACAAAATAGACAGAAATTGCCCCCATCCAGCATCTAATACAGATTTAGCTAGTTTAGTTCTAGTCAGACCTTTAATGTTGAGTTTCTCGTGAGCTACTAAATCGTGCTCATCCAATAACCTCTTTGCAGTTTTAAAATGAAAATCTTTTCGAGTGTCAGCTACTTTTTTATGAGCCTTTCCTAGATTGCTGACAGCTTTCTTTCTGTTATTACTTCCTTTCTTCGATCTACTGACAGCTTTCTGAATTTTCTTTAGTCGCTTTTGAGCTTTTCGGTAGTATTGGGGGATGGGCACTTCTGAGCCATCAGACTTTACCAGGAAAGATTTGAGTCCCATATCTATCCCGATAGGGTTGGTAACACTATCTACTGGGATAATTTTTGGTACAGTATCATCTTGAATTGACAGTGTGACATAATAGCCATCAGCTTTTCGGGTGATAGTAGCTGTCTTTATCTTGAATCCTTCTGGGATAGGTCGGTGATAAATCATCTTGACTTGGCCAAATTTTGGAAGAGTCAAAATATTCCCATTTATAGGATTCTTAGATAAAGAAGGAAAAGTAAAGA
>NZ_JAAHHX010000971.1:0-1125 GCF_010672065.1 Moorena sp. SIO4A1 | reverse complement strand
CTTCAGCCCGGATGGACAGAGGCTGGCCACGGCTTCATTAGACAACACCGCCAGAATTTGGGACAACCAGGGCAATCAAGTAGCCTTGCTCAGAGGGCATCAGCAGGAGGTATCAAGTGTAGCCTTCAGCCCGGATGGACAGAGGCTGGCCACTGCTTCATACGACGGCACTGCCAGAATTTGGGACAACCAGGGCAATGAAATCGCCGTGCTCACCGGGCATCAGAACTTGGTAAATAGTGTAGCCTTCAGCCCGGATGGACAGAGGCTGGCCACTGCTTCATGGGACAACACCGCCAGAATTTGGGACAACCAGGGCAATGAAATCGCCGTGCTCAGCGGGCATCAGGACAGGGTAGATAGTGTAGCCTTCAGCCCTTCTGGACAGAGATTGGCCACAGCTTCAGATGACAACACTGCCAGAATTTGGGACAACAAGGGCAATCCATTAGCCGTATTCACTGGGCATCAGCACAGGGTAGATAGTATAGCCTTCAGCCCGGATGGACAGAGGCTGGCCACTGCTTCATACGACGGCACTGCCAGAATTTGGAAGGTTGAAAGTTTAGGTGAGCTGCTAGCTAGGGGTTGTGACTTGCTGGAAGATTATTTTGTTAGGAATCCTGGAGCTAAAGAGAAGTTAACAGTATGTCAGGAAGAGGGAATAGGGAACAGGGAACAGGGAATAGGTTCACAGGCAATAGGCATGCTAGCAATAGCTTCACAGGTTCAATGTTGAGGTTCAGAGGTTCAATGTTGAGGTTCAGAGGTTCAACAACGGTATTCAAATCCTCACTGTTGAGGCAATGAGGCTCAACCACGGTATTCAAATCATCGACGGAGAGGCTCAGAGGTTCGTGAACGGTATTCAAATCATCAACGTTGAGGCTCAGAGGTTCGTGAACGGTATTCAAATACTCACGGTCGAGGCTCTGAGGTTCGTTCACGAGGCAATGAGGCTCAACCACGGTATTCAAATACTCACGGTCGAAGTCCAGATACTCGTCCACGAGTCTCTGAGACTGGTCCACGAGACTCAAATACTCGTCCACGATATTCAAATACTCGTCCACGAGTCTCTGAGACTGGTCCACGAGACTCAAATACTCGTCCACGATATTCAAA
>NZ_JAAHHX010000970.1:0-1125 GCF_010672065.1 Moorena sp. SIO4A1 | reverse complement strand
CAGAAGTCAGAAGTAAGCTATGACTAAGTTTCGGAATTTAGGAATGTCAAACACCTTAATGTGTAGTGCTATATATTGACATACTTCCCATAAGGCAGGTTAGACGATTAAGCGTTCGCGTAGCGTGACCTTCGGTCAATCGCTTTTAGCGTGGCCTACGGCCAATCGCGTAGCGGCTCTAAAAGAGCATCGCATTCTTGTATATAAAGGTTTTTAAGACGATAGCTGTTCAAGTCGTTCAGCAAGCCATACCTTAATAATTGACTGACGGGTGACCCCCAATCGTTTTGCTTCCCGATCCAATGCTTCAATCATCCAAGTTGGGAAATCAACATTGACTCGTTTCTGCTCGTGTCCAGGACGTTTAGCATGGGAAAGGTCTAAGAATTCAGTAATGTCTTCCCCCTGATCGAATTTGGCATCAAATTCTGTTGCTTTCATAAATAGCTACCTCTTCTTTTCGCGATCGCCGGACTGAGATAATCCGTACTCTGTTTTGTCGATAGGTAATGATGGCTGACCAGCATTTTTGAGCGATTTTACCGATGACAAGAAATCTCGCTTCGTCCTCTGTTCGAGCAGGGATTTCCACTCGATTAGAATCGTCCCATATCTGTTGTGCCTCTTTGAAGTTGATTCCGTGCTTTGCTAAGTTAGATTGGCTTTTAGAGTCGTCAAATTCAAATTCCACATCATATTGGTATAAGTATTATACCAATAATATACCAAAAAGCCATCGCACTCGAATGGCTTTTTTGGCATCATTAGAGTATAAATATTAGAGAGGACAATGACCACTTTCACTCTACGAGATATTCCTCAAGAGCTTTACCAACAGATTAAAGACATGGCTGCCCGAGAAGGCCGTTCTGTGAATCAACAGATTTTGGTGTTATTGGAGCGGTCTGTGCTACTATAGTGATATAGCGCTACGCTTAGCGTCAGAAGTCAGAAGTCAGAAGTCAGAAGTCAGAAGTCAGAAGGCAGAAGGCAGAAGGCAGAAGTCAGAAGTAAGCTATGACTAAGTTTCGGAATTTAGGAATGTCAAACACCTTAATGTGTAGTGCTATATATTGACATACTTCCCATAAGGCAGGTTAGACGATTAAGCGTTCGCGTAGCGTG
>NZ_JAAHHX010000097.1:0-17884 GCF_010672065.1 Moorena sp. SIO4A1 | reverse complement strand
AGATTCCTGCTCAACCTAAACCAGGTCTGATCAACGTTTTAATTGAAATTCCCGCAGGTAGTAAAAATAAGTATGAGTTTGACAAGGATCTAGAAGCCTTTGCCCTTGACCGGGTACTTTATGCATCGGTACAGTACCCCTATGACTACGGCTTTGTCCCTAACACTCTAGCAGATGATGGTGATCCTCTTGATGGTATGGTGATAATGGATCAACCTACCTTCCCTGGTTGTGTGATTACCGCTAGACCAATTGGGATGCTGGAAATGATCGATGGAGGTGATCGAGATGAAAAAATTCTGTGTGTTCCTGACAAGGATCCTCGCTACGCTGAAGTAAAAACTCTCGAAGATATAGCACCCCATCGCTTGGATGAGATTGCTGAATTTTTCAAGACATACAAAAATCTGGAAAAGAAAGTCACTGAAATTTTAGGATGGAAAGATCTTGATCACGTAATGCCTTTGGTGGAAAAGTCGATCAAAAACTATAAGCCGTAGGGACTGATCAAGTAGGGACTCATCTGAGCGATGAGTTCCACTATAATTAATTTTTTTTTCTTAGGCTAATGGTTGATGCTAGAAAGCTGGCAAAGCGATTAGCCATTCTCTGTTTTAAGGGCAAGCATAACGAAAAATACCCCAACCCTAATCAAGTAGGGTCAGGGAGTGATACCAACAGAAGGTGACATACTCCCACACTGACTCTTTGAGTTCAGTGTGGGCTTCTTGCCAACTCCACCCAACGGGAACGGATACAAGGCCTTTGGCCACGCGGGGCGCGTAAGGCCAAAGGCCACGCTACGCGAACGGCAAGCTTTATTAACGACACGGTCAGAAGTTACCGCAAGAATAGGGTTTGAAGTTACCGTAAGACAGGGTCGCCTTTATGGTCGGCAGGCTATGGGTAAAAGGGTTAAGGCTATTGTTATAAGGCGACCCTGTCTAAGGCGCGCGTCTCTGGCCTTTATGGTTAGTCGGTTATGGGTAAAGGGTTAAAACTTTATGATTAAGGCTGCCCTATTCTAAGGTTTCGTCTCCGGGATGCCCCGACCCGCCGGAACATACAATGAGTTTGAGTTTTTTCTTAGGCACGTAGGTGGCGGTTAGCTCTTCATTTGTCTTCCCTACTAGATTTAGTATACACGGTCTTCGATCCTGTCCGCAATTGATCTGACACTCATGGCGTAGCATTGAGATGTGAGATCAATTGCGGATGAAGCTAAAAGATATTACCTTTTTAGGTGAGGAGATAATCAGGTCAGGATGGGATGGGGTGAGCAGTTATACTTGGTATGGGCATACACTGAGCGTTTGGTTTAGCTGTCGAGGTTAAGCTATAAGTAAATGGGCTGACTTCCGATAGCTGAACGCGCACGCGTGCGCGTAGCGCATAAGCTGACCACTCAAAGGATAACTGATGCTTTACCAGTTCCCATTCTGATTGATTGATTGAATTAATTTGATGCGTTTGTGACATAGGTCACAAACTGTTTGTTCCTAAATCCGTTAAAATTAACCAACACTTAATATACAGTTAAGAGACAGCATAACTGTATTTTAACTTGTTTCGGGGGGCTGAACGGTTCCAAATTAGAGATATGACTAAATTACTGGGGCTGTTGTGGTTGCTTTACCCCATCTAATTACTCTTGATGTATGCAATTTGATGTATGCAATCCACCCACTTTAACAAAAATTAGTGGTTAACCACAGATGGTTACTTAATATTACCCGAGTATCCTCTAGTGGGAATCTACCAATGGGAATAATTCCTAACTTAGGCTCACTTAATTCATAGATTCAACATGCAAAATCTAGTAGCACCCACACTAGGCAACTATAAGGCTACACCCAGCCTAAACAATGGCACTGGAAGGGATATGAGCGTCCGATTTTGGGGCGTTAGGGGTCAAATTTCTGCTCCTGGGACAGATACCATTCGCTATGGTGGCAATACATCTTGTGTAGAGATGCGTGTTGGTAGAAAACGCTTAATTTTTGATGGTGGCAGTGGTTTACGGGTGCTGGGAAATCATTGGCTTAAGCAAATGCCCATAGAAGCTCACATTTTTTTTTCCCATAGCAATTGGGACAGCATTCAAGGGTTTCCCTTTTTTACTCCTGCGTTTATTCCTGGTAACTGTTTTCATATCTATGGAGCAGCAGCACCTGATGGGGCATCCATCGAACAGTGTCTAGGTCAGCAAATGATTGCTCCAAATTTTCCAGTGCCCCTTCAGGTCATGCAGTCAGATCTGAAATTTCACGGGCTGAGGTCAGGTCATACAGTAACCCTAGATGATGTAACAGTGGAGGCTGTCCTTCTTAATGACTCACATCAAGCAATGGGCTATCGGGTAAACTGGCAAGGATATGCTGTTGTGTACGCCACTACTCACTCCCATGGTTGGGGTGGCATTGATGAAAATCTACGATACCTATGCCGTCAGGCAGATTTGCTAATTTTGGATGCTCCCTTTCCCCTCACAGGAGATGATCTGCCTAATTATTCACCTTTGATTTGGCAAGATCAGCGTTGGCAAACTGGGATAGCAACGGCAAAGGTGGCAGGTGTTAAGCACATAGTTATGTCTCGTTATCATCCTGACTATAATGATGATTATCTCGACACACTAGAAAAGCAACTCCAGTCTTTCTATCCTAATCACTTACTGGCTCGCGAGGGGATGGTTTTGTCTGTGTGTTGAAGGGTAATGGTTATTAGGTATGACTATAGTGCTGGAATTTTAGCGGAATTTATGGAATTATATTGCTAACTATAAGGTTTTTGCCTTAACAGCTGTTGGGAAAACATGAGCAAATTGGTCCCAATAGAAGTAGATAGTGTTGATATTCCCCAGAGTGTGTTCGCGTAGCGGCTCAATGCTGAGCATCCCGTAGCGGCTCTTCGGTCAGCATCGGTTTATCCCACGGCGAAGCGCGATGAAGCGTTCGCGAAGCGTGGCCAAAGGCCTCAGCTTCCGCTAAAAGCGATTAGCCCGAAGGGCTACGCTACGCGAACGCACTCTGGGGAATGCTGTTGGTTATTACTTCCTTTCGGGGTACTGATACTGAACCGAATGGTTCACCCTGGTGGTTGTTGGTTACTGGAAATCCGTCTAGTTAAGTTTTCTATTAGATTAGCGAAATCGGTTAATATATATCGCTATAGTTTAGCAGTCATCCTGTAAGGTAAATGTTTTTCGCAATAGTTTTAAAGCATGGTGTTAAAGCATTAAAGATGTCAATTTCATCAGCTTCATCAGCTGGCTTGGGCTAAGTGATTGGGGAAAACGCTACCCCTGTCAGGCAATCCCTATGCCCAAAAAAAAAGAGAGCCACGTTTTTGACTCTCTCGATCATCAGGGTGCATCTACTAATTAAAATTTATCACAAATGGTGAGGGGTGTGACCCCTCATAGCAAATATCAGCCAAATGGCTGATACCAATGGACTAAATACCTGTGGGATATTACCTGTCCCATATTACCTGTCCCATATACAGTATCTTGCCCTTTTGGCTTATTTTTGGCTCAATTCCACCGGATCAGCCCAAAACTGGTGTCATAAGGGCCATTCGATCGGACAGAAATCCAGATTGCTAATAATTCAAGGTAATGTGGCATTTGTCAAGGGGATGGAGAGCAAATTGACAGGAGCGATCGCGCGGGTAGCAGAGATGATCTCAAGCTTGTGCCAGTGGGAAGATAACCAAAAACTGAGGTCGATAGTGATCGGTCAGTAGGGGCGCACAACCGTGGATCTTTATAGTGGATCTGTATAGTAGTAAGCAGCAGGAGACTCTGTTGACTCAACTGATACTCTAGAAAAGACTTGAAATCCTAGGTACTTGAGTTGTGGAATCGTTCATTCGCGAAGCGTGGCCCACGGCCAAGGTTTTGATAAAATTTCCTGAAACTTTAGATTTCCATCAGTAGTGGGTATTAGACTTAACTTAAGTTACACCCTTGTCTGATGAAATTTGCTACTATTGCCCAAGCTAAGAGAATCATAATCTTTATACTAACGTTTTGCTTAAGTGGGTGTTTTCCTCAACTTGATCAAATATTCAGAAATCCATCTTGTAGGAAAGCTGAGGAAGTTGTCAAAACAGCCCAAAATAAATTCAATAGTATAGTTTTTAATGTTACCCAAGAAAGTCCCGATAAAGAAAGCATTGAAAAGCTATACTCACAATTAAAAACTCTTGAAGAATCAGAATAACAAGCTTATAAAATATGTCAAAAAATATAGTTTGTTAATTTATATAGCTTGGTTGAAAGGGAACAGGGAACAGGGAACAGGGAACAGGGAACAGGGAACAATGAACAGTAAACAGGTAAAGGATAGCAGCGATTAATCGCTTTTTTTTCAATCCTATGTTTACATATAAAATCCCAATTATCTATTTATTATTGTCACGAAACTAATCCTGATCAAGACCATAAGATTTCAACATTTTTTCTCGCCGTTTACGAGCAATTGCTTGGAGATCAATGTTGCGATCGGTCTCATCAACAATTTCACCGGTTAGCACCTCCAGTACATCTTCCAGGGTGACTACACCAGAAACACCCCCATATTCATCCAGTACAACCATCAGATGTTCACGGGTTTGCTGAAAGGTTTTCAGTAGCTTATCAGCGCGAACAGTTTCAGGGACAAAGCGGACTTGACGAATCAGAGAAGCAAGGGGTTGGTTATGTTTGTCTTCAATGATTGCTGTGAGTAACTCATCTTTGAGAGCAATTCCAATTACTTGATCAATAGAGTCTTCAACCACAGGCATCCGGGTGTGAGGCGAAGCAATAATGCTTGGTTTAGCCTCAGCCAAAGTGGTATTACCATGCAAATAGGTGGTAATAATTCGCGGAGTCATTAAATCAGATGCAGTCAAATCATTTAACTGAAATACTCGTTGGATCATTTCTGCTTCATCATCTTCAATCACCCCTTCTTGATACCCAACCTTCGCTAAAAATCGGATTTCCGCCTCATTGGTGGTAGGAAGTTTTTGACCTTTAGTAAACGGAGCAGTAATTTTTTCCATCAACCACACCAGAGGCGTGAACACAACGGTTAAGAACCGAACTGGTAGAGCCACGAGTAGGGCGATGTTTTGGGAGTAGATCTGACCAAGGGTTTTCGGGACAATTTCCCCAAATACAATAATTAGAAAGGTAAATAGACCTGAAAAAACCCCCAACCAAGCCTCTCCTAAGACCCTAGCAGCAAGGGAACCAATTACGATGCTGCCAACAATGTTGAAGGTGTTGTTGAGAATAACAATGGTAGCTATGGGTCGGTTCATGTTTTTGCGAATCGCCAGTAGTGCTAACACTGCAGGCTGGTTTGACTGCGCTAACTGTCGGACTTTAACGATAGGCACTGAAAACAAAGCCGTTTCTGCCATAGCACAGATGGCTGAACCCAACAGAACAATCAGTACTGTGATAATTACTTCAAACATGGTAAATGTGATTAGGCATGAAACCAATGGCTGGTGCGCTACGCGCAATTGTTACCCGCCTAATCCCTGATTAACTCACCATTATTGATTTAACCGCTAATTAGAAACTTCTGCCAGTTCAATTACACGATCGTCGAGATCCTTGACCAAAAAGTTAAGGGGCTTGAGGGTGCGCACTTTGTATTTTAGGCGTCTCATCTGCACCAGCATCAAAACTTGATCCAAGCACTGATGATCAAAGCACACGTGACGTTGTTGGTTTTTATTGCCCAAGCTAGCTCCGGAAATCACGTGGAGCTGGGTATTCTTCTTTAACTGGTACCATAGCCCATCAGCACCACTGAACTGGGTAGCTTGGGTGGTTCCCAAATTGGTTGACATATATAGGGGGTCAATGCTGGTACTCCCCATGGTCTGCTCGTAATTATAGTAGTAATGTAGGGGGACTTCTGCTGCGGATAACTCTAGCAAGCCTTCATAAAACTGTCGCGCTATTGCCAAATCAGACACCATGATGGTGTGAACTTTTGGAGCGCTGGTCAAAAACATCCACATGGCAAAGGCATAGGCACCTAGGAGCATTACCATGATGCCTTGAGTGGAAAACAGGCTATCTAAAGGCAAAGAGGGTAAAAATGCGCCAAGAGGCAGGGGCGAAGTTAGCCGGGAAATAATATCAACTGATAGAATCATAAACTTAAACAGAGTTAGCAACTGAATAAATTAGTTTAAAGGTCCTTATGAACTTTTTCTCCAATCGTAGGTAATATTATTACCATCAGACATTAGCGTACGCTTTTTCTCAATTTTAGCTTCAACTGAAGGAGCATCGGAGCACCAAAGGTTGTAGACTTGGTATCGGCATCCATCTCCTTCATCTTGAGGTCTAGTGCAGACCTAGGATATTAGGTCCCGACATTGATCTACTCCAATGCCAGTTAACCATCGGCATTTCCCCTTTCTCAACATGAGGGGGTTGTGGTGAGATCAGGATGCATCTAGTCTAATTCTCCTAATTACAGCTTTTATTGAAAGATTGTGCAAATCCCCCATTTTCCTGAATCTAAGCATCCACTTATTAAATCACTGTTTCATCATAGTGATCAGGAATTGCTGACTTTGTTTCAGCGTCATCGGTCTGAAGGGAAGTACTTTACAGCAATTTTCTGTCGCTACAGTCCTATTGTCTATACATTAGTGCGGCACTCAGCGCGATCGCCTGTGCAGGCGGAATATCTATTTGCTCTGACTTGGCGTCACATCTATCACGAACTGGGTGGCATGGATTTGCGGGAGGATTATGGACTAGAGTCAACGTCCTTCCAAAACCAGATCATAAACCTAACGGCGGTTTGTATTAACCAGGCAGACTTGCCACCAGTGGAATCTATTCACTATAACCTTAAGGTAGCACCACCACCCTTGTGGTGTTATCTGGAGATGGCATTGGAACAGCTACCACCAGCGGTGCGGTTGATGGTAATCATGGCTGGGACCTTTCACTGGAGTGAAACGAGAATTGCGGCTTATCTGCAAGCGGAGGGAGAAATGATTACTCCAGCTCAAGTGAGAACCGAACTTCAAGAAGGCTATGAACTGTTGGAAGCTGCTTTACCCGATGATATTCGGGTGGTCTATCTGGGGGTCGAAGCCAAGAATCGAGAAGAATCTGATCTGTTTGCAGTACCGGTTTTGAGTGAATAAAGGGCGGTTAGTTTGCACCCTTGATCGGGGTACTTTGATCATAACTTCCATAATAGCAGAAATGTTGATCAAACGGAGTCTTTTGGTATGGCGAATCGTAGCAGGTTGCTGACTAGTCTTTCCGGAATAATAGCGCTAGCCTTTACCCCATTGGTAATGTTGGCTAGCCCGATGGCTTGGGGTCAGACTCGGAGCATCGACCAACAACTGGCAATCCCTTTAGACAATCTTCGTGACCGCAAAGCAAGAAATCGGGCAGATTTTTTCCTGGAGCAGTCAGAGCTGGCTAAACAGAGTGGTAACTTGAACGAAGCGATCGCGTATTTGTCCCAAGCGGGAGAAATTTATCAGCAAATTGGTGACTTTGAGGGATTGGGTAAAACTTACAATTCCCTAGGTCAGACTTACGCCAAGTTGGGACGCTATCAGGAGGCAGAGCGAGCCTTGCGCCGAGGCTTGGGTGCTGCCCGTTCTCAACAAAGTTTTCAGCCACAGATTTATAGTATAAATAATATTGGAATATTATTGCTGCAAACGAGAAACCTGAAAGCAGCCCAAGAAGCTTTTATGGAAGCACTGACCATTTCCCGTACTATTAAGGATGATGACGGTGAAGGGTTGAGTCTGAATAATCTAGGCTTAGTGGCAGCTCAAGGGGGAAATTATCCCGAGGCGATTAAGTGGTATGAAGCTGCCCTAGTTTTACGGCGTCGCTCTCGGGATAAGTTAGGTGAGACGAATATTCGGAATAATTTGGGAGATGCCTATCTCGCCGCTAGACGGGAAAAAGATGCTTTGTATTCTTACCGCATTGCCCAGATACTGGCTGAAAAAGTTGACAATGTTTTCAATCAGATTCGTGCTATTAAGGGTATAGCTTTAACCCATATCGCTACAGGTAAGAATCGGCAAGCGGTGAAAGCACTGAAGGAATATCTGGCTTTGGCACAAGAACAAAACAATCGCCGTGAAGAGCTAGTTGCTCTAAAGTTGTTTGCCCAGTTATATCAAGACACTGGTAATTTGTTGGAAGCTCGGAGTTTTTATGAAAAAGCGATCGCAGTGGCTCATGCTTTAGGAGATATTCAGGAAGAAACATTGTTGATCAGCGATTTAGCTGAAATTATTTATGTTAGGCATTAGTCCTTAGTCATTAGTCCTTGGTCTTGAATCCAGTTTTTGAGACTAGTATAAGTTGATTGGGCTATCTGTTTTACCTGGTTTTGAAGTTTCCATTTTTGGAAAGCTCTTTCATAGTCTTCGCCCTGTATTTGATAAGTATTCCACGCCCTGAGTGCTATCCACAAACCCCAGAACAATAAAATATATAAAGACCAAGACAGGTAACCAACGTTAATTAGATTGATCGCCACTAAAAAACTATTAACGATTACAAACTTTCCAAAACTTTTTTTAAATTGGCTACGTCGGTAACTATTGAATTCATTACGTTTTTGCTGTTCTTGTTGCTGGGCTAGCCATTCTCGTTCTGCTTCTAAGAGAGTGTGGATTGAAATCCCTAATTCAGCAGCAATTTCGACCAACTGTTCACGGGAAAATTCTTCAACCATTTCCTGACGTGCCAGGGCTAGATTGAGGATTTGCTGGATGTCTTGTTGGTTGTAAGAGTGGGTGATTTTGGTTTCAAAGACGGACATCGTTTAGTCAGTTTCACTAGTAGGAAGGGGGGTAGTGCTTAAAGAAGATGTTGCTCTAAACACGCTTGAGCGGTGCTTAATTTTATTATGCCGATGGAAACACAGAGGGGTCAAACCACCTGCATTCCTAAAACCGCACTAAGCGTGGACGGATTTTACGGCATTTGAGCAATCGGCAAATCTTTTACATTTCGTTACGATAGAACCATGAAAGACGAAACTACTATCGAGTTGCCTTAAGGTAGGTTAATTGTTCATTGCTCTTGGTTGATTGTTGATTGGCAAAAGCGATAAACCCTTTACTGCCAAGGATAACTGGCAATCGTATCATGATCTATTTTTCATGAACTATTTTTTATGAAATGTTAATCATGAACCATACCCTATCTACTACCTTAGAAGCCAACTTGGTATAAAAAAACGTCTTAGGAGAGTTTGAGGTAGTCTGCATGAACGGCAGTATTCGTGTTGGGAATTTATTTGGGATTCCCTTTTATGTGAATCCAAGCTGGTTTCTAGTCTTAGCTTTAGTCACCTTTGATTTCGGAGGTGACTTAGCAAATTTTTCAGGATTGAGCGGTGTTTTGCCATGGTTTTTAGGATTTGTGACTGCACTTTTGTTATTTGCCTCTGTGTTAGCTCATGAACTAGGACACAGCTTTGTGGCGATCCAGCAGGGAATTGAGGTTAAATCTATCACCCTCTTCCTATTTGGTGGTCTAGCTAGCCTGGAGAAAGAATCAAAAAGTCCACTAGAGGCGTTCTTAGTTGCGATTGCTGGTCCAGCTGTTAGTTTGCTACTATTTGCTCTACTATATGCCGTTCAGGCCAATGCCAATCTAGCTAGTTCATTAGCAGCAATTGTTGGACTCCTCGCCTCCATCAACTTGGCTTTAGCATTGTTCAACTTAATTCCTGGCTTACCCCTAGATGGGGGTAACATCCTGAAGGCACTGGTTTGGCAAGTTACGGACAACCCACACAAAGGTGTGTTATTTGCTAGCCGTGTTGGTCAGTTCTTTGGTTGGGGAGGAATTATTTATGGAGTGCTTCCAATCCTACTGTATGGTAACTTTAATGGCATCTGGTTTGCCTTAATAGGTTTGTTCTTGCTGCAAAATGCTGGCATGTCTGCCCAATCTGCTATGGTTCAAGACCAGCTAGAGGGGTTGACAGCAGAAGATGCGGTCATTGCCAACAGCCCAATTGTATTGGCTGATTTGTCTCTAAGGGAGTTTGTCAACGAGTACATTATCGGTAAAAATCAGTGGCGCAAGTTTCTAGTAACCGATGAAGCCAGTCAACTGCTAGGAGTTGTGGTAGTGGATGATCTCAAAACTGTTCCTACCTCTAATTGGCCGGTGACTCCAGTAAGAGCACTGATGAAGTCTGTTAAGACTTTTAGAACTGTTCAATCGGATCATTCCCTGTTAGAGGTTGTCAAAATTCTGGAGAAAGAGCAGCTAGATCAGCTACCTGTGGTTAGTGACAAGGGTGTAGTTCTGGGAATTCTGGATACAGCTTCCATTCGCAGTATCCTCGAAGAACGAAAAAAGGCTATTGACGGTAAAAGGTAAAAGGTCATGGGTAATGGGTAACTCAACCAACTCGATCACCCAACTGGACTTGAGTACCCAAATTTTTGGTCAAATTTTTTCAAAAGACTGTGCCATCACTTTCTATCTGAATCGGGGAAGAGCCTCCTGGTCTCAATTGAGCAGCAATTCTACGTCCTGCTGTCCAAGTTCCTCCTTGTAAGACTTTTACTAGTGGCAATTCAGTAGCACTCAGGTTCAGTTGTTGACGAATAGTTGCTGCTATTTGATCTAGCAAACTAACGGTGAGTGCTCGCCACTCAATAATCACTTCGGAGCTGGGTAAGTGAGACTGTTGTAAAATAGCGCTATCCTTGACCTCTAGTAATCCTAGATCTAAACATAAGCCCCCATTGCGATATTCTGCTAAGCCAGTCAACTGCTCAAGTTCAGTAATCTCTAAACCCAGTTCCTGCAATGGCTCTAATAGGGAGTAAGTTAACCACTGGGAGAGTTTGTGAAATGGTACATACTCGGAACCGTAGTTATCCCCTTTGAGAGCAGAATGTTGCCACACATCCCCTAAATTGACCCCCGCGATGGATTCTCGTTTTGGCCAAATATCCCCTAATCCTTCCAGGACGGTGCTGAATAGGTTAGTGGCACTCAGAAGGTTGGCCGGTTCACAGGTTGCAGGTTGTAGCTTGGCAGGTTGTAGGTTAGCTGGTTGACAAGTTGCAGGTTGCTCCTGGAGAGGTTGTAAATCTGTCAGTGGCTTGACCCAACTTTGGTTGTCTTGGCAACTTTCAGGGTTCAAGTTGCTAAGCTGCAATCCCTTGGTAACCTGCAACTTATCTAGCAAGTGGTCATTTACCAAGTAATTTACTAAGTTGCCAGGACGAGGATTGACTTTGCCAAACATATGTGGTAAGCCCACGAGGGCTTGACCTAAGCGCTGTAGTAAGGCTAGCCTACCGTCTATGCCTATGAGTGGATTGGTTTGACTGACCTGGAATCCCTGGGCTAAGTGGTGGGCGCTCAAGGATTGAAGTCCTTTGGCATCGACTTGCCAAGGTAGGTCTGGGTCGCTGGAGAAAGCTCCCTGACAGAACATGCGGAAACTAGCAACGGCTAATCCTTCGGAACGGCGAAACACTAGTCCGGTTTCTGCTTCATGATACTGCCAATTGCTGCCAGCCCCAGCATCGAGTAGGACACTAATGATGACTAAGTCGAATTTGGTTTGGGCTTTTTGGAGTGGAGTGAATCCTACTAATTTCTGGTCTAGTTCCCGAAGACGAGGGACATTCCCTACCTCAAAATGCCGCCAGCGACTATGAAATGGAATCTGGAAATCGGGGTAGTGCTGGTGCATAACCTCGATGACATAGTTAGCTACTTGCTCTAGCTTGGTTAAATTGCAGCGAAAGTACTGCAACTGGTCAGCAGTAGCTAAGGTGAAAATGCGATCGCATCTCTCCCGAATTGCCCATGGGCTTCTTAAGTAAGCGATTAACTGCTGTTGTGCATTATCCACAGGTGACATAGGTAACTCGGAATGAGGGAATAGGCAATTCGGGGGTGAGTATTGAGTATTGACTATTGTGACTATTGACTTTAAGGACTAATCGCCTAAACCACGTCCTTGAATTTCAGCCAATGCGATCGCATCTAGTTCAGTTGTATGTTCAGTGTAATAACCAGCAGCTTTTTTGGCAGCGATTTCTACTTGGGCATCAGCGGGAATCAAGTGTTCTGGAATGGGAATGCGCTGAATAATCTCAATACCGGATTGAACGATAGCGTTATATTTCATATCGCTCATGGAGACAAAACGGTCAATTCGTTTAATTCCCAGCCAATGGAGCACATCAGGCATTAGTTCTTGGAAGCGGATATCTTGAACCCCAGCCACACACTCTGTACGGTTGAAGTAGGCATTAGCGCTATCACCTCCTTCCTGACGTTTCCGGGCATTATACACTAAAAACTTAGTTACTTCACCTAAGGCGCGACCTTCTTTACGGAAATAAACAATGACACCTGTACCTCCACCTTGGGCTGTCTGGACACAGACTTCTAGACCATGGACTAGATAGGGACGACAGGTGCAGATGTCGGAACCGAAAACATCGGAACCATTACATTCATCATGAACTCGTACAGCCAGCAGTCGATTGGGTTCAGTAATGGCTGCCACATCACCAATTAAATAGACAGTGATGCCACCAATGGGGGGTAAGAATACCTTTAAATCGGGGCGGGTGATCAGTTCCGGGAACATGCCACCGGTTTGCTGAAATAGAGCACGGCGCAGGTAACTTTCTTGAATGTTCAATCGCTGGGCAATTCCCGGTAGATACCAAACCGGGTCAATTGCTACTTTAGTGACTACTAAACTACCATCGTTTTTAATAATTTTGCCATCAATTGCTAAACGGTTTTTCTCTACAGCATCCTGTAGTTCTGGCATATTGATATGAGCTTTGGTGATAGCAATTGTGGGTCTAATGTCGTATCCCTGCTGATATAAATCGCTATAAACTTCACCTACCATCGCCCCAAAGGGGTCGAGAGAAACAATCAAATTAGGGTCAGTCCAACTGGGATGAGGACCAATTGGGACAATGGGCGCAGTGTTGGTGAGATCCGGGCGGTGATTAGGCTGGAGTGTACCACTGGCTACGGCTAAAGCTCGATACACTGAATAGGAGCCTGAGTGAGTACCAATAACATTCCGATGAGCTGAGTTAACTAAGGTACCGACAATGGGTCCTCGTTTGAGGGGGTCACTTTCTCCCCAGTTAATTGCTGGAGAATTTAATCTAGAAGAGCTAGGATGGGAGGTTAAAACAATATGCTTGGGTTTGCTGATAGTTGTTAAATCTTCCATTAGAGTTACTCTGTAGAATGCACCAACAAGTGTCTAGGTCTTAGATGCTAAGACTTAGTTAATAGGGATAAACTACTATAGTAACAATTTCTAACAGAAGTATAAGTATTTTCTATTGATCTTGCTCTTGTGGGGAAGAATTGCGGAACCAGTGCCTTGAGCTGTAACATACAAAAAACTAAATTACGCCACCATGACTCCAAGCTCAGGGGTTTCGTATTTTTGGATTTCTCAGATTTTTAGCGTCCGCGCCCTTACCTTAGCAGCATTCATATTATGTATGAAGAAATTTCGCATTCTCTGTTTTCTCTTGTCGCTCTTCTTGGTCATCTTTGCTGTTGCCAGGATTTCTTCTGCCCAGATAACCGATCCCATTCCCGAACCAATTAAAAAGTCAGAACTCTCTGTCAGATTGGAAGAAGTTGTTCAAATTCCCAACAGTGGAACTGGAAGAAATAAAGCTGCTCGCTTGAACCTGCTTACCCATGCAGGAGATGGTACCAGACGATTATTTGTTAACGATATGCGTGGCAAGTTGTATGTCATTGTTGACGGCACTGCTACTGTTTATATGAATCTGAAAAAATTAATTTGTGCAGACTTTACTTATGAAACTCCTCAACAGGGCTTCGCTTATTTTGCTTTTCATCCAGAATTTGCTGACAATGGAATTTTTTATACTGTAACTAGCGAAGTTAAAACTGGCGGTACTCCTGACTTACCCGTTACCAAACCAATTATTGACAATAACAATAACATTATCGAAAGTGCCCACCACGATGTAATTCGCGAATGGAAGGCAACAAACCCTTCTAGCAATACTTTTGTCGGAACATCCCGTGAGATTTTGCGCATTGAAGAGCCTTACCCAGATCATAATGTTGGACAATTGGGCTTTAATCCCAATGCTAAACGAGGGGATGATGATTATGGTTTACTCTACATTGCAGTAGCTGATGGCGGTAGTGATGGCTACCCTGTTAGCGATACCGATCCCTTGGATAATGGACAGGATCTGGGAACACCGCTGGGCAAAATTCTCAGAATCGATCCCTTTGGCAAAAATAGTGTTAATGGTCAATATGGTATTCCTCGTGATAATCCTTTTGTTACAGATGAAGAGCCTAAAACCTTGGGTGAAATCTGGGCTTATGGACTGCGTAATCCCCATCGTTTTAGCTGGGATACTGGTGGCGAAGGCAAAATGTTGATTGCTGATACTGGTCAGGCTTTTATTGAAGAAGTTAATCTTGGTATCAAAGGAGCTAACTATGGTTGGGGCGAGCGGGAAGGTACTTGGGTTATAAAGGAAAATAATGAAAATGTTTTGTTTGCATTACCCAAAAACGATCGCTCCTATGGCTATACTTATCCCGTTGCCCAATATGACCATGACATCCCCCCCGACATAAAAGGCTTCTATGGAATTGCGATCGCTGGTGGTTATGTTTATCGGGGCAAAGCAATTCCTGAATTAATCGGTCAATACATTTTTGCTGATTTCGCTCATGATGCAAGATTTTTCCACGTTCCTGTAGATGAACTTGTCAATGGCAAACAGGCAAAAATAAAAGAACTCAGACTCTTTGACGGAGAGCAAGAAGCTTCTTTTCTCGAAATCATTGGTAAAAAACGCTCTGATGTGCGATTCGGGGTGGACGAAGAAGGAGAAATCTATGTGACATCAAAACAAGATGGTAAAGTTAGGAAACTCGTTCGTTCACCAAAATCCCCTATTGACCAGAATAGTTTGGAATAATGATGGTTATGGAATTCACCTTATTGTAGGTTAGGTTGAAGGATAAAACCGAACAGGAGCCAGAGAGCGATAGGTTTTGGTATCGCTCTACCCATCCTACAAATTATTATTAATCTGAATTCTGAATTCTATACTCCTACTAAGTCTCTGATGAATGCAGGAGAATAGGTATGACTTTCTAGGGCATCCCTTTAATCTTAAGACGGATACGATAAAGACTGTTTCTTGCTGTAATGTAAAGGGTTTGGTAGTCACTGTCGCCCCATGCTAAATTAGCAGGCGCTTCTGGTGTTTCAATAATGCCAAGTAGATCCCCTTGTGGTGAGAAAATCCAAACTCCTCCTGGTCCAGTGCTGTAAACATTTCCTTGGATGTCTACCTTCATACCATCTGCTGCCCCCTCTTTACTAGGAGGTTTCAGTTCGGCAAAAAGTTTTCCATTCTCTAACATCCCGTCTGGCTTGACATCAAAAACCCGAATATGACCTCTTTGTGAATCATTCACATATAATTTAGTTTCATCTGGGGAAAAGACAATACCATTAGGGCGCACAAAGTCATCAACTAGCAGGGTTAGTGTGCCATCTGGTGCTAGGCGATAAACACCATAAAACCCTAATTCTTCTTGTTCGGATTTGATGCCATAGGGAGGATCGGTAAAATAGATGCTACCATCTGATTTGACTGCTAGATCGTTGGGACTATTCAGCCGCTTCCCTTGGTAGTGACTAGCTAGAGTTACGATTTTTCCATCTTTCTGTGTTAGGGATAGACGACGATTACTATGTTCAGCAGTAACTAAACGCCCTGAGCGGTCTAAAGTATTACCATTAGCATTGCCAGAAGGTTGACGAAAAATCTCGGTTTTTTGCTCTGGTTGCCATTTATAAATAGTATTAGCTGGAATATCACTAAATAGCATAAATCCGTCGGGATGCCAAACAGGTCCTTCAGTAAATTTAAAACCTCCTGCTACCTTTTCAACTTGAGTATTGGGAGCAATAATTTTTCCTAGATTATTTTGTTTGGTGTAAAATTTATAAACCATTAGGTGTCGATAAGTTTCACCTGGATTCAAGATAATCGAAGGAAAGTTAGGCTGATTGACTGAGTCAGGAAAATGTTGTGTCTCTAGGCACAAACCTTGATGATTTGTATAAACAACATCTCCTTTCCCCACAGTTCTAAGCTTAGGAAGATTTCCAGAAAAAAACTGTATTCCTGGCTGATTAGTGTGAAGCTCCATCACCCGACCAGATTTTGGTTCATATACAGTAGCTGCCAGTTTGATTTTTTCTGATTCTCCATTCAAAACATAATTGAGGTCGTAACCTCCTGGATAGTTTTGCTTTAGGGTATTTCTAAGCTGATTAATGCCATCTCCAATCAACTGAGGCTGAGTAAAGTCGTAGGGTGTATCTTTAACTGATTTAATCTCTCCTGTAGGGATTCGCTGTTCGTTGTTAGGCGTATATCTATCGGCATTGATCGTTAAATATTGTCCTAGAATATTTCCAGAAGCATGACCAGCCAAGTTCCAATATGAATGATTCACCAAGTTGACAGGAGTAGGTTTGTTAGTGGTAGCAGTCATTTCCAGCTTTAACTCATTATCGTTAGTCAGAGTGTAAATAGCTGTAACTGTCAAATCACCTGGATATCCTTCTTCTGAGTCAGCACTCAGATAAGTTAGTTTTAGTGCCTGTCCTTGGCTACTGTTAATTGGTTCAGCATTCCAAACCACTTTGTCAAAACCTTTGTTACCACCATGGATGTGATGGGAACCGGCATTAGCAGCTAGATCATACTTTTGACCATTGAGAGTGAACTGAGCATCTTTAATCCTATTAGCGACGCGACCAACAATTGCACCATAATATAGGTAGCGCTTAGCCGCCAAATAATCTTCTAGACTATCAAATCCCAGCACTACATCGTCTAGCTCACCGCTGTTGTCAGGCAAGTGTAATTCAGTAAGAGTCGCACCATAGTTGGTTATCTTCGCTACTAAACCATTAGTATTGGTTAAAGTATAGAGATAAACGTTTTGACCATCTTTAGTCTGGCCAAATTCAATCTTCGTTACACTGTTGTTTTCTTTGTTCTGGTAGTTATTTGCTGTGGCGTAAGATTGCTCAGGGTTAAATCTCTTGTATAAATCTGATTTTACTAAAAGTACAGTCATTACCATTGCGGTAAAGACTGTACTTATTTTTGTTAACATTGAGCTAGTAAGCATAGTTGATTTTTTAGTAATTAATTGTCATCTATTATAACTATTTTTTTTAAAGTAATATAAGAGAGGGAAAAGTTTGTAATTATTTAGCTATCAGTTATCAGCTATCAGCTATCAGCTATCAGTTATCAGCTATCAGTTATCAGTTATCAGCTTATAGGCTATGGGCAAGCTGTCTCGATGCAATAGCGAGCAGGGAAAACCTTCAATACCGCTTAGGTGCGCTTACAGTCGTCGAATTAAATTCGCCACGGGTCGCACCTCTGCATCCCTGAAAGCCCCGTGGAAACCTCCAAGACCGGGCTGCCTCCCCAAAACTGGGCTGCATCGCTTCTGAGTAAGACTTCTAGAATTTAGATGGGTTTGCCCTGGAATTATAGTTGAGGACATAGTATAGCGTTTGTCTCTCCCATGAGGTACAAACCGATCCCCCGTTGGTACCCCTTAAAAAGGGGGACTTTGAGGTTGATAAGCGTACCTCATAAATGTAATAAACGCTATATCCCTCTTCTGTCACTCTCCGGAATCAATGAGTAACAAATAAGCCATATTATCCAGAATACAAAAAGGTTTGACATTGATTAATTTCCCTAATGAGCTGATTTAATCCCAGCAATAACTTGGTAT
>NZ_JAAHHX010000969.1:0-1126 GCF_010672065.1 Moorena sp. SIO4A1 | reverse complement strand
CACTACGCACTATGGTGTTTGACAAGTGAATAAAAATTAAAATCGCTCAATCCCTTGATTAGTAAGCTTTTTTCTTCACTATTGCGCTTCATGCCTATTGCTAGCATGCCTGGCGCGTAGCGCTATAAGTGATTATTGGAGATAGGGGGATAGGGGGATAGGGGGATAGGGAAATCAACTAAAATTTCCCGAAAAATCCGCCAATAAAGTCATTAAAATCTGACAAATTAGTTGGGAGGAAGCAACTCCAATGACTAACAATTCGTGATTCGGCCTTCGAGGAGTGTTAGATAAATTTGGCCAAAATTCCGACTATTTGTCCAAAATTATCCCCATCTCCCCATCTCCCCATCTCCCCATCTATTTTTGGCCAGAATGAAACAGCCCTGCATAAAGGCGACCCGGTTCTACGGTAACTTCAAACTCTTCTTCGCACTTTTTTACTTGTTCTAATAGCGATGCAGCGCGGTCTTGGGGAGGCAGTGCGGTCTTGGGGAGGCAGCGCGGTCTTGGGGAGGCAGTGCGGTCTTGGGGAGGCAGCGCGGTCTTGGGGGTCTCCCCCATGAGCAACTGCCGTGGTCTCCCCCATGAGCAACTGCCGTGGTTTCCCCCATGAGCAACTGCCGTGGTTTCCCCCATGAGCAACTGCCGTGGTTTCCCCCATGAGCGACTGCATCAAGACAGTGATAATTTTTGTGAAGCACCTCCCCCAGGCTTAATTAGCCGGACTTTTTGATTTTGATTTTTTTCTTGATGTTGACGATGTAATAACTTAGCTTGTTTTATCAGTTGAGAGAGTTGTTCATGATTTATCCCTAGCAATCGTTTGGTTTGTTTAGGATTTTTCTGGATATAATCCCAAGTATAGCTCATGGATGATATTCCTAAAAATAATTTGTTATTATCCTCTTATTTTACCATAAATTTATTTGTTGGAGAGGTCTGATGGACGCGGGTATTTTATTTAATGAACAGAGCGAGTAGATTGAATCAATTACTCAATGATCCAATCTCCGCGTCCCCGTGTAAAATCTTATTTGTTTGACAATAAAAAACTTATCGTTCCGAAAATTTTATCTAAATCGGTAATAGTAATTCTCAACTTGCTTTTGGTGAATTCATCGGA
>NZ_JAAHHX010000968.1:0-1126 GCF_010672065.1 Moorena sp. SIO4A1 | reverse complement strand
GGATTGTTGATCAAAATTACCATTGACTTACCCATAAACTGGGTTTCTTAAGTCCCACTATTAATAATGAGTATTTCTTGAAGAATTTTTCAAGATGTAACTCAGACAAATAGGGGGAATCTTTCCGAACAGAACAATTCACAAATTTTCAAACAATTGCAATCGATAAGGAATAAATGACATGGCAAAGATCCCTAAGATTAACGGCGACTACTTAATTGGTAGCGATGGCAAGGACTACTTAAGTGGTGGCGATTACAACGACTACTTGACAGGTAACGCTGGCAAGGACACTCTAATTGGTGGCGCTGGCAACGACTACTTAAGAGGTGGCGATGGCAAGGACTACTTAAGTGGTGGCTTTGGCAACGATTACTTAAGAGGTGACGCTGGCAAGGACACTCTAATTGGTGGGTCTGGCAACGACTGCTTATTTGGTGACGCTGGCAACGACTGCTTAAATGGTGGCTCTGGCAACGACACCCTAATTGGTGGCGATGGCAAGGACACTCTAAATGGTGGCTCTGGCAATGACTACTTGAATGGTGGCTCTGGCAATGACTACTTGAATGGTGGCTCTGGCAATGACTACTTGAATGGTGGCTCTGGCAACGACTACCTCTCTGGTGGCTCTGGCAGCGATACCCTAATTGGTGGTACAGGGAACGACACCCTAATTGGTGGTCAAGGTCTGATTCTAATCTGTCACTCTAGCAAGGACACTCTTGAGGGTGAAGAGAGTATTTACGGCCCAAGGGACATCCTAACTGGTGGCACGGGTGCCGATACCTTTGTATTAGGTAAAAATGGTGATATTACCGAGATTGACTACATTGGTAAAGATAATCCGGGAGACACGACAATCACTGACTTTAATCGGGCAGAAGGTGATAAAGTTCAGCTCGGTGGTAGTATCAATGGTTACACTGTGAATTACAGTAATCTTAGTGGTACATCAGCACTGGATACAGCTCTATATTACAAGGGGGACTTAATTGCCGTCTTCCAAGATGACACCAGCTTTAGTCTTAAGCTTGATACGATATTTCAGGCTGAACTTGATACGCTAGCGTGAACTTGATACAACATTCTAGCTTGAATAGAACTTAGTCAATTTAGTTAGTAA
>NZ_JAAHHX010000967.1:0-1127 GCF_010672065.1 Moorena sp. SIO4A1 | reverse complement strand
TCGCGCTGCCGTGGTTCCTCCCACTTGCTATTGCATCAAGACAACAGGTAAGCATTGGTTTAATCTGAGTGAAGTCACAGGCTGGAAGCCTGTGCCACAAAGCTGACCGCTGACCGCTGATTGCTCAATGCTTACAATTTACTTTTCTTGAGTGTACTTTCTAATTAAAAAGCGGTCTAGAATTTCTAACTGCTGAGCCGGAGTGAGTTCAGAAGAGGTTGCTCCTTCAAGCTCTTGCATTTCTTGTGCAGAGTCAACTGATCCAAATACGTCTGTTTCTTGCCCGTGTACAAATGGGTTAGTATCTTTGCTGATCTGATCTTGAGATAAGGATGAGGCAGTTGTTGCTTGATCACTGGTTAAGTTGTTTTCTGCTGCTAAAGCTTCGATTTGGGCTAGGATATTTGAGCTAATGTTCTCTACTGTCTTAGTCTGTTCGCAAAAGAAAAAACAAAAACTAATGCTAGCGAGTTGAACATACTCCCCATCCTGGAGCAGATGAGATCCTTTGACTCGTTTTCCATTGATAAAGGAACCATTAGTGCTCTTAAGGTCAATTAAGTAAAATCCCTGCTTCTGAATGTGCTGAATCACAGCATGATGTCTAGACAAACGCTTCTCGGGGAGCTGTATTGCTGACTGGCGTCCCCGACCGAT
Source organism: Moorena sp. SIO4A1 (assembly GCF_010672065.1). Taxonomy (NCBI): domain Bacteria; kingdom Bacillati; phylum Cyanobacteriota; class Cyanophyceae; order Coleofasciculales; family Coleofasciculaceae; genus Moorena; species Moorena sp. SIO4A1. Next base: position 470 of record NZ_JAAHHX010000967.1, on the reverse strand, counting down.
TGTCCAAATTGCTTGAGGCTGGAGCAGGGTTTGACTTTTACCATTCACTAGGTTAGTCAGCAAATAGGCTTGTTGGCCCTGAATGACACCAGCTACATATCGTGTTTCAAACAAGCCGATAGGATGGTTACTTTTGTCCAGCTAAAGATTTTTTGTCTAGTAGAGTGTATTGATGCTTTTCGGTAAAATCTAGACGAGCCTAAACATTTAGTTCGCACCTAATCCGAGCCGTTAGATAGGCTATGCTCACCATGGCTTGCATGGCTTCCATAATCTTCTTGTCCCATTAGTATACCCTGAGATTCCTCTGTGGATCCAAGGAGTGTCATGGTTTTCCTGCTATTATAATTTCCGTTCTGCCTTATTTTCCAGGCGAAATAGCCAAACCATCAACATAACTACACCAATTTGCAGAGCCAAGTTAGGCATGGCAGTAGCTACAGATTTCCCAGCAGCTAACTGGGCTAGAA
>NZ_JAAHHX010000966.1:0-1130 GCF_010672065.1 Moorena sp. SIO4A1 | reverse complement strand
TAGCTAGCTCACCTACTCGATTGCTAGAGATTGGATTCTCTGTTTGTAAGCATCACTGTCTAAGCCATCACCATCATTGGGATCCCAACCTTTTTTGTTGATTATTTCGTTGAGAGTATCAAGGCGTTTTGCTGGTTCTGGGTGGGTTCTTAGCATTGCCGGTGTATTGCCTTTGGTTAATTTTTCGAGAAATCCAGTCATGCCTGAGGGAGCGTAGCCAGCACCGTGCAACATTTCTAATCCCTTGCGATCCGCTTCATATTCCTGCTGCCTTCCTCGGGGAAGAGAGAAGGCGATATCCTCAAGAAGATTTATAATTGTCCCATACTCGACTTCACTATTTACCTCAAGGTTCTTGTCTTTGATAATCTGGCGCAGTTTCTCTATGCTGTGTTTGCTAGTAATGTGAGCAATTTCGTGAGCTATCACTGCAGCTAACTCAGCTTCATTTTCTACCCCTTTCAGCAAGCCAGTATGAACATAAACAAAGCCACCCACCAAGGCAAAGGCATTTATATCGTTGTTCCTGACTACTTGAAAGGTATAGGGAAAATTGGGGCGATCGCTATAGGGGATTAATCTCTTACCAATGTCTTGGACGTATTCAGTGATTTTGCGTCCGCTGTAAATCTCCAGCCCTTGAGCAACTTCTTGTTGATTCAAACACTTACCCAGCTCTACTTCTTGTTGATCAGAAATGGTGATTAACTGAATTATCTCAATTCCTGCATCACCATCCAACAACCCACATAAATCAAATGCTGATGAGGTATGGGGTAACCCTACCCCTAGAGCCAGTGCCACAACTACCAGAATCAGCAGGTAAAACCATCGACGATGGGAAGCACGCTTAATCCAAAAGAATGGGTTTAACATAGTCGTCTATTTAAGCGTCTATTTGAATAATCATAGGGTTGTAAGTATTCATTATTCAGCTTTCAGCAGTCAGCTTTCAGCAGTCAGCTTTCAGCAGTCAGCTTTCAGGGATTTAGTTAGCACATTTTTCATAAGCAGCTTGTCGTAGACCTTGGTAATAAATAGATTCAACACCCAAGGATTTTTCCAAAATTATCTCCCACCTTAAGTTAGTAATAAATTTATCAATTTTTTTCTTCCATTCTATATCCTGA
>NZ_JAAHHX010000965.1:0-1131 GCF_010672065.1 Moorena sp. SIO4A1 | reverse complement strand
TCTTATTTTGAAATTCTTAGTGGATATGAGCTGACTGACTGACAAAAGGCGGTCACTGTTTTGTCAAACTGTTTGTCAGATGGATGTTTGAGAGATTCAAAAAAGCTGAGTGGGAGCCAGCGTTCTTTGATGCGCGATGCCACTCAAAACCATAGGAACGCACTCGAAAAAAAACTCCCGCCTCTACAATGCCCTGAATACCTGGCACCGGTCTTGCCAGTCCCTGGGCACACAAAGCTCATCTAATATCAAATCCGGGTGTAGACTTATTGTATAAAGTGAGTCGGGAAAGATTTATGCCCAAACGCCTGAGACTATTACCTCATCACCAGTTGTGAGGAATTGGAGGAACGGTATCGTCAAGGAGCGTGATGCTGTAGAACGCAGCCAATACCAAATCCTGTGGTTGAAGGCATTAGGGAAACAGACGGAAGAGGTGCGAGAGGCAACGGGGTATTCCGCAGCGCTGGATACGAGTAATTGCAAAGCGCTACAACCAAGACGGGGAAGCAGGAGTAGGTGATGGTCGGCATCATAATCGTGGAGCCGAACCTTTACTCGATGAGGTTCAACAAGCCCAACTCCTACAAGCTCTAGAAGCCCCTGTGGATGAGAGCGGGTTGTGGAATGGTCGCAAGGTAGCCGATTGGATGAGTCGAGTGCTCGAGCGTCGGGTTGCACCTCAACGAGGTTGGGAATATCTGAAGCAGATGGAGTTTCGGCTACGCCTGCCCCGTCCGGAGCATCAACAGCAAGACCCAATGGAACAAGAAGCCTGGAAAAAAAACTGCCTGAGCGAGTAGAGCAGTTACGACAGCAGCATCCGGGGGCAGAGATTGAGTTGTGGGCGATGGACGAACATCGGGTTGGACTCTTTCCCTGTGCTGCGTCGCCTCTGGCTCCCCTGGTGGGAAACCCCAATCGCCTTTGAAGTTACCGTAAGGATAGTGGAGCCTTTATGGTTGGCAGGCTATGCAGAAAAGGGTTAAAACTTATTGATTAAGGCTCCACTATCCTAAGGTTTCGTCTCCAAGGTTCAGTGGCGCTATGAGTGGGTTTGGGTATGGGGTTTTGTGCATCCAGCTTCGGGTAAAACTTACTGGTGGTTACTACCTTTAGTCAACATTCAAC
>NZ_JAAHHX010000964.1:0-1131 GCF_010672065.1 Moorena sp. SIO4A1 | reverse complement strand
TCGTAAGCATTCAGCTAAAGCGCTACGCGCACGCTTCGCGAACAGCTATCAGCTTTGGAATAAAACAAGTAAGCATTGGAATAATGCTGAGTTACCTCACAGCATCGTTCGCACAGCGTGGCCATTCGCGTAGCGTGGCCAAAGCCTGTGCCACAAGGCTGTTCGCGTAGCGTGAGCTTTTAGCTCACGGCTGACGGCTGACGGCTGACGGCTGAATGCTTACAATACAGCTAACGCCACAAGTAGACAATTAAGCAATATCATGATTTCAAGATACCATGGCTGTCAGCTTATATAAAAGCGTTACAACCAGACTTTATACAAGTAAATCATACTTAAAAAGTATAGCAAAAAAAAACTATCTACCGAGAGATTTCATTTATAAAGACTAGACATAATTTTCACAATTAGTAGACAGAAATTTTACAATTAGCTACAACTCACAAAATATCCAATTTCACTGTCTTGATGCCGTCGCTAATGGGGAGGGGCTGTGCTCATAAGGGTAGGTTTTTTACTTTGACCTCAGGTGTGGGGTATTGGGTGTGGGGTGTGGGGTGTGGGGGTACAGACAAGCGATGCAGTGGCCTCACGGGGGTTTCCCCCACTCGCGCTTGGGATCAAGACAATGATGATTTTTAGCGATGCTAATGGTGCGACCCGTGGCGAATTTAATTCGACGACTGTAAGCGCACCATTACCTTCACGCGGGGGTTTCCCCCACTCGCTATTCCATCAAGACAACGACAAATTAAGTATATTGTCTTGATGCAGTCGCTCATGGGGGAAACCCCCTTTGGCGGCGCTGCATCGCTTTCTGATCACCCACACCCTACACCCGGTCCCCCTACACCCCACACCTCACGTCTTTGTTAAAAACCTACCCCTGTGAGATCCCCCTGATCCCCCTCATATCAAGTCCGGTTTAATACCCATCATAAAAGTGTGGGGCCCCGGAGATGGGGAGATGGGGAGATGGGGAAATGGGGAAATGGGGAGATGGGGAAATGGGGAGATGGGGAAATGGGGAGATGGGGAGATGGGCTAGGCATAGAACAAGTTAATATGCTATTGTTTTGTCCATCTCTACAAGATAAATTAGATGAATCTCAGAAATGGGGTACCCAGATA
>NZ_JAAHHX010000963.1:0-1132 GCF_010672065.1 Moorena sp. SIO4A1 | reverse complement strand
GGCTTTCCAGACTTTGTCAGCACTGCGCAGGCGTCCGAGAACATCACCAGGTAACTGGGATAGGATTTGTTCGGTTTGACTCATGGATGTTGGTTGATACTTAGATGCTAAGACTTTCTCTGTTTTATTTTAAATTTCCACAAGGCTCAGAGGCTGATGCGATTGACCGTAGGTCACGCTACGCGATCGCACTTAAGCATTCAGCTATCAGCTATCAGTTATCAGCATTCAGCATTCAGCTATCAGCTATCAGTTATCAGCATTCAGCATTCAGCATTCAGTTATCAGTTATCAGTTATCAGTTATCAGTTATCAGTTATCATTTATCAGTTATCAGTTATCATTTATCAGCTTAAGCGCTACGCGAACAGCCATTGGCCGAAGGCTCACGGCTGACCGCTGACCACTGACGGCTGACCGCTGATTGCTGACCGCTGATCGCTGCATGCTTACGTAGAATCCATCAATCGTGCTCTACAGCTTAAGAGCATCGAAATCTTGAGATTTGTAACAAAATCACTATTCCCAAAACAAAGTATGACAAATTGTCATACTTGAATATTAAAATAATTACCACGACGAAATATTCGTCATTGTTTTGATGCAAAGTGCGAATGGGGGTTTCCCCCTGTTGCCTTGCTCAATCGCTCGTTTAGCCAAAGGAAGCTGTATCCGCCGCCCGGCTTCCTCCCCGCCCAAACTAGGATGGGGTATTCAGCGGCAAGTGAATCAAGAAAATGTTCAAAAAACTAGGTTTAGTTCTTGCTAGTCTCTTACTGGCCATCGCCACCTTTGCGATGTCCGTAGCACCTGCTACTGCAGCTACCGTAGAAGTGGACATGGGTTCGACTAAAGGTTTTCCCATGCAATTTGTTCCTAATGAAGTTACCATTTCTGCTGGAGATACCGTTAAGTGGGTTAATAAGAAGATGTTTCCTCACAACGTAATCTTCGAAGGAGATGCAGCAGACAAATCTCACAAAAAGTATGCCTACAAACCAGGTGAATCCTTTACAGCCACATTTGATCAGACTGGAACTTACAAGTATTTCTGCGCACCCCACCGTGGTGCAGGTATGACTGGCAAAGTTATTGTGAAATAGTCGCATCAATTAAGTAATATATCTCTAGG
>NZ_JAAHHX010000962.1:0-1133 GCF_010672065.1 Moorena sp. SIO4A1 | reverse complement strand
CTTCGATTTGCCAACCGCCTTCTGATAAGGTCAAAATCGCCGTTTAAAAAAATCCAATACACTGCCTTTGCTAGATTTTCTTCGAGTACTTTTCGATAACTAGACTTAAGTGCCGAACAGGCATAAATAGCACCTGATTTTTGTAAGCGGGCATGCTTGTTTATCGATGCCAACCAAGGATGTCGATCTTCGTCATCTAAGGGCTGACCTTGAGACATTTTACTCAGATTCTCATTTGAATGAAAATTGTCCCCATCATAAAATGGGATGTCCATTTTTAGTGATAATGCTCGTCCGATTGTTGATTTTCCAGAACCACTTACACCCATTATGAAAATTATAGCATTCAATTTGTCCAGCCCTTTAGTAGCTAAGATACATCAAAGATTCAAGGCATTACTTTCATTTCTGAGGTGCCAATCGAAACACTTTTTAGCGATAATGACTAATTCATCTAGGATCACTGATCTAGTCTGTCAAATACATAGGGGCCGCTGACTGCTCCCCATACTTGTTCGTCATCACTATTCCAACCTTGGTCCCATGATGTAATTTTGTTTGGACATATTTCGACAATAGAACTGGCATAGCTGGCTCCCCGTAAACTACTTAGGCATTCTTTTTCTCTAGTAGACCCTGAAAAACAATTTTCGCTGGCTTTTAAAAAAACCGAGCACCCCTCTCTAAGAATTAATGAATCTGATGTGAGTGCCTCAAAAAGTGCGGGCTTCTCCCAAGCATGTATGTATTTCGAAGGATCATCTAATTCATACACACGACTTTCCATAAGTCCAGCTTCTACCATACTGATGCGATAGACCCGCTGTCTATATGGTTGGTCTTTGTAAGCGCTGGCCGCCTGTTCTACATACATCCACTTTGCTTCGGTTGAGTTTTTCCATATGGGATACATAACCAAGCTTATGTCAAAGAAAGCTGAGTCTCGTTCAGATTGGGCTTTGCTCGAAAAATGCCCGCTCATCAAAGTAAGCAGTTTTTGCTCTGGTGATATTATTGATTTAGATTTGTTTGACTTGCATGCAAATAGGCAAATGGTGCAAATGGAAAACATAATAAATCGAAAAATCATATGCTTAAATTATTCTGCCAAATATACTATGTCCATCCTGAGT
>NZ_JAAHHX010000961.1:0-1133 GCF_010672065.1 Moorena sp. SIO4A1 | reverse complement strand
TCCATCATGGATAGATTGCTAGCACCTGCGGGTCTGAAATTGGGGATACTCAGATGTCTAAAAGCAGGCATCAATCCGGAATTCCCGGAGCAAGGCACGCCCCAAGGTGGTGTGGTCAGCCCACTCCTAGCCAACGTAGCACTCAACGGAATAGAAGAGGTAAACCCCAGAAACAGATGCATAAGATATGCAGATGATATGGTCATAATCCTCAAGCCAAGAGATAAAGCTGACAAAGTGCTAGAGAAAATTAAAACATTCCTAGCAGAACGAGGGATGGAAATCAGCGAAGAAAAGACCAAGATAACCAAAACGACAGACGGATTCGACTTCCTTGGCTGGCACATGCGAGTCAAGAAAAACGGAAAATTCCATTGTATTCCCTCAGTGGAAAATCATAGGAATATACGCAAGAAGATTAAAGCCGTGGTCAATAGCTCGAATTATGGAGCGGAAGTTAAGGCCAAAAAGTTAGCACCAATAGTACGTGGATGGAGGAATTACCACAAAAGCTGTGATATGAGCAGTTCCCGAGATAGCTTATGGTATATGGCAAAAACTGCAAACCGAAAATTCCGAAAGGAAAAGAAAGTAAACCGGTATAAAGCCAACGAACTATGCAAGAAAGCCTTTCCAGCTATAGGGTATGAACAAAATCAACACGTAAATGTCAAAAGGACTAAGTCCCCATATGACGGAGACTTAGTTTACTGGAGTAAAAGAAACTCCCAGATGTATGACAATGCTACCTCAAAAGCCTTAAGCGACCAAAACCATTCCTGTGGATATTGTGGGATGAGATTCATTGATGAAGAACGAGTTCACCTCCACCACATCGATGGAAATCACGGCAACTGGAAGAAAGACAACCTTATGGCTGTCCATCAAAGTTGCCACCAGCAATTACATTGGAGTCAAAAAGATACTTAGGAGCCGTGTGAGGCGAAAGTTTCACGCACGGTTCTGGAGCGGAGGTGCTCCCCGTAATAGGGGACATCGACCGTAATAACCTTAACCAGGCTAACCTTTGCAAAGCTAAGCTCCGCTCTGCTAACCTCTACAAGGCTAACCTGATCGAGGCTAACCTCAGCGGCGCTAACCTAATTGAGACTAACCTCTACAAGTCTGACCTT
>NZ_JAAHHX010000960.1:0-1133 GCF_010672065.1 Moorena sp. SIO4A1 | reverse complement strand
TCCCGATACTGCTAAAAAAATTGCTTCAGCGTTGGTCAACAATCCGGAAATATTAGGTGTAATTGGTCATTCCGCTAGCAGTGTAACCTTAGCCGCAGGAGAAGTATATAATTCCGGTAAACTAGCAGCTATCTCTGCGGTTAGTACTTCCGTAAAGTTGTCAAACTTTAGCCCCTATGTATTTCGCTCAGTCCCAAATGATGCGTTTTCAGCCAGAGCCTTAGCTAAGTACATGCTCACCCATTTGAATAAGCAGAATGCAGCGGTTTTCTATAATTCTAAGAGTGACTACAGCAAGTCTATCAAAACTGAATTTGTCACAGCGGTTTCCCTAGGAGGAGGACAAGTTGTTGATGAGATTGACATCTCCAATCGAGATTTTAATCCTGCTACACTTGTACAACAAGCGATTGAGCGGGGAGCACAGGTGCTATTTTTAGCTCCTAACCCAGCAGTTCTAGATCAAGCTTTGGAGGTTGTTAAGGTCAATGGTAAACGTCTAATTCTGTTGGGAGGAGATGTAATGTATTCTCCCAAAACTTTAGATAAAGGTGCAGAAAACGCTGTTGAAATGGTGGTAGCTGTTTTTTGGGATATTGATAGCAACCCTCAGTCAGACTTTGTCCGTAAATCCAAAGCCCTTTGGAATGCCGAGGTTAACTGGCGCACAGCCATGGCTTACGATGGAACCCAAGCTTTGATAGAAGCCCTCAAACGTAATCCTACTCGTGCTGGTGTTCAAGAAGCCCTATCATCCTCAGACTTTGTAGCGCCTGGAGTATCTGGTTCAATTCGGTTTTTGCGTTCAGGCGATCGCAATGGCTCAGTCCAACTGGTAAAAATTCGTCCGAATCCAAACACTTCCAGCGGTTACGATTTCCTTCCCATACCCTCTAATTAGTTTTAGTAGTTTTAGTTAGCTAATAGCTTACTATTATTGTCTAATAATTAACTAATAATTGTCGCCCCCAGGGTATTAGCAAAGGATTCAACAAACTAAAACACCGGAATGAAACAAAATCAAGCCATTATTCAAGTAAAAGGATTACGACAGTATTACGATAAATTGGCTGCTGTCAATGGCATTGACTTTGAGGTGTATCCCGGCGAGATTTTTGGCTTGATAGGTACCA
>NZ_JAAHHX010000096.1:0-17949 GCF_010672065.1 Moorena sp. SIO4A1 | reverse complement strand
TTATTGCTGATGGTTTGCAAAGCTATCAGATAGATAAAAAAACTGCTGAACAATACAAAATCAATAATTTGGAACAACTAAAAGACCCCAAGATTGCCAAACTTTTTGACTCTGATGGAGATGGCAAAGCCAACTTAACTGGTTGTAATCCAGGTTGGGGGTGTGAGTTGGTAATTGAACATCAGCTGGATGCTTACAAGTTGCGCGATACCGTTGAACATGACCAAGGCAACTATGATGTTCTCTTGGCAGCTACATTGGGTCGCTATAAACAAGGACAACCCATTTTATTTTATAGCTATATTCCCCACTGGTCAGTGACAGTATTAAAGCCAGGAGAAGATACCATTAGATTAGAGGTTCCTTTTCTTTCACTCCCTAAAGAACAGGAAAATATAACAGAAAAAGATACTACTGTTGACGGAAAAAATGTCGGTTTTGCTGTGGATAAAGTTCGGGTGATGGCAAACAAGAAATTTTTAGCAGCCAATCCAGCTGCCAAACGCCTGTTTGAGTTGATTACGGTTCCGATTGAGGATGTGAATGCTCAACAAAAACTGGTACAAGATGGTGAAAGTAGCCCAAAAGATATTCGCCGCCATGCCGAAGAATGGGTGAATAAAAACCAGGAACTCTTTGATAGTTGGGTAGAATCAGCAAAAAAGGCAGCCACGAATTAAAACTATCCTCAAAACACCGCTATATAATAGCGTTTATGATAGCTATCAGGTACACAAGATTTTTTCCCGATTCCCGATTCCCGATTCCCGATTCCCGATTCCCGATTCCCGATTCCCGATTCCCGATTCCCGATTCCCTACTCCCTACTCCCTACTCCCTACTCCCTACTCCCTAATTCATCAGTACCAAATTATCCCGATGAACCACAGTTTCTGCCCCCTTGTAACCCAAAATAGTCAGGATTTGTTCGGATTTATGCCCTCGAATCTTATGTAATTCATTACTGTTGTAGTTCACCAGTCCCCTAGCAATTTCCGTACCATTGCTATCACATAGCTCTACGGCATCTGATGAGCGAAAATCCCCCTCTATGGCAGTGATACCAGCCGCTAAGAGAGATTTGCCCCCATCATAAACTGCCTTGAGCGCTCCATTATCAAGATAAAGTTTCCCGGCTGGCACTAAACTGTAAGCAATCCAGTGTTTGCGGGCTTTATTGGTTTGAGTTTGGGGGGCAAACTGGGTGCCCAGGGATTCTCCCTGTAAAATTCTTTCAATGTTATCCGGACATCGTCCTTCAGTGATTACAGTTCTAACCCCAGCATTAGTAGCAATTCGGGCAGCAGCAACTTTGGTTACCATCCCACCAGTGCCCCAACCAGAGCCTGAGTCATCAGCTTGTACCTCTAGTTCAGTTAACTCCTCAATGCTGTTGACTGAAATAATCGGTTCAGCATCCGGTACCTTACGGGGGTCTGCTGAGTAAAGTCTATCCACATCAGTTAGTAAAAACAACCAATCCGATTCAATCAAACTAGCTACTAGGGCGCTAAGGGTATCGTTATCGCCAAATTTCAGTTCATCTACGGCTACAGTATCATTTTCATTCACCACTGGGATCACCCCCAGCTGGAGTAGTTCCCGAAAGGTAGCATAGGCATTAACATAGCAACTACGCTGTACAAAATCTCGGCGGCTGAGGAGAATCTGAGCAATGGGTTGGTTGAGGTTGTTAAATAAGTCATCATATATCCGCATCAGCCGTCCTTGACCAACCGCTGCGATCGCTTGTTTGAGAGGGAGTGTATTAGGTCGTGATGTTAACCCCAGTCGCCCACAGCCAATCCCCACAGCGCCAGAGGTAACCAGTACCACTTGATGACCTTCAGAACGCAGCCGAGTCAGGGTTTCCACTAGGGCAGCAATGGTAGATAGGGCCAACTGACCTGTTGCTGGTTGAGTTAAACTAGATGTGCCGACTTTGACAACTATCTTTTGATTGGTCATTGGTGATTAATCTGGTTTCTGTTGATCATACCTCCGAGGGGGAATCTATGTCAGGTGTAGTTTTCCTCTGGTACCACTGCCAAGTATGTGATCAAAATCACATACTTTGGTTGTGTAACCTACAACACATTCAGGTAAATATTGCTACGCTTTTGGGAATCATAGGAATAAGAAGTACTTGCTAGCAGCATTGATGAACTATACTGGTAAACTTGAGCTACTTTGTATAACGGATACACCCTACCACAACAGGGTAATTCAGTCATCTAATCACCTCTAACCAGTAACAATCCAGGTGAAATCCTTCGTGATTATTAGTCTGACGCTTGTGCTAAGGCCTCCTGTGCAATGTGCTTGAATTCTAGCTATCAAAGCTAAGGGTAAATAGGAATTGGGCCAAGGGTACTTGACTATTCTAGCTTTACCTTTTCCCCTTCCTGGATTACCATACACTGACATCCTCTTAGTCAGCCGTCACTGATGAACTAACTGCAAAAGCCTGCAAGGAAAAATTATGTCTAATACCCACAACTTATTCACTATTCGTTTTTGGGGCGTCAGAGGTAGTATTGCCTGTCCAGGACCAGAAACAGTTCGGTATGGAGGCAACACACCTTGTATAGAGATGCTAGTTGGTCATGAGCGTCTAATTTTTGATGGTGGCACAGGGTTGCGAGTTTTGGGACAGTCTCTACTCAAGGAGATGCCGGTAGAAGCTCATCTATTTTTTACCCACTCTCATTGGGATCATATTCAGGGTTTCCCTTTCTTTACCCCTGCCTTTATTAAAAAGAATTGTTTCCATATTTATGGCACCTGCGCACCTAACGGTGCGACCATCGAGAATCGTCTAACTGATCAGATGACCCACCCAAATTTTCCAGTTCCCTTGCAAATTATGCAATCGAAAAAGAAGTTCTATAACCTTGAGATCGGAGAAACAGTCAAGATTGGTGAGATTACGGTAGAAAATGCGCCCTTGAACCATCCTGGTGAAGCCGTTGGCTATCGAGTTAACTGGCGAGGCTATTCAGCTGCCTACATCACTGACACAGAACATCTCGAAGAGGGTTTAGATAAAAATGTCCTGCGGCTGGCCCGTCATGCGGACGTGATGATTTACGACGCTGCCTACACTAATGAAGAATACTACTCTGAGGTATCAAGCAAAATGGGTTGGGGACATTCCACCTGGCAGGAAGCTATTAATGTTGCTCGAGCTGCTAATGCCAAAAAATTGGTTATCTTCCATCATGACCCCCTGCATAATGATGATGTTTTGGACCATATCGGAGAACAGGCTGTTAAGGAGTTTTCTAATACGATTATGGCGCGGGAAGGTCTGGAAATTGAGCTAGTGCAATCTTCTGGGTCACATCTGCTTGAGGTTAAGGATGGGAAAATGCCTCTGAGCAAAGTTTAATATAGCAATTTTCAAGGTCGTGAGGTACAAAATGCTGGGTTTTAGGGAGCAGGGAGTAGGGAGTAGGGAGTAGGGGGAAATAAATTGAATTTACCTCATAAGCATGAACAACAGTATGATCAACGCTATATCTAAAAATAAAATTGCCAATTACTAATTAACAATTAACTGTCATAAAATAACTGACTTGAAAAGTGATTAACTGTAATTAACATCACATGCTTCTTATAGTCATAGGCGGTCTTTTTAAAGTAAAGACCGCCTATAAAGTGCTGCTGATATTTTGTAAGCATTCAGCGGTCAGCGGTCAGCGGTCAGCGGTCAGCGGTCAGCGGTCAGCGGTCAGCGGTCAGTGGTCAGTGGTCAGTGGTCAGTGGTCAGCGGTCAGCGGTCAGCGGTCAGCGGTCAGCCGTCAGCTTCTTTTATTAAAAAGCTGTTTCCGTAGCTTGGCCAATAGCTGATACAAAATAGCTGATACCAAATAGCTGAATGCTGAATGCTGAATGCTGAATGCTGAATGCTTACTTATTTTATAGGCTGCAACTTTAGCTTGCTCAGAGACTTGGGGTGCTGCTTTTAGAGATGTTTGGAGAGATTCTAGCTGAGCCGATAGGTTTTGGTTTTGACTTTGGAGTGCTTCAACTAGCACAATTTCTTTCACCAGAACTTGAGGATTTCTGATGCTTGTGGATGGTTCAGAAGCATCAGAAGTATTCTTGATGCCATCGCGAATGGGGGTTCCACCCTTTGGCCGACTGCATCCCTTGGTGTAGCCTAAGAAAGTTTGAGCAGAGGCAAACTGATAGATTGCAGCTTTTACGTTTCTCTGCTGCCATCATATCCCTAGGTTTTCAAGCACTGGTTGCTGGGTAACTACTAACGGTTCCATTAACGGTTCCATAACTGTTATCGGTTTCTCCATGACCACGGTCCCAGAAACCTTCTTTGCCATCGGTACGCTGGCAGCATCAGCAAATTTTACTTCTTGATAAGCAACCACATTATCTAGCTTCTGTTGCTTCTGTGTGTTCAGCTCGGATGTTGAAACTTGTAGTTGTTGAATTAACTTTTCCTTTTCCTGAAGAGCTTGCTCGATAGTGTCTAACTCAGACTCAATGGTAGCTGACTTCCGGGAAGAGTCCTGCCACCCAGCTACAGTAGCATTAGATATACCTACTCCCAAACTGATTAACATCGCTAGTCCCAAGTAAGGAGCCGCCGCATCCTTGACCTTACCATGGAAAAATAGTTCATCTTGGATGCGGATGGTGAGGGACTCTTCACCAAATATGGCTACAGGTAAGGTGAAGATACAAAAGAGTGTAGTGGAAATGAATACTGGTGCCAAGATGAATTTTTGGATTGTAGATCCGTTCACAATTACTCCCTTAGGATAGCTACGTAGAACTTAATGACTAGTACCGCTGTGTGGCATTGAAACTCAAAAATGCCAAATAAAAAATGCCAAATAAAAACGCTCATCATGTCTGCTTTTCATTGGTTTTTAACAGTAGGTTTATAGCCAGCGTTTTGTCCTAGTTTGAAGCTCAGGGGTTTGCGATCGCCTCTGCGTTATGTTAGGGATTGGGTATACCTCATGTTTGATTTAAGTCCAATCCGAGGGCAACTCCATAACTTTCCTTAACTTTTAGTTATCGACTGCTCTTGGCCAGATCGGTAGATTATTTGTGTACGGAGCAAAAAGCAGGAAAATACCTGCTACGGGGCCTGTAATTTTACCTAGCCATTGAGTTCACGACCAGTACTAGAACTTGTTTAAGGTAAGCATTTAATCATGAACCAATCTACATTCGATAAATCTTTCCTGACACCAATCGTGTTATCAACAATTATCTTTGCTCTTCTGAGCTTGCCCATAGTTTTGCTCGGAGCAAAGCCGATCTGTATGAATCTCCTACAGAGTCGGATAGTTGATGGTAAACTGATGAATGCTGCGACGCGCTGATTAAGGACGACCTTGGTTGTCTATAGCAAAGGGAACAGGGAGTAGGGAGTAGGGAGTAGGGAACTTCAGATCAAAAATTCTCACAATTGATTTAGGATTCCTATATAGCAGTTCTCCCATGACAAAGAGCAAAAAATTAGGCCAAGGTTTCACTAAACTGCTTAGACCTGTCATAATCCTGATTATTTTGGGAATTCTGCTTGCCAGTGTGATCCTGTCCCAGTCTTGGGCACTACCAGCACTGACCCAGCACCCTGTGAAACTCACCCTATTGATGGGAGCGGGGGAATTTTCCTATTGGCAGGAACTACTGGTCAAGAATTTTGAGGCAGAGAATCCAGATATTCAAATGGAACTGATCGAAGGACCATTAAACTCTGACTTAACAGAAGACCTCTATACGTCGGCTTTCATTTTAGGAAACTCACCCTATGACCTGATTAACATGGACGTGATTTGGGCTCCTAAATTTGCCGCTGCAGGGTGGTTACTAGACCTATCAGACCGGGTTACTAAGGAGTATTTAAAGGAATTTCTGGATAAAGCAGTTGATTCAGGACGCTACCAGGGGAAACTATACCGCATACCATTCCGTTCCGATGGTGGTATGCTTTACTATCGTAAGGATTTGCTAGAGCAAGCTGGATTCCAAGCCCCAAAAACTTTTGAGCAGTTGGTCAGCATTTCCCAACAATTGCAGGAAAACCATGATCCAAAATGGGGCTATCTTTGGCAAGGTCGTCAATATGAAGGGTTGTCAGCCATGTTTGTGGAGATACTTGCAGGCTTTGGTGGTTTCTGGGTTGACCCGGAAACCTTGGAAGTGGGTTTGGATAAACCGGAAGCGATTCAAGCTGTAGAGTTTCTGCGCAGCACCATCAAACAAGGGATTTCACCCCCTGGTGTCACTACCTATCGGGAAGAAGAAACACGACTGTTGTTTCAAAATGGGGATGCGGTATTTCTGAGGAATTGGCCCTATGTTTGGTCATTAGCAAATCAAGAGGGTTCAAACGTCAAAGGCAAGATTGGCATTAGCCCTATGGTTCATGGTCCTGGTGGCAAACCTGGTTCTTGCTTAGGAGGTTGGGGTTTGGGAATTGCTAAATCTTCCAAACATCCTGAGGAAGCCTGGAGGGCTATTGACTATTTCACCAGTGAGAAAGCCCAGCGTCGGTATACTCTGGAAACTGGCTATCTGCCAACCCGACGGAAGCTGTTTGCAGACCCAGAGATTGTTGAGAAATATCCCTACTATCCAAAATTGCTAGAGGTGTTAGAGGGCTCTGTGTTGCGTCCACCAGTTGCCCAATATTCCCAGGTATCGGATATTTTACAACGGTACCTCAACGCTGTGCTAACTAATCCCAAACTCAGTGCTGAAAAAATGATGAAAGCAGCAGCTGATGAAACTCGTAGGCTGTTGTCGGTAGAAGGAAGAATTAAGAATGAAGAATGAAGAATTAAGAATTAAGAATTAAGAATTAAGAATTAAGAATTAAGAATTAAGAATTAAGAATGAAAACTGATCCGATAGCAGCACAGGAGCAAAGGACAGGGTGGCTGTTGGTAACACCAGCATTGTTACTACTCCTGCTAGTCTATGGCTATCCTATTTTGCGTTCGTTCTGGTTAAGTTTGTTCACTAAGAACCTAGGGACACAGCTACAACCGGTCTTTTCTGGTCTGAATAATTATGGGCGAATGATGGGGGATGGTCGCTTCTGGCACAGTCTCTGGAATACTGTGATTTTCACTTCAGTATCTGTTGCTCTGGAACTGGTGCTAGGAATTGCGATCGCATTAATTTTGAATCAAACCTTTAAAGGACGGGGTATTGTGCGCACCATCGCCATCCTGCCTTGGGCATTGCCAACTGCTTTGATCGGTCTAGTCTGGGCTTGGATGTTTAATGACCAGTTTGGGGTTTGGAATGATATCTTACTGCGTCTAGGTATTATTGAAGACGGAATCAACTGGCTAGGATACCCTACAACAGCGATGATGGCAGTGATTGCCGCAGACGTTTGGAAAACTACACCCTTCATCAGCATCTTACTCCTAGCTGGCTTGCAGTCTATTCCCCAAGACCTATACGAAGCCCATGCCCTAGACGGTGCTACACCCTGGCAAAGTTTCAAGCAAATTACTCTACCGCTATTGACGCCCCAAATCCTAATTTCCCTACTGTTCCGCTTTGCCCAAGCATTCGGAGTCTTCGACCTGATCAAAGTGATGACTGGAGGTGGTCCCGGAGGAGCGACAGAAGTTGTATCTCTCTACATCTATACCACTGTTATGGATTATCTAGACTTTGGTTATGGTGCTGCCCTTGTGGTAGTAACCTTTTTGATACTGGTAACCACGGTGGTAATTATAGCGCTAAGCTCACGGAACTAATGACTACTATTCCTAACTCATCATCTCCTCAACCCAAAACAAAACAAATTAACATTATCAAACCAATCATCCTCCCCCTAGGAATCATCTTATTGGTCATTTTCTGCCTAGCACCACTCCTTTGGCAATTCCTCACCTCCCTCAAAGTTAACCAAGATATCTCTTCCCTTCCTAATATTTATTTCCCTAGGCGATATACACTTGACCACTATATAAACTTATTTACCCTGCGCCCCCTAGTTCACTATATTTTCAACAGCGCCTTTGTATCAATTGCTTCTACACTATTGTGTTTAGGGATAGGAACTCCCGCTGCTTACGCCTTAGCACGGTTAACCCTAAGGGGAGAAAAAATCATCCTTGCCGGGATTATAATTATTACCTTATTTCCCTTTATTTTGATATTCCTAGGACTCCTGGAAATTATCCAGATTCTTCAACTAGGAAATAATTATTTAAGCCTCATTGTTTCCTATACAGCTATCAATCTTCCTCTCACCATATTAGTGATGCGAAGTTTTTTTCAACAGCTACCGCGAGAGCTAGAAGATGCTGCTAAAGTAGATGGCTATAGCACCTGGCAAATGCTAATCCAAATTTTGTTACCCCTAACCGTTCCAGCTTTAGTAACCACAGGAATACTTACCTTTATTTTTGCTTGGAATGAATTTATTTTAGCCCTCACTTTCATTAGCCAAGAATCCATGAAAACCCTTCCCGTTGCTGCCGCTCAGTTAAGTGGTTCTATAGGGAAAGAGATTCCCTACGGTGCGATTGCTGCTATGACAGTTATAGGAACATTTCCCCTAGTGGTATTAGTAATGTTTTTCCAAGGTAAAATTGTCCAAGGTTTAACATCGGGAGCAGTTAAGGGTTAAGGGTTAAGGGTTGAAGGTTGGAAGGTTGAAGGTTGAAGGTTTGGAGGGTTGGAGGTTGAAGGTTGGAGGTTAGAGGTTTAAGGTTGAAGGTTTAAAGTTTAAGGTTTAAGGTTGGAGGGTTGGAGGGTTCGAGGGTTCGAGGGTTGGAGGTTTGGAGGTTGTTCGCCCTTAGGGTTCTTTGTAGGGTAGGTTTTAATACCAAGTTGGGGTCAAACCTACAACTTTCTCTTCCGCCAATCTCCCCATCTCCCCATCTCCCCATCTCCCTATCTCCCTATCTCCCTATCTCCCTATCCAAGCAATCTACTCTCTTTGAATGCAACTCGGTATAAGATTGAATTTTTTAAGATTGAATTTTTTAAGTGTGGAAGACTATGGGAACGATAAAACGATTTGAAGAAATTCAGGGATGGCAGACAGCACGGGAGTTAACAAGGTTGGTTTACGCACTGTCAAAGGAGGGAGAGTTTTCCCGTGATTTTGGTTTGTGCAACCAGATGCGTCGTGCAGCGGTTTCTATCATGTCAAATATTGCTGAGGGCTTTGAGAGTCGGACACAACGTCTTTTTATTGAGTTCTTAGGTCGAGCTAAAGGCTCTGCGGGTGAACTACGTTCTCAAGCCTATGTTGCTCTTGATGCTGGTTACATTCATCAATCTCAGTTTACACAACTATTTGATCTATGTCAGAAGTGTAGCCGACAAATTACAGGCTTCATGGCATATCTGAAAACCTACCCTGATCAAAACCGACTCCGCGAGGACGAAGGAAATTATCGTATTGATTGACAGTTTTGAAACTCGACTCCCCTAAGATCGTTTCTCTTTACATCTGAATTGTAAACATTGATGGGTAGATGGAACGAGAGTATAATTTTCCCGCGAATTTTGCCTAATTGCAAAAGCCATCTAGCGCGGTCTTGGGGAGGCAGTGCCGTATGGCGGAAGTAATGCGATCGCGCTTTTCCCCACACACCTCCAAAACCATCAACCATCAACCATCAACCAGCTAACCTCCAAACCTCCCAACCTCCCAACCTCCCAACCTCCCAACCTCCCAACCTCCCAACCTTGGCCTATTGGCCACGCTACGCGAACAACCTTCAACCTTCAACCTCCAAACCTCCCAACCTCCCAACCTCCCAACCTCCCAACCTCCCAACCTTGGCCTATTGGCCACGCTACGCGAACAACCTTCAACCTCCAAACCTTCAACCTCCCAACCTTGGCCTATTGGCCACGCTACGCGAACAACCTTCAACCAAATAACCTCCAAACCTCCAGATAGTATGCCTAAACTACAGCTACATAATATTAATAAAATCTACAAGACTAACAAGGGTAACGTCATCCCAGTTAAAGACATTAGCTTAGAGGTGGATGAAGGAGAATTTCTGACCCTACTTGGGCCATCGGGATGTGGTAAATCTACGATGCTGCGACTCATTGCTGGATTAGAGCAACCCACCCATGGCAAAGTAATTATCAATGGACGGGATGTTACTCATGTCAGACCAGGCGATCGCAATATCGCTATGGTTTTCCAAAGCTATGCTCTCTATCCTCATATGACCGTATATGACAATATGGCAGCTAGTCTGAAACTCCATAAAGTCCCTTCTGACCAAATTCAGAGCCTGGTGCAGGAGGTAGCGAATAAACTGGGACTGGAAAATTTGATGGAGCGTAAGCCTAGTCAGCTATCTGGTGGTCAGCGGCAGCGGGTGGCTCTGGGCAGGGCATTGGTGCGCCAACCGGCTGTGTTTTTGTTGGACGAACCTCTAAGTAATTTGGATGCTTTGCTGCGAGAGCAAGTTAGGGCAGATTTGAAGCAGCTATTTGTTGCTCAAAAGGCACCGGTGGTTTATGTGACTCATGACCAAACGGAAGCGATGACCCTCTCAACTAAGATTGCGGTGTTATCTGAGGGTAAGCTGCAACAGCTAGATACACCCCAGGGCATTTACAACCAGCCAGCAAATCAGTTTGTGGCTAGTTTTGTCGGTTCTCCCCAAATGAATTTACTGACACTTCACTGTCAGGGGAATTATGCCCTCTTGGGTCAGGTCAAAATTTCTTTGCCAAATTTGCCTCAAGTTCCGCCACAGATTGTTCTAGGTATCCGTCCAGAAGATCTGGCTCTAGCTCAACCTGAGGATAAATATAGGATTGAGGGTCGAATCTACCTGGTGGAAAATCTAGGGATGCATAATTTAATTAGTGTTCGAGTTAAGGGGTCAGACTCTCTCAGCATCCGAGCCTTATTACCAAATAATTTAACTTGGGAAACAGAAGAGGTTACCCTGGCTATACCACCCCAGTCGATTCACTGGTTTGATAGTGAAACATGTGTTCGCTTAGCGTCTCTTTAGAGAATCGCGTAGCGGCTCTTTGAGAGCATTGCATTTTACCCTAACTTTACCGAGTATAGCAGAAACAATTAGCTAAAAATATTAAGAAATATGTAGAAAATGTAGCCCTAGCAAGGAGAGGGCAGCGACCAGAGGAGAGTAATGTAAACAATGTTTATATTTTGACAGTGAAAACTAATCTTGATAAACTAAATAGGGTATAATTAATGATGATTGTAATCAAGTTACAGTGACATCAACTCGTAAATGCTATCTAGTCTAAAGCTAGATAGGGTTAAACGCGATCGCTAAACCGTAAGCTAAACCATAAACTTAGTTTCGACCAAACCCCATTATTAATTAATCATTCTTTAAAGGGAGGGCAAAATGTCCCCAAACCCCCTGACTGTTATTGTCAAGATCAAGCCTGGAGAAGAGCCAGCTCTAAAATCAATTCTCGAAGCCATTGACTCGGATCCAGCAAATAATCCCTATGTTCGCTTTCCTGAGAGCCGTAACACCCACTTGGCGCGTTTTGCCATCCTCAATGATCCTGATAATGGACCGCGCTTGCTCTTTTCCAGCAATTATGATGGTGAATTAGATAGCTACCTAAATGAAATAATTCAGATATCACCAGGAATGGATAGCCTATGGGAAAAATGCCAAGGCTATACCGGCAAGCCACAATTCTCTGAGTTTATTAACCAACACTCCTATCAGCCCGAAGCCTTCTACATCGCCTTTCGTAATGAAACAGTCGAAAGCCTCAAGAACTACATCGCAATTCGGAAACATATTGAAAATTTCTTAAATCTCAAGGATGTAGCTAACTACCTAGATTGTTCAGGAGTCAAGCCATTTTTAGATAAAGTTGCCCAGGTTTCTCAAACTAATACTTGGTGGGAAGTTGTGGGATTGAATGGATTAAAGATCTTGAGAGGATTGGTAGATATGGTTCAATATCCCTTGAACCTAATTCGCGAAATCCTGTTGGTTATAATAAATTTTCTGGCTAGCATACTGGGCAAACCGGAAAATAGAAGTGAAATTGGACAATATACTAGTGTGAAAGCTGATCTCGCTCAAAGTCAGCTTCTGGCCAACGCAGAAGATCGTTTTGTCCAGAACTCAATGAATCACCTTGTAGACATTAAGCCTGAGCGAATCAAGCGTCTGAAGATAGTATTATTTCTAGTTAATTGGGCTGGACAATATCTATTTCCACCAGCATCCCTAGTTAATATCACTACAATTCATTTTGCCCGTTGGCTGATTATTGATGAAGGGAAGCGTTTACTATTTTTAAGTAATTATGATGGCTCCTGGGATAATTATCTGAATGATTTTGTTGATCGAGCCAGCGACGGATTAAACTCCATTTGGAACAATACAATGACTTATCCAGAGGGAGGCGCTCAGGATATTGGGGCGTTCAAACAATATTTCCGAGATTACCAAACCCCATCCCTATTCTACTACAGTGCCTATCCTGAGCAAACTGTCCAAACTAGTTTGAGAGACCAACAAATTAGCAAAATGATCGGGACAAATTTTGATCGAGCTGCGATTGAGGAATGGTTAAAACTGCTCTAACGGTTTGTTTATAACAGTTTGTTGATAGATCTACTGAATAGAATAATTAATCGTCAGCTGGATGCAGCGATAACTCAGAGATAACTCTGTAACTCTAAACCCAGAAACGAGGGAAGTGACCATGTCAGAATTAACGCCAGAAGCACGGGAAGATATTCAGGGAATTATATTGAGTGGTTATGGGCATCTGCGCTATGCCTTATATTTATTTGTTCAAATCAAGAACCCTAAACAAGCTCAGGCATGGTTAAAGACTATTCTCCCGGAAATCACCACAGCTAAATTGTGGCCAAAACGACCAGATGGAACCACCGAAAAACCTGAATATACCTTGAATATTGCCTTTACCCACAAAGGATTGCAAGCTCTTAACCTACCACAGCACACTCTCGAAACATTTTCCAGGGAATTAATCGAAGGGATAGCTACTTCAAAACGTTCTCGTATATTAGGAGATACGGCAGAAAGCGCTCCAGATCAATGGGATGTCGGTGGAGCAAATAATGAAGAGATTCATATGCTGTTGATCCTTTATGGATTAGACCCCGAAAGCCTCGCCCAGCGGCGCAACCAATTGCTTCAAGATCAAGACGATAGTCTAGTGGTTGTGGCAGAAGAGCCTGGGTTTAGAGCTCCTAGTAATAAGGAGCATTTTGGCTTTAACGACAGTATTTCCCAGCCGATCATTGAGGGGACTCGAAACAACCAAAACCCTAATCAAGATGTGGTTAAGACTGGAGAGTTTATCCTGGGCTATCCAAATCAATACGATTTCTTGCCTGCGACCCCATCTGTGCCAGTAGACCAGGATAGTGATAACATCTTGCCCAGTTTTCCAGGTACAGAGCTGTCAGAGTTCAAAGATTTCGGACGTCATGGAACTTACCTGGTATACCGGAAGCTAGCCCAGGATGTAGCTGGCTTTTGGCAATATATTGCCCAACAAGGACATGATGGCGAAGGTTGTCCCCATGCTCCAACCATGAGCTTGCTTGCCGCTAAATTAGTAGGACGTTGGCCCAGTGGTACCCCTCTAGTGCTTGCCCCAGACCAGGATAACCCAGAGATTCAGGATAAGAATCAGTTCAAGTACTTACCAGAAGATAAGGAGGGTTATCGTTGCCCCATCGGTGCTCACATCCGTCGTAGCAACCCCAGAGATTCCTTTCTAGATGCCACCCCAGAGGATTCCTTTAAACTATCCAATCGGCATCGGATTATTCGACGGGGGGCTATTTACGGAGAACCTCTATTCCCCATCGATGATATCGAAAACGGTCAGTTGCCTGTGGATATCGAGGATGATGGCAAGCCCCGGGGACTACATTTCTTCAGTATTAATGCTAACATTAGGCGTCAATTTGAGTTTCTTCAGGAAACTTGGTGTAACAATCCTCGATTTAACAGTTTATATGATAACAAAGACCCGATCATCGGAGATAATGACGGTTCTGGTCATATGACCATTCAGCGTTCACTGATTCGTAAACGAATTAATAACCTACCTCGATTTGTAACCGTCAAGGGGGGTGGATACTTTTTTATGCCAAGTATCACCGCCATGCAATTTATGGTTAATTGTGGTTAAATTGTCCAATGCCAGACCTGTTCAAAACTACTATAGTGCATCTAAATAGTGCATCTAAACTATGATTCCATTTGCTCTAACCTTTGCAGCAGTTTTTTCTCTGGGAATTGGGTTGATCTCCGTGTTAACCGTAATGCCTCAGCTCGGTAAGCTAGGCAAGACTATCTCTGAGTTTTTTATCCAAGCCCCTGGGCTGGACATGATCTTATCAGTGATAGTATGGATTCCTTGGGTGATCAGTGGACTACTTGTAGGCTGGATGGGGGTTTTGGCTGCCCTAGTGGGTCAAATACTAGCGCTACAGTTGTGGATTGTTGCTCATGAATTAGTCCATTCTGAGGCAGTAAAAGGACCGAGAATTGTTAGCTACCTCAATCAGCGGTTTGGCTGGTGGCGAAACCACTTGGCATTATGGGTGACAGCGGTCAGTCTGCCAGTGTTTTTTTTGATTCGCCTTGCTGAAATAGCCTTGTATCCATTCCTAATCTGGTTACTGGGCTTCCCAAGTTACAAGCACAATGAATGGGTCAATGTCAGTCGCCAGAAGTTTGAAGGCTTAGTTGGTCATGATCTGATTTGGTGCCTTTACTGTGACTGGATGACTGGGGTGTATTCCCTTGGTGCTGAAATGTTGAGGAATGTCGAATCTTTCTGGTGTCCGATCCGCTTTTACAATGACAAAAAGTGCGAGAACTGTCGGCTGGATTTCCCAGATATCGACGGGGGTTGGGTTGCCAAAGACGGCACCATGGGAGACGTTGTACAAACAATAGAAGACAATATGCCTAGCGATCGCCAATGGACATGGTTTGGTCACCCAGATCGAGGGAATAGGGAGTAGGGAGTAGGGAATAGGGAATAGGGAGTAGGGACTCCCAACTCCCGACTCCCTACTTCGGCAAGACATCTAGGGGAAAAATCGAGAAAAATTCTTCTGTTGTCGGTTCTTTATGGGGGACATTATTCAGTCGGTTTCGTAGCCGAGAAATTAACTCGTAAACCTGCTTGCGAGGACGGTTAATTCCCCCTAAAGGTCTATGCTCTGGTAGAGAATGCCATGGGGTGTAGGACAAATTCTCACAAAATTTGATTTGCTCAGGAGATTCAAAAGCCTGAGCAGGAATCTTGAGAGTAGCTACTTTTTGATAGGGTGATTTCCAATCGATGGTGGGGTCTTCAATTGGCATCTTATCAGCATCGGTCTGAAACTGAATTAAGAAATCAAAGCAAGCTTCTTTATTGTTGAGATGTTCTCGGATTGCGTCGCGGAGATAGTTTTCTGTTTTAGGAATCGACTTAGAACTAGTTGAGATATTATCAGGAGAAGGCTTCAGGGAAAATTTAATCGCTCCTGACCCATATTTGTATGGAGTTGTACTCCAATATTGAGATTCTAATGGACTGCGAATCTTAGACAACCGAATCCGTAGTCCGATCTGGATCTCACGCCAGCGCCATTTAAATGGATTAAGTCCAGTTATGAAAAACTTTATGGGATTCCGGCTTCCAGAACGTTCAATTTCTGCAAAAAACTCAATGTAGTCTTTGGCATTGCGAACTACGAAAAGGGGGTGGTCTATTAGCAAAAAGTCTTGGGTTTCTTCATATTTTTCATCCTCCAAGACTTTGTCTCCTGGTACACCCATCAGTTTAACCGCCATACCATGGGCATCACCTTTGGTATCCTTCTGCTCACTGAAATTTGAAAAGCGAATACAAGCGGGGAAACGCTTTCCTGGTTCTTTAAAAATACCTACTCTAATCTTGTCATCGTTAGGGAGGTTAGGGTCAATGATAAATTCTCCTCTAACACAACCATGAGCTTTGGGATGTTCTCCCCGTTTTACAGGAGGATGTTTGTCAATAAGTCGTTCACTGATTTGAGCAATTTCACGAGTAGCTTCTTCTTCATCCGGCGGTACGTTTTCTTGACCAATTTCTAATTTAGTCATCGCTGTCGCCTCTTTTACTCCTTTGGCTTTTTAGTATTATAGCATCAGGGTAGGGAATAGGGAGTAGGGAGTAGGGAGTAGGGAGTAGGGAGTAGGGAGTAGGGAGTAGGGAGTAGTATTTAGTTTTATCGTTTGTTTTTTAAGTATTTAGTTTTTAGGTGGGCAGTGTCTAGTAATTTCATTGGCTTGCTAATCTAATCTCTCTCAACCACTGCCCACCCTAGGTTAGCTTACTACGTTAATGGTTAAGCAATGCTTAACCAAGTAGTAGCAAAGAAGTTATCTGTATTATTCCAAAGTTCAACTAGATCAGACTGAGCATCACCATTTACATCGGTAACTAAGTAATCAGTATCGACTCGAAAGTCCCCTACTTGTGTATTACTGCCGAGGCTAAATCCACCCAGACCATCACTAATCCAAGTCGCAGCAAAGAAATTATCTGTATTATTCCAAAGTTCAACTAGATCAGACTGAGCATCACCATTTACATCGGTAACTAAGTAATCAGTATCGACTCGAAAGTCCCCTACTTGTGTATTACTGCCGAGGCTAAATCCACCCAGACCATCACTAATCCAAGTCGCAGCAAAGAAATTATCTGTATTATTCCAAAGTTCGACTAGATCAGACTGAGCATCACCATTTACATCGGTGACTAAGTAATCAGTATCGACTCGAAAGTCCCCTACTCTGGTATTACCGCCGAAATCAAATTCACCCTGACCATCACTAATCCAAGTCGCAGCAAAGAAACTATCTGTATCATTCCAAAGCTCGACTAGATCAGACTCACCATCGCCATTTACATCGGTGACTAAGTAATTAGTATCGACTCGAAAGTCCCCTACTCTGGTATTACCGCCGAAGTCAAAATCACCCTGACCATCACTAATCCAAGTCGCAGCAAAGAAACTATCTGTATCATTCCAAAGCTCGACTAGATCAGACTCACCATCGCCATTTACATCGGTGACTAAGTAATTAGTATCGACTCGAAAGTCCCCTACTCTGGTATTACCGCCGAAGTTAAATCCACCCTGACCATTACTAATCCAAGTAGCAGCAAAGAAACTATCTGTATCATTCCAAAGCTCGACTAGATCAGACTGACCATCGCCATTTACATCGGTAACTAAGTAATCAGTATCGACTCGAAAGTCCCCGACTTGAGTTGTTGAACCTAGAGAAAACATTTAACTTGCACTCCTGTCATATGATTGACACGCTAAATACAGTACGGCAATCGTACTTTGATACTCCCCGCTCTCAAAAAACGGGGATTCTTGGCTCACGGATTCGACTTGCTATGACAGGTTTACACCAACCACAGTAGAGGTCAAATCTCCGCCAGTGTTTAGATATCTAATCCTGTTCCGGTGTGGCACACCGTGTTTGATAGATGACCAACACATTTATATAATCTCGAATTGAATCTAGATTTCATAGTACCCTTAAGGGTACCTTTTTCTTTAATAAAAATTAAGTTAAGTTAATTTACGGCGGTTTGCATAATTAAGAAGTACAGTAACAATCAGGAGCAAAGCAGTTACGAAAATCTTAAGGTGCGCTTGACCCATTAAGAATTAAATTCGCCACGGGTCGCACCTGTGGATAGATAACAGAATGGCTATTCGTAAAAACTTATAGAAATTATCATAGCTATGAGGTACACAATTTCTACATTTTAGGGAACAGGGAATAGGGAGATAGGGAGATAGGGAGATAGGGAGATAGGGAGATAGGGAGATAGGGAGATAGGGAGATAGGGAGATAGGGAGATAGGGAGATAGGGAGATAGGGAGATAGGGAGATAGGGAGATAGGGA
>NZ_JAAHHX010000959.1:0-1133 GCF_010672065.1 Moorena sp. SIO4A1 | reverse complement strand
AGACGAATGGAGTGAAATCCAGTTCCTGTTGCTACATCTAGGAATTTTTTGACACCGTGTTGTTTTAATATATCGATGAAAAACCTACCTTCACTTTTGGCACGGGTTTCCCAGCTAATCAACTCGTCCCATTTTTCTACAAAGCTTTGGATGTATTCTGCTTGATATTGAGATGTTTGTCGAACAGCAGTTGGATTTTCGCCGTAATCCTGTTGCTCCTTGTCAACTATAGATGTTGAATTTTTGCGGTTATTTTTCATCTTGCTGTTCTGTGTAACTAAATTTTTGGATATTTTCAATCAAAAGCCCATTAAGCACTGATCGCAGAATTAATTACCTATTCGCAATCTCTGTAACCTTGACATTGTCAGGTTTTTTTTTAATCTGTAATTAATTTTGTGCACTTGCTTATTCCTTAATATTGATTGATCAAAAATCTTGAAGTTGACCAAATTATTAAATTTGCCATTGGAGGCCGGATGCTGACTGCGTGACACATCTGTGTGAAAACTAGGCTGATCAGATTCTACACTGTAATCACCTTACCCTAAAAACAGCTTAATTTAAATCCCGACAAGACAAATAGTGATACCAAGGCTTGGGTGGGCTAGTGGTATCGGTAGGGAAAGAGGTCAGAATGATCGTACCATCGGGACCAATCATCCAGCCTTGAGCTTCCACAATTCGTTTTGGCTTAGAATTCTTTTCGGTCGATGGCGCTAAGGTCTGATTGTTATCAAGATTGTGATCAATTTCACTAAGGGTTTGATCATCAAGAGTCACCCAATCAGCAATGATGGTTTGACCAATAATCGGGTCGAAGGGACTAGCCGGAATGCCACCGCGTCCAGTAACAATAAATTCACCAAGTTCATCGACTGAGATTTTTCCACTTCTCGGACAGCTAGCAACAATCAGTGATGATGGGTCAGTTAAATTGATCGGTAGTTGATCTAATCCCCGAGGGGGTTCAGGATTGCCCGTTTTGATGGTCACTATTCCTGGATCAGACTCAGAACTGGCATCGATATCATTAGTGCGATTGCCTGGGATGGCTCTGCGCTCCTCAATCAGACGGACATCTTCGGCCTTAATGGTGATATTACCGCCTTTTCCTTGTGCAGCTTTGGCAA
>NZ_JAAHHX010000958.1:0-1134 GCF_010672065.1 Moorena sp. SIO4A1 | reverse complement strand
TTGTCTCCTAACTCAGAGTAGGCAAAGCCCATGTTATTGAGTGTAGTCGCTTTCCCAACTTTGTCTCCTACTTTATCCCATAGCGACAGTGCTTCGTTGAATTTGTCCAGTGCCTGCTGTTTTTTTCCCTAGTCGTTGTAGAGGGCACCGATACTAGTCAAAGTACTAGCTGCTCCACTTTTGTCTTCGAGATCAAGCCTTAACTGTAGTGCTTGATTATAGTAGTTTAGTGCCTGCTCTTTTTCTCCCCAGTCATTGTAGATTCCGGCGATATTGTTGAGAGCTTGAGCTACTAGGCTCGGATCCCTCACGGCACGTGCTAGCTTTAGTGCTTCTTCCAACTTTACAAGTCCTAGCTGTCTTTCTCCAAAGAGAATATAGACAGTTCCTATGTTGCCGAGGCTAAGGGCTTCCCCTGCTGGATCTTTCGCCGCACGCCTTAGCTCGAGTGCTTTGTTGAAGTGTTCCAGTGCTTTCTGTTTTTCTCTCCAGTCAGCGTAAATTGAGCCAATGTTGTTGAGCGTGCTTGCTTCATTAGCTGGATCTCCTAAATCGCGTATTATCTCTAATGCTTCATTGAATTTTTCCAACGCTTGTTGCTTATTTTCCAAATCAGAGTAAATATAGCCAATGTTATTAAGAGAGACAGCCTCTCCACGTCTGTCTCCCGTATCACGCATAAGCGAAAGTACTCTCTCGTAGTAGTCTAGTGCTTGCTGTTTCTCTCCTCGGTCAGAGTATATTGCGCCGATGTTATTGAGTGTGTAAGCCTCTCCACGCTTGTCTTCCACGGCACGAGTAAGGGGCAGTGCTTGCTGGTAGTGTTCCAGAGCTTGTTGTTTCTTTCCCAAATTAGAGTAGGCTAAGCCGATATTGTTGAGCGTAGTTGCTTCTCCACGTTGTTGATCTTTCAGGTCACGCCACAGCGACAGAGCTTGTTTGTAGTACTTCAGAGCTTGTTGTGCATTGCTCCAGTCATAGTAAACTAGACCGATGTTGTTAAGAGTTTCGGCCTCTTCAGGTTTATATTCTAAAGTACGCACCAGCTGTAGTGCCTCGTTTAATTTTTCTAGCGCTCGCTCTTTCTCTCCAAAAACAGAGTATATTAAGGCGATTCTGTTGATTGCAAAAACC
>NZ_JAAHHX010000957.1:0-1135 GCF_010672065.1 Moorena sp. SIO4A1 | reverse complement strand
ATGACAGGTGTTTCTATAGCGCTACCCTTAGCGTCAGAAGTCAGAAGTCAGAAGTCAGAAGTCAAAAGTCAGAAGTAAGCTATAACTAAGTTTCGGAGTTTAGGAATGTCCTGAGCTTCATGGGTAGTGCTATATAACTCTTTAACCACCGCAGCCACCGCAGCCACCACCACAGCCGCCACCACAGCCACCACCGCAGCTACTGCCACCGCCACCGCAGCCGCTATCACTGCCACTGGAGCCACTATCACCGCCACTGCAGCCACCGCTACTACAGCCACTGCTACTGCTACTGCTACTGCTATTACTGCTACGGCGGCTACTGCTACTGCTATTACCAAAATTGGTGAAAGGATTAAATAGGTCTTGCAAGTCTTCTAGACCATATTGGTTTAAAACTGTAGTACCAAATAGAGCAAATGCCAGGGCTAGTTGAGACTTGTCTTTAGGGTTTCGCAGCATCCCATGGGTAGCTCTTAGGTTTCCTAATACACTATCGCCGTAACGACTACGGTTTACTGGTACAACCAGAAAGCGCCAACCAATAATTGCTGTCATGACGCACAGTATGATTAGGAAACCGACTGGCTTATCTCGCGAAATGCCTACTATAATCTTGGTGATTCCTAGGAGCAAGACAGCAAAGATAGGAAGTGCGGGATATTGCTGGGCTAATTTGCCTTGGTCTTCTGTAAGTAAGAGATTGAGATCGGTTAAGCGATCGCGTATTTGGTTTGTAGCGGATCTAGCGGCTCTTCTGATCGGAGTGATGGTCTTACCAGTTCTAGCACCATTATCAATCTTAAACTCAAGGGGATCATTTTTGTAAACCAAAGGATTGACTAATTCTAGCCCTCGGTATTCAGGCACAGGTTTTAAATGTCCACTCTGCACAAGGTTAACGATGGCTGTATCGACAGCTCGCTGTTGACCACCAACTAAATAGCCTGTCTCATAGGCATCGAGAGAGACCGATTTGCCATAGGGTGCGGAAGCTGGTTGTCGTAAATACCAACGTAAACCGTAGGCCAAGACTACCGCAGCACTTACTAGCAATAGATAGAACCTGAGAAATAATGGTCCTGTAAAATTAAGTGGATTTGCGCTATTGACTAAGGCTAATGACTCACAACCT
>NZ_JAAHHX010000956.1:0-1136 GCF_010672065.1 Moorena sp. SIO4A1 | reverse complement strand
TAATGCCTATGCCTCGGCTGTGATATTAGTTATAGTTATCCTGTTGATCAATACCACAGCGATTTACCTAGGGAAGCAATGGCATGATCGCAGTCTTCAGGAGTAAAAATGTATCATAACTAACATAATAAATGAGTCAGTTTTCATCCCAGGCAAAACCAGTCATCTCTGCTTCTATCAACAACTGGGGCAATCCTTGTTTATCCACGGATCGGCTCAGTTTATACTATGGTTCGAAACAGGCACTAGAGGATATTACCCTGTCAATTACCCAGGGTTCTATCACTGCCTTAATTGGCCCATCTGGTTGTGGCAAGACCAGCTTTTTGTATTGTCTCAATCGCTTAATCGATCTGATCCCCAACTGCCTAGTTTATGGTAATGTTTGGTTGGGTGATTCCAATATTCTTCACCCTAAAACTGATACTATCGCTCTCCGCCGTCGGATTGGGACGGTTTTGCAGAAACCAAATCCTTTCCCATTCTCAATCTGGAAAAATATTGCTTTTCCGTTGAAGGAGCATGGTATTACAGACCGTCGGAAAATTAATGGAATTGTTGAGAGGGTGCTTAGAAATGTTAAGCTCTGGGACGAAGTCAAAGATAGGCTGACAGCCTCAGCATTGCGCCTCTCTGGAGGCCAAAAACAACGTCTTTGCATCGCCCGTACCCTCGCTTTGGCTCCAGAAATTATTTTGATGGATGAGCCTTGTAGTGCCCTAGACCCCATTTCTAGTGGGGTTGTGGAAGACTTGATTGCTAGTTTGCGGGGGAAATACACTGTGGTGATTGTCACCCACAACCTGGCTCAAGCTCGACGGATTGCAGACTATGTAGGATTATTTTGGGTTCAGTCTGGCTGTGGACGCTTAATTGAATTTGGCCCAGTCGAGCAAATCTTCCAGAATCCCCAACATTCCATTACAGCAGAATACATCAATGGTCAGCGTGGATAAGGGAATCCTACCACATACTAAGAATCCCAAACGCTAATGGTAAAACAAATGAACCAAAATTTACAGCTATCCACAGACAACTACTATTCCCAGCCCCGGGAGCAAGGTAAAAGTATTTACACTATCTGGGAAGAAGGAAAAGCCTATAAAGACTCGATCACACCGACAATTTACGACACC
>NZ_JAAHHX010000955.1:0-1137 GCF_010672065.1 Moorena sp. SIO4A1 | reverse complement strand
ATTAATCGTCATAACCTTGGTTTTCTATATATTGCTTCAGTACCGAAAGAGAAGCTCCTCCGCACGAAACAGCACTAAAACCTCTTTTCCAGAAAACTGGTTTCCAGTAATAGGGAGCCAATTCTTTTGCGTATCTTTTCCTAATCTCCCTACTAGTTACCGTTTTGAGGGTGTTGCAAAGTTTAGAAATCGATACCTTAGGGGCTAAGTCAATCAAAAGATGAATATGGTCATTTGCCCCTAAGTCTGCCTTTGCGTCTTCAAGAATGCAATCATTTTTCTCGCAGATGCTTTTAACCAGGTCTTTGATATCTTCTTCGATATCCCCAGTGATCACTGGATGACGGTATTTTGTTACAAACACTATATGAACCTTGATTAGCGAAACTGTGTGAGCAAAAGCTCGTAGAGTGGTTGACATATTTAATCACTATAGCTTAACCTAGTGATAGGTTAGCAATTCAGTTGAGTTCGTGAAAACACCGACCAAGATCATTCGCACTGACAAATGGAGGCTTAACCCGAGGGCTGAACAGCGTTTACTATTCACCGAAACGGTTACAGTCTATCGTCGTGCTTGCAGATATTTGGTTGGTATTATCTATACTCACTGGCATGAATTGGGATGTTTAACGGCTGATCAGTTAACTCCGGCTGTCGAACACCTGATGCACCAAACAGCCAAACGTCCTAATATCAAATACCCACAATTCAACAAAACTTTTTACAAGTTTCCTAGTTACTACCGTCGTGCCGCGATCGCGTTTGCTGCTGGTCAAGTTAGTAGTTTTGTTACCCGTTACAGGGAGTGGCAATCAGGTAATCGAAAAAGGAAAGACAGTAAACCGCCAAAACTAAACGCTGATACTGGTTGTTACCCAGCTCTGTACAAAGGACAATGCTATAAACTACACGGCTTCGACCAAGTCGAAGTCAAGGTTTTTAACGGCTCTGACTGGGTTTGGACTACGGTTCAAATTACCGGACTAAGGGAACGCCATCAGGTAGTAACTAACAAAATGATGTCCCCTTCGTTGATATTCAATGAAAGGTACTGTCATCTGTCTGTTCCGTTTGCTTGTCAACCAGAAAAACGAAAACCAGAGGCTAATGTAACTGCGGTAGACCTAGGAATTA
>NZ_JAAHHX010000954.1:0-1137 GCF_010672065.1 Moorena sp. SIO4A1 | reverse complement strand
CCGGAACTGAAGATGACACAAAATCAGATATATTGCGTGTAACGATCAGGTCGAGACCTAAGGCAAGTGCAGCTTCATTGGTCACCGCATCCTCGCTCATCAGTCATGGAGCTTTGCAGAGCAGCTCGAATCACCTGATCGGTTATGCTGGCAATTTGAATACGTTGTAATAACGTCGATAGTAGTCTCAGTGCAACCTCACTGCCCACCTGACGACGCAAAATATAGAAAATATTGGTTATGGCATGGCCTGAAACATATCCTTCAACGTCTTCCTGGGTTACTGTATTTAATGCTTGTGCTGAAGCAACCACAAATGGTTGGCGTTGAGCTAGAACATCAAGTAATACGTCGCTATCAAACAACACCCGTCTCACTTGTATTTTGCCTCAAGATAATCGATGTACGACTCTTTGGAATCCTCTGGAGTTAGCTCAACCACACCAAGTAGGCTTTGAGTCCAAGGATCAAGACCAGTCATTGGTGTTGAACTTGAGCTATAAGACCTAGATGATAGGGTTTCTTGTTCAATTGAGGCCAACAGGGACTCGACTAAACGCCAGCGTACGCTTATTGGTAATTGCAATGCTTGGTTTTGCAATTCTTGCCATGTCATTGGCTTTCTTCCTCAAGAACTTCCTATTCTAATTGTAGAGTATGGGCCAATTGGAGTGATGTAATCCCTGCCTCGCACATCCCCAGGTAAAGGGCAGCTTTTAAGGCAGTCTGAATTGGCACTGGGACTAAATAGTCTCCGCCTGCCAGGGATGAGGGATTGGGGATGTTGAGTTGGTCATCAATTCTCGAGTGCGATCGCGTAGCGGCTCAATGGGCACGCATCCCTTATTCTCGATTGCTGTATGATAGTGCTATAGGAGAGACTTAACGACTATAGCGTTTCGTGTAGGAGAGGTAAACCTAGGAGGTCTTTTTTTTCTTGTCCAATAAAACTCCGGATATCTTTCCTCTATTGCCTATTGCTAGCATGCCTATTGCCTATTTCTGCAATACGTGTCTTTACAACCCAGATACAAACGCCCTTATGACTCCTTTGGCATTAAATTTAGACACCATTGAGCTGACTGACGAACAGTTCTATCAGCTATGTAATAATAACCGCGAGTTACAGTTTGAACG
>NZ_JAAHHX010000953.1:0-1139 GCF_010672065.1 Moorena sp. SIO4A1 | reverse complement strand
CATCAATGCCAGTTAAGGTTTCTAAAAAGTTAAGGAAAGTTGATGAATTGAGCTTATACAAAAAAAATCGGGTGTATTCTCCCATTTGAATTTCCGATTTTGAGGCCAGTTTTTTTTCTGGGGCAGCCTCAAACTTTTGCCAATCAATTTCATCAGATTTAGGAAACTCATTCAGAATATTATCTAGGATATCCTCTGGAAAGAAGTTATCCATGATAATGTGTGGGAATGGCTCAGCCTGGGCGTAGGCTTCACAATTATCCTTCGCAAAGTTAGTTAACTTTTCTGGATCTAGGCAATAGTTTAATTTTGAATCCATTTTATTATCCAATTTTAGTCTCTTAGTCAATTTATATGGTTGGTATTTTTTTTATTAGTAATTAATACTAGTTATTTTTGTAGGAATTGTGATAATTTTTATTTTCTGCTCCCTGCTCCCTGTTCCCTGCTCTGCTGTTCCCTGTTTTAAAAAAGTCCACTGATGGGATATCCAAACCCCAACATATATCGAGCCCAAATCACCCACATCAGTAATGTCAACAGTAGTGAAGTAGCCCAGAGGTCTTGCTTAATAAAGGAAAGCCCTTCACGACAAAGACCATAAGTTATTACTAGATAAGGGAGAATGTCATTGAAGGCAATCACGACTACTGCTCCGAGTGGTCCATTGCCAAACTTTTGCATCACATAAAATCCTAGGGGTATACCAATACAAACATTAAGACTCTTGACTAGTTGACTGTAAGCGTTATAGTTTGGCTTTCCAAGAGCCATCAGAGCTTGCTGAACTGTATCAATCAATAATGCAGGCCAGATGCCTAGGGTCAAGATTGGTAACATCCAAGCCGCTTCATAAAACCTCTCATCATATAAGACAAAAATCGCAATATCTCCAAAAGCAGTACTGACTGTCAACATCAATGCTGCAACCACTAGGATAAGTTGGCGATTGTACCAAATCTTAATCCGAAAGGTTTCCCGAGGCAAGTCAGCCAGTTGAGAAAACGTTGGCAAAAGCACCTTGGAACTAATTGCCGAGATTACCTGAGAAGGTAGGTACGCTAAATTAAAGGCAACACCATAAATCCCCAATAGCTCAAATGAAAACGATTTGCCTAGAATTAGTCGGTCGGCTTGGG
>NZ_JAAHHX010000952.1:0-1140 GCF_010672065.1 Moorena sp. SIO4A1 | reverse complement strand
CATGCGATCGCTGCGCCGCCATTGGCTACAGTAATAGATATCCTGAAATGGTTCGTGTAAGGTAGCCGTATCTGGACGTTGAGAAAAAGCTTTCTCAAAAGCGGTCGATACGCATCTTGGGGCAGTTCATAATACGACGAGTTTAACTTGGGTTTCTGACGTTTCGATACTTTTGTAGTTCATAAATCGTTCTTGATTAGTTCTGCGATCGCAATACCTTGTTCACCTGCTACAGAGTAGAGCAAATAAAGTTTTTCTTCTTCAGTATAGATAGCTGGATCACGGAGTTGCCGCATCACTCCTTCTGCTACCCCGACTTCCGAAGGAAATATGGATAAGGCACCTCCCTCGTAATCCATTTCTGGATCAATAACTGTGACTGGCTCAGAAATAGTCCAGTTGTGCCAATCTTGTGTTAAATCAACACAGCTCATTAAGATACGTTCTGGTGCATCGCCATACCTGGAGTAAAAGACCGTCAGCTTGTCCCCTTGCACCCATACAGCAGCGTGCCGCAGGTTAGGAATGAAATCTAGTCCCAACTCAAAAGCTGTCTCACCGTCTTTTGATCGGAGCAAAATCCCAGCAACGGGACGATTGTTAATAACTGTGTTATACCAATTGTTGGCAATAGCATAGTAAAACCCGTTGTATCGGAAAACTCTAAAATAGTTTGGTCCAAGTATCTCTGGCGAACTTGTAAAGTTGAGACCATCTTTAGATTTAGCCAACATCGTTATTTGATTGTCACGATGCCGCTTTTGATAGCAACCATGAAAGTACATCCAAATCTCTTTTGCCTCCTCATCCACATGAACATCTGGTGAGGCAATGTGATCTTGGCAAGCTGTTCTATCTAAGTGTAAGGTTCCTGGTTCGTAGATATTCCACGGCCCTGCTAGGTGATCGGCATAGGCAAGGCGAATATATTTGCCTAAGTGGTGGGCAAAATAAAGATAATAGCGTCCTAGGGGATTTTCAATCCAGTCAGGAACGCGAATTAGAGAAGGTCCGTTTATATTTATGCCCAGATGTCCCATAATTCCTGGCATTCTCGGCCTAATTATGGGATTAGAAGATAGGTGTACCGCTTTAATTGGCGATGGTATTTTTCCCTGCTTTAAACTCATTTTCCAGATA
>NZ_JAAHHX010000951.1:0-1140 GCF_010672065.1 Moorena sp. SIO4A1 | reverse complement strand
GTTTGAAGTCAAAGAATATTTACTCCAGAAGTGGGGAAGAAAATGTGCTTATTGTGGTGCTGAAAATGTTCCGTTTGAAATTGATCATATTGTTGCCAAGTCTAAAGGAGGTAGCAATAGAGTCAGCAATTTAACTCTGTCGTGCCACTCCTGTAATCAATCCAAAGGTAATAAACCTGTTGAGAAATTTCTGAAGAAGAAACCTGAAGTTCTCAAAAGAATTAAGGCTCAAGCAAAAACACCACTAAAAGATGCAGCAGCAGTAAACACTACCAGATGGGAATTGTACAGGCGACTTCAATCAACGGGCTTACCTGTAGAGTTGGGTTCTGGGGGTCTGACCAAATTCAATCGAAAGATTAGAGGGATTGAGAAAACTCACTGGACTGATGCTACCTGTGTTGGGACATCAACACCAATGAGACTTCTTCTTAACGGTGTCAAACCCTTGATTATTAAAGCCAAGGGTCATGGGAAAAGACAGCGTTGCGGAACTGACCGCTATGGCTTTCCGATTCGCCATGCACCTTCCCAAAAGTCCTTCATGGGATTTCAAACCGGAGATTTGGTGAAAGCCCATGTAAGACAGGGAAAGTATCAGGGAAACTACACAGGTCGTATTGCTATCAGATTTAAGCCGAGTTTCAAGCTGACCACAGGAGGTAAAAGTTTTGATGTGCATCCGAAATACTTGAAAACCATTCACAAGGCTGATGGCTATGAATATGTATCTTGAAAATTCCGATTCGCTATCGCTCAATTTATTTATTGGCGGCAATTCCCCGGACGCTGACCTTTCAGGTTCAGTCGTCTGCCCCCTTGCCGTATTTGAGGTGGATACTCATACCCCAAACCACATCACCCCTCAACCTGACCACCTGACCATTACTACAGCAAACCTACTAGAAGCTTTTGCTGATTTCCTGGATATCGATGTGGCAGCAGGAGATGCTGCAGCTGATACTGTTAATACCTACCGCCGCCAGGTTCAGCAGTTTGTGAACTGGTGCGATCGCATAAATCTTCATCCAGCCGCAGTTACTAAAGACGACATTAAGCGTTACCGCCGCTGGATGGTAGACACTAAAAAATTCAAGCCAGCAACGGTATCACTAAAAAGTTCTGTGTGCGGCGACATAC
>NZ_JAAHHX010000950.1:0-1143 GCF_010672065.1 Moorena sp. SIO4A1 | reverse complement strand
CTCTGTTCTTTTGTAACAATAGGACGGCGTGTATCATTATTACAATCTGGGCATAATCTAATCACAGCTTCTCCGGCACGACATATCTCAGAAAGAAGATGTGTTCCAGGTTGGGTCTCTGTCAATGGATCACCGTTACTGCAATAAATAGTGACCGAAGCATTACGTTCTAGTTTTATTTGGTCGTTACTATTGAGGGGACTACCATAATCATCTTGGTGTAATTTCCTCCATTGTGTCTTTTTTACTTGGACATTCCCCTTAAAATTCATTAGCATATGGATACTGTTAGAATTACTCCCGACAGGAGTTGTACATCCCATCAGTATTAAGCTCAATAGAGCTTGGATTGTCGTTTTACAACTAAATACA
The DNA here is from genome assembly GCF_010672065.1 of Moorena sp. SIO4A1. Classification (NCBI taxonomy): domain Bacteria; kingdom Bacillati; phylum Cyanobacteriota; class Cyanophyceae; order Coleofasciculales; family Coleofasciculaceae; genus Moorena; species Moorena sp. SIO4A1. The sequence goes on along the minus strand of NZ_JAAHHX010000950.1, from coordinate 771 downwards.
GAATTCCCCATTTTATTTTACTGTAGCTTTTGTTTAGCTTCATATAACCATTGATCCTCTTCAGGACTAATGATTTCACCTGCTGCTCGACGAGACTCGATTAATTTACGGCATTGTTGCCAATTTTCCTTGGCTTGAGAGGATTGTTTATCTTGGTTTTGCAAGACTTGAGCATAGATACAAAAAGCCGCCCCAGGATTTCGGATATATTTCTGGTATTTATGATTTTTAGCAATGGCTATGGCAGGGGAAAGATAGGCTATAGCATCTTCATCTCGTTTTTGTTTAAATCTTGCCCATCCTAAATTTTTATATAAGCTATATTTTTGAGTCTGTAAATTGATTTTATCGACCTCTGTTAACTCCTCATAATTACTTTCTTTTTTATTTAAAAACTTTAAGGCTTGATTCAGCAATTCTACCGCTTCGCCATTCTTATTTTCCCGAATGTACCAATAAGCTAGATTATTATAGGCATCCAAATAACCACCTTTTGCCGCAATTATATATTGTTTTTTAGCATTAGCAAAATCTTGTACTTCTTCATAGAGAGTTGCTAATTGATAATGAGCATCTAAATTATCTGAGTCTAATTTAATTGCTTTTAAATAGTTCTCTTCAGCCAACGCTAAATTTTGCTGGTCTTGTAATTGTTGACCCTCTCGTTTATAGCGATTAGACATAGAAGGTAAATTTAACCAAATGACTAACAGTAATCCTGTCATCAATAAACTCGAACCAAGTTTAGCTTCCTCGTGAAAGTGTTGAGGA
>NZ_JAAHHX010000095.1:0-18256 GCF_010672065.1 Moorena sp. SIO4A1 | reverse complement strand
ATTCATTCGAAGATTCAGCAACGCCAACCTTAGGGGTGTTAATCTCAGTAGTCTTAATCTCAGCCATGCTGACTTAAGTGATACTGACTTAAGGGATGCCAAACTCAGTGGGGCTGACTTGAGTGGGGCTGACTTGAGTGGGGCTGACTTGAGTGGGGCTAGCTTGATTTCAGCAAACTTAAGCCATGCTAATCTCAGTAATGCCCAAGTCACAGGAACTCGGTTTGGCAAAAATCCCGGTCTGGTTGAACAGACCAAAGATAACCTGATCAAGCGAGGAGGGATATGGGAACCTAGTATCACGGAAGTGCTTCTGGCTTGGAATGAATTGAATGACCGTGACCGAGATTGGATGATTGCCACAGGGGAGAGTAAAGAAATTCCAGCTGGTCATGTCTTGATTCATGAAGGACAATCGATCAATGCCCTCTACATTGTCCTAGATGGCATCTTAACCGTTTCCGTTGAAGCTTGGAAAAGTCGGGAAATTGCTCGATTATCCAACGGTGAAGTAGTGGGAGAAATGTCTTTTGTGAAAGATCATCCCCCTTCCGCTACAGTTAAAGCTTTAGAAGACTCCATTGTGTGGTCAATTGATCGAGCTAAATTAACCCATAAACTAGAGCAAGACCCTCGTTTTGCAGCTCGTTTTTATCGCTTGCTTGCTGCTGCTATTGCTGATCGAATACACCTGACCACAATTAGCTTACTTTACTTCGAGAAAGAGTATCAAATAGAAGACCCGATGGCGACTAACCTGAAGATTGATGAACTAACAACCTCCAGTCACTATCGGTTCATGGCTACACCCATTAATAAGGACTCAATCAAAACCTATGAAAAAGTTATTTTAGACAAAACTAAGGCAGCTTTACTGATTAATGGGGTGATTGAATCTTGAGCTATCAGCTATCAGCTATCAGCTATCAGCTATCAGCTATCAGCTATCAGTTTATGCGCTACGCGAACAGCTATCAGCTTTTGAATAAAATAAGCTGAAAACTGATTAATGAGGGCTGACGGCTGACCACTGATGGCTGACCACTGATGGCTGACCACTGATGGCTGACCACTGATGGCTGACCACTGATGGCTGACCACTGATGGCTGACCACTGACCGCTGACCGCTGACCGCTGACCACTGATAGCTTAAAATTAATCGTCTTTTTTAATCACTTTAAACTCATCTAGCAATTGCACCCAATTGATGGCATCTCTCTTATCATAAACCCACCCGATCAGATTGATATCTCCTGTTTCCCAAGCAAATTTCCACCAAGCATCTAACTGTTCCTCTGTAACATCTAATCCTATTATTTCATTTTTAAAAGTATCACTGGTAGGCTGACTGGAGTGATGCCCCTGGATAAACTGTTGCCAGTCAGCTACGGTAAACTTAAAATCGTAATCCTGTGCTACCTTAACTACCTCTTCTGGATTTATAGTAGCTATTAGCTGCTGTTTTAAATCTTCTTGTTGAGAAACAGCATGGAAAAATTGATCAACATTTTCTGTATAAATTATAGACATTAGGTATAAAAAATGCGTCACTTAGGGACGCCAATTAATCGACTTTACATCTATTATTATAAATAATTAGTCAGCTGTCAGCCGTCAGCCGTCAGTGGTCAGCCGTCAGCCGTCAGCCGTTGGCCTTGGCCTTTGGGCCACGCTACGCGAATGGCTGAAAACTGATAGCTGATAGCTGATAACTGATAACTGAATGCTTACTATTTTATTTCCAAGAAGATAAAGGTGGTGTCTCTAACAAGGCAGCACTAAGACTGTCGTGAATCTTGGCATTAGTTGCCAGAATCCGCCCAGAATTAATATCAATAGGACTGCGATCATAAGCGGTAACTTTACCACCAGCTTCTTCTAGGATAACGATGCCAGCCGCTACATCCCAAGGAGAAAGCCCTCGTTCCCAATAGCCATCCAATCGTCCAGTAGCAACATCACACAAATCGATGGATGCAGAACCACTACGGCGAACTCCTTGAGTCAGATGAGTCAGGTAACAGAACTCGGCATAGTTGTTATCGGAAGTCTGCCGCCGGTCATAGGCAAATCCAGTGACTAACAAGCTCTTACTCAGGTCAGAGACTTGGGAAACCTGGATTGGCTGACCATTGCAGGTTGCCCCTAAGCCCACAGCTGCACACAATAACTCATCCCGAAAGGGATTATATACTGCTCCCACCTGAGGCTTGCCGTCAATCAACAACCCCACAGAGGTAGCAGCAATGGGGTATTGATGGGCATAATTAGTAGTACCATCGAGGGGGTCAATCGCCCATAGGTATTTACTTTGATTGTCTCCCAGTTGACCCGATTCTTCTGCCAGAATCGAATGGTCTGGCACATCGTTTTTGAGTATATCTAAGACTACTGCTTCAGCTTCTTTATCAGCTGCAGTGACTAAATCTCCAGGACGTCCTTTCTCTTCTATAGTTTTGAGATTGCCCCAGTAAGTTTTCAAAACATCACCAGCAGCAGTGGCAGCTTTAGCGGCAATATCAAGGAAAGTTTGTAGTTGTTCGGAGGTATGTTCTGTCATTGAGCAGATAACCTGTAGTTTATCAATTGAGTCGGTAAGCAGTCAGCGGTTAGCGGTCAGCGGTCAGCGGTCAGCGGTCAGCGGTCAGCGGTCAGCTTATTTTATTCAAAAGTACCTCAGCGTGGCACAGGCTTTGGCCTTGGCCTTTGGCCACGCTACGCGAATGGCCACGCTGTGCGAACGACACTGTGACTGTACCCATAAGCACAGCTGATAGCACCTCAAGTAGCGTGCGCGTAGCGCTTAAGCTGATAACTGATAGCTGATGACTAATAACTAATAACCACTAAGGATTTTGACGGCGAAATTCTGCTGGTGTCAAGCGCAAAGGCTGATCTGGGTTCCAAATCCCATAGCCCATAATTCTGGCGTATTCTTGAGCACGGGCTATTTTAGCATCATATTTGTTATTGGGGACTAGGGGTGAAGCTAAGGCACAGCCCTTAGCTACCAACTGCTCATTGACCAACACACCATCTAGCCATACATAGGCTAACCAGCGGCTATAGCGGTCTTTTTCCTCAACATCAAGCTCTAACATAACCGATTTTTGATCACCAGTTTCACTAGTTTCACTGAGCATCTTCTGTAAACAGGTTTTCGCCTGATCTCCCCAAGGCTTTTGTTTCCAGCTTGGTGCCTCTATACCAATCATCCGGATTCGTGCCATTAATGGTGGATCTTGATTGGAGATCAACACATCCACCGTGTGTCCACTGATCACCCGTTGCACTTGAGCTTCAATCTGGTTGGGGACATTTGTTAATTGGCATCCCCCAAGCAAGAGCAGAAAGCAACTAAGCAGGCTCCCCGCTCTACTGCAGCTCTGCTCGGCTATTGTCCTAATCCTCATCCAGTGGCAGCCCAAACCGAACCTTCCCTTTAGCAAAATATCGACCAAACTGAAGTTCATACACTTCATCTTCATCCTGAGTCTCTACCTCTAGGTCTGACCGGGGATAACTCACACATAATAGAGCATAGCCTTGGTCCCGCAATTGTGGAGATAGTCCCATGGCTTCCGGTTGGTAGACTTTTCCTGCCAATACTCGCACTGCGCAAGTGGTACAAGCTCCATTGCGGCAGGCAAAGGGTAGCTCTACACCCTGCTTTTCTGCGGAATGCAAGATATAGCGGTCAGTTGGCACGTTTACCTTGTGCTTAGCACCAGTTTGGCGATTATGAATCTGAATGGTGTACGATTGAGTCATTGACTTCGTATATAATTTTCTGTATAATAAGAAATCGGGCGATGAATTGAAAAAGATTCAAAGCTCCAACTGAATACTTTACCTGGAGAGGTGGCCGAGTGGTTGAAGGCGCAGCACTGGAAATGCTGTTTAGGGGCAACTTTAACGAGGGTTCGAATCCCTCCCTCTCCGTTCCAATTCAATCAATAATATCAGCATTCAGCGGTCAGCAGTCAGCGGTCAGCAGTCAGCCGTCAGCCGTCAGCCGTTAGCCGTCAGCCGTCAGCCTTGGCCTTTGGCCACGCTACTTGAGGTGCCGTCAGCCGTCAGCCGTCAGCTAAAAGCTCACGCTACTTGAGGTGCCGTCAGCAGACGTAACAGAGATTAAACCAATACTTACCTGGTAAGCTATCAGCTATTAGCTGATATAGCACTACGCGCTACTGTTAGGACATTCCTAAACTCCGAAACTTACTCATAGCTGACTTTTGACTTCTGACTTCTAACTTCTGACGCTAAGCGTAGCGCTATAGCTGATAGCTGATATAGCAGTCGCCAGGGCAGGCGCGGACATGACAAAAGTCTCAAACCTAAGTAAGCGCAAGAGTTTGACTTCTGACTTCTGACTTCTGACTTCTGACTTCTGACTTCTGACTTCTGACTTCTGACTTCTGCTATAGCTGATAGCTGATAGCTGATAACTGATAGCTGACCGAAATACAAACCTGAAAGTCAATTAAGACGGCTATTGCCTATAAAATTATTGAAGATCCCAATTATAGAACATCTAGCTGTAAGCCTTAAATGAAGCAGTTGATTCAAGGTCTGCATCAATTCCAGACCAATTACTTCCAGACCCACCGAGACCTATTTGAGTTACTGTCTCACGGGCAGCATCCCAGGATACTATTCATCACCTGTTCAGATTCTCGAATTGACCCGAGTCTGATTACTCAAACTGAGCCTGGTGAAATGTTCATCATCCGCAATGCCGGGAATATCATACCGCCTTATGGAGCAAGTAATGGCGGTGAACCAGCAGCAGTAGAGTATGCTATTTATGCCTTAGGCATTAATGAAATTGTCGTATGCGGTCACTATCGCTGTGGAGCGATGAAAGGTTTACTGAAAATCGACAAGCTAGAAGAGGACATGCCAGCCGTTTACCAATGGCTCAAGCATGCCGAAGCTACTCGCCGGATTATCAAAGAACACTATCAAGACTATGAAGGTGACGAACTCCTGAATGGGGCGGTGGAGGAAAACGTCCTTAACCAGCTACAAAATTTACGTACTTACCCAGTTATTCAATCTCGACTCAGAAGTGAGGACATTCGGCTTCATGGCTGGGTCTATAAGATAGAAACGGGAGAGGTTCTGGAATATAGTCCACTGCAAAAGCAATTTGTACCACCTCAAACCCAGTTTTCAAGAGGAGCATGGATAACACCTCAGCAGCAAGCAAGAATTTATAAAGGTTCTCCAGAATAAACTCTAAACTAAGTAATAATAAACCAGAAAAAAAGTAGATGCAACCCTGATTAGAGGTGCTATAATCCAATTAGCATCATTTTTACTCTTAGCCTCTGGTAAACTGTTGTCAGTAGTCGTCAACAGTTTACAGCCAAAAGTTAAATCAGCTTCTTAGTTTACAACAACCTATTTGCAACCCTATGTGTAGATGCCCTGATAGTTGATTCCCTTTGGACTAGTTATTGTCCTACCGTCTTGATAACGTTAGTCAACAGAAGATCCGAAACTAGCTCGTTTATAACAGCCTCTATACTGCCGAGATTTCGGTTTAGATATTACTATAGTAGAAGCTATTTCAGGAATAAGATAACCGTACAATTGCCGAATTAGTTGAATAGCCTATTTGGAGACATTGGGCAATTTTACGGTTATTTTGGGAATGGGTAATGGGTTAAGGGGAGTAGGGAGTAGGGAGCAGGGAGTAGGGAGCAGGGAGTAGGGAGTAGGGAGTAGGGAGTCGGGAGTAGGGAGTAGGGAGTCGGGAGTAGAAATATGTCTTAAGCTTTACTTCGACTGCTATATCTTTGGTTCGGTATTAGTCGCGACGGGGAAATTGAAAAGCGGAGGAATAATAGCGAATGGAAGAATTAATGACTCTCAAGGAATTGCTCTACGAAGGCAAAATCCCTGAAGCCCTGGAACTGATTGAAGAATTGGAGGAGATGAGCAAATCGGATAAACTGAATAAACTATTTAGCTATGGAATTATTCTGCTGTTACATCTAATTAAAAAAGCTGCTGAAAAACGGACGACTAAATCTTGGGAAGTATCAATCCGTAATTCTGTTAAACAAATTCAACGTACTAATAAGCGCCACAAGGCTAAAGGAACTTATTTAACCGAAGAGGAATTATTAGAAACTTTAGAAGATGCCTATCAATCCGCACTAGACCGCGCTTCATTAGAAGCATTTGAAGGAAGTTATGAAGCTGAAGAAATTGCTAAAATGGTGGAGCGGGAGGAAATCATAAAAACAGCAATGGATTTGATTTTATAGGGCTGAATGCTTACATAATTTCTTACATAATTTTTGTTCAGAACTTCCCTACTCCCTACTCCCTACTCCCTACTCCCTACTCCCTACTCCCTACTCCCTACTCCCTGTTCCCTACTCCCTATTCCCTTTGCTACAAATATTAGCATTGATTACATCGATAAACTTAACTGAGAGCCAAGGGATGTCTTAGATACTTCAATCCTGGTCTGAAAGGCTTCTTTAAACTGAGGCATATGAGTCACGGTTAAAATACAAGCAAAATCGGATGCGATCGCATTAATTGCTGCAATCAATCGCTCACACCCCTCGGCATCTTGGGTGCCAAACCCCTCATCCACAATCAACATTTGTAAGGATGTGCCTGAGCGTTGGGCCAACAGTTGTGCTAATGCCAGACGAATGGCAAAATTAATCCGAAATGCTTCACCACCGGAATAGGTTTCATAAGGTCTAGTACCAGTGGCATCAGCAATTAATATATCTAAGGTATCAATCAGTTTGGTTTTTTTCTTAGAAGACCGACTCCCTGCCTTTTGGGTAACAATTTGGATGTGTAACTGATTCCCGGTCAGTCTAGCCAAAATTTGATTGCTTTGGGCTTCTAGTTGAGGCAAAATATTCTCTATCATTAGTGCCTGGATGCCATTTTTGCCAAATGCGATCGCTAATTCCTGATGCACCCGATATTGCCGCTGGAGTTGTTGGAGCTTTTCGAGTTGCTGTTGATACTGAGTTTGTAGGGATTCCAGTTGCTGCAACCGTTGTTGGAGACGCCCCTGCTGGGATAGTTGTTTATCCATTTGCTGTCGGCGCTGCTTCATGCCCTGTTCTAAGGCTTGGATGTCCCTAGTGACATCAGGACTTTGTTCCATTTGCTTGACAATGTCCTCAATTTGTGTATTAACCTCCTTGAGATTAGAGCGTCTGCTCTGGAGGGTTTGATTTAGGTTTGCCAAGCGTTGACCGACTTGGGGCTGTTGCTCTTGGGCAGTTTGTAATTCCTGATAAGGCAGTTGCCAAGATTGGGCTTGACGCAACGAGGCTCTTACTTGATTATGAGCATCCAAGTTATAGCCAATCTCAGCAATGTATCGATCTAGCTGATCCAATTGCTGCTTCAACGGGGAATTCGTTTGTAACTGATCCACCGAGGCTTGAAGAGTATCCAGCTTCTCTTGCAGCTGTGGTTTCTGGGCATCAATTTTTTCCTGACGCCGCCGTGCTTCTTCTAGCTTAGCCGAGTGGATTTCAGCCCAGCGCCAGCGGTCAACTTCCCCCCGTGCTAGAGCATGGGTTTGTTCGTCGTAGTTGAGCTGTTGGATTCGGAGGTCGAGTTGCCTTAGTTCTTCCTGTAACTCTACCCCATAACTAGGAATACTAAGGGATTGTTGCAGTTCTTTCTTTTCCTCAGATACTTCATAGAGTCGGTCGTAAACTTCGTCAGTGGCTTCTAGTTGTGCTGCTAGTTGTCCCCGTTGTTCTAGCAACTCTTCATAAGGAGAGAGTTGTTTGGAAATTTGGGAGTATTCATGGCGCAACACCTGAAGTTCTCGTTCACAAACTGTTAGCTGCTCTCGTACTACCCAGAATTGATCTTGAACATCCTTGTGCTCAGCAGTAGTTTTCTGAATCACCCGGTCAGAATGGGCTGCATCTAGAGGCTGCTCGCATAAGGGACAAACTGCGTTCTGAACTTGCAGCAATTCGATTTTTTGGGTCAGTTCCCCCAGTAATTTTTCATAGCGACGTTGGTTTTCGTGGAGGCGTTCTCGAAAGCCTCGACGTTCTAGTCCTTTGTCCTGTAACCGAGACAGGTAGACCCGCTTTTTCTCTAATTCCCCAAGTTCAGCCTCTAACTGAAGTGCGGCCTGTCTCAGCTGAGGTGTTGTTGCTACTTGCTGGGATAACTGTTTTTCAGAAGAGACTAGTTCTTCTAATTTGGCACTGAGTCTGGCTTGAACCCGGTCAAGTTCGCTTTGGATAGACCCACGGCGTTGCAACAAGGGAGAGACTTCTAGTTGCAGATTATCTAGCTGCTTGAGGCGTTCACGAGCTTGGTTAAGTTGTGCCAGGGCTGTAGCCACTTGCCCTGAACGGGAGAGAGTATCTTTAATATCTTGCTCTTGAGTACCCAAGGCTTCGAGTTGAGCTTGGATATCACGGATTTGGAGATTATGTTGATTAATTTCTTGATTGAGCTGCTGTTGAAGTTGTTGTCGTTGCTGTTGCGCTTTCTGATAAGTCTGTAATTTTGCGGCAAGACTTTCTTCAAGTTCTTGTAGCTGGAGGTATTCGGCATAACCAGCAGTAATTTGTTGGTCTTGAGAGAGTAGTTCAGAAAGTTGTTGTTGTTGAGCAACAGCAGTAGCAATGTCTTGTTGTATGCGATCGCAATCTTGAGTAAGATTACGATATTGTGTCCTCACAAAGTTTAGCTGTTGTTCCCAGCTATTCCGCTGATGTCCAACAGCTTGTAGTTGTTTGAGTTGTTGCGCGTCTTGGTCTTGGTCTTGTTGCAGCTGGTGTAAGGCAGTTTCCAGGGTAGCTGTTTCTTTTGCGATCGCATCCCGTTCTCCCAGTTGTTCCTTAATACCCTGCAAACTTTGTTCTAGCTGTTCTACTTGACCTTTCAACTGCTTTGACAAATCCTTTGCCTGGTCTGCCAATTTTTCGTACTGGTCTAGTTTGAGCAAATCTGCCAGAATTTGTTTCCGTTCACTGGGACGCCTGACCATAAACTCATCGGCTCGACCTTGACGCAGGTAAGAGGAGTTGATAAAGGTATCGTAATCTAGCTTCAGATTCGCTATTATTAATAATTGAGTTGCTCGTACTCCTTTCTGGCTTAAAGACTTAAAACCATTTGGTGTTTCCACTTGAAACTCTAGGGAACTCCCCTGTTTTCGGTGGCGAGTCCGAATAATTCGATGGGTTTGTTGATTATTTTGAAAAATAAAGTCTACTCGGACTTCCTTCGCCCCAGTATTGATAACATCGTTTTCCGAAGCAACACGGCTTTGTCCCCAAATTGCCCAGGTAATGGCTTCTAGCAAGGACGATTTCCCGGCTCCATTCTGACCACAAATACAGGCAGTGTGAAGACCGCGAAAGTCTAGAGTTGCGTCGCGGTAGCTGAGGAAGTTTTTTAGAGTTAGTTGGATAGGAATCATCTAGGTTCCACAAGCCTTACACACTTTGATTAGTGTAGCGACGTATATATCAGTTTTCTAGGTCTTGAACACTCATTTTTACAAAAATTAATAATTCCTCAGTAAGCAAAAAGTCTTAGCTAGACCATCAGTGGTCAGCGGTCAGCGGTCAGCGGTCAGTGGTCAGCGGTCAGCGGTCAGTGGTCAGCGGTCAGTGGTCAGCGGTCAGTGGTCAGTGGTCAGTGGTCAGTGGTTAGCCGTCAGCCGTTGGCCAATGGCTGAGAGCTGATAGCTGAGAGCTGATAGCTGAGAGCTGATAGCACCTCAAGTAGCGTGCGCGTAGCGCATATGCTTACGCCATTTCGGTTTTGGAACCATGTTCCATAGTGAACTCGATCAGGCGTACTATTAATTTAAGTAGGATGAATCTAATCGGACATCGAAACTGGGGTAAACATTATGTCAAAAGCTACGGTGCAATATACAACCAAGGATTTAAAGGAACTCGGCTTTTTCGTTGAAGTCCCCGGCAGAACCGACAATGCCAAAAACAGAGCCAAAGCCCTCGAAGAGATTCAACGGCGGATGGAAGACTCAGAAGACACTACCGTCAATGAGGATAGCTTTGCCGATGGCTTGAGTGCTGACGATTTGATTTTAGTTGAGCCACTAGGTACCAGTGATACAGATGGTGAAGAAGCAGAGATTATTCAGTCAGTAAAAGCGATCGCATCTTTAGCAAGTTTAAGGGTCAACTTGGAACAAGCTTACCAACAAGCGGTGGAATTACGGCCAGTGATCGAAGCCTTATTTTCCCCAGACCCCCTGACACCGGAACATATGAAACTGGCAACGGATAGAAATTTTGCCAAAACCTTAACAAAATTTGCTGAAGCTAAAGCCGCTCACGATCAGTATTTGCCCATTGCCAAAGAAGCTTGGGAAATATTAGAACCCGCTTTGCCACCATCTCAGCATAAAGCTAATCCTCTAGGCTCGGAGGTAGTAGAACATACTGAGAGTAATGGCAAAAAGGGTGTGACTGTGAATGAGTCATGAAACCTATGCCTAGAGGCAGGGGCTTCTAAAATTGTTTTCTAAAATTGTTTAGGTGGGGAGGGTTGAATCAGTCCCTATGCCGGATGTAATGGTATTTTTTTACTTTCCCCTCTTCCCTACTTCCCACGTCCAGAATTTTTCCCAAACCTGGCCTCTTGGACGCTACTACCAATGCCCTGAATTACACCACGAACCACTAGACCAATACTTCTACCAAAGACTTGGGTCAACAGATACACCACACCATTACCAATCCAAGTGACAGCCGCTTGCACACGGGGAGAAAGAGCATCCCGTAGCTCATAGGCTAAAGTCACAGCTAGCTGGAAACCTCCCAGCTGTTCTAATTCTCGACGCCGGGGAGCATAGATACTGGTTTGTTTAATGCCAGTGTCAGTTAGGATAAATAAATCATATCGACTCTCGAAAATTGCTTGTGGCTCACCAAATAGTTTATCTTGGCGATATCGCCAGGAGAGATTATTGCGAAATCGAGCAATTTCCCGAGATGACATTAGATTTTTATGATAAAAATTTACCTTAATAATTTCTACATCAGCCAATTGATTTAATAACGGTTGAATCACCCCATTAGCAATTTGGATAATTAAATTGTCCAGGATAAATTCTGACCGTTGAATTGCTTCAGGGGTGTGGGCTGGATAAGAGACATTATCAATGATTAATGAGCTCTCAAATAGTCGATGACCTAATAAATCAATTACTAGAGGAATTTTATCAAGAATTTCTTTTTTGACGATGGGATAGTTACCAAGCAAAATAGTGACAACTTCTAGTTGAGTATTGTCCGTGTACAAGGTATAATACTTTCCGAAGAAATCTGTAACTGATGCTTCCCACAGATCTTTCAGAATCAGCTGTTGCTTCTGAGGTAACTGTTCCAGTGTTACTTGAGACAAGCGCAAATCTTCAACCAGCTCTTCAAAGGTTTGGAAGACTAAACCAAGTAACTCTGCTCTTTTCTCTACTTGGAGAATGTCAATTTCTAGGGGAACACCAGAGAGGTTGGATAAACCAGATTGAAGTTTTACCATTGTCCGGTTCATTGTCCGGTCAAATATCTGCTCAACTAGTGGTGGCTTAGGGCTAAGCTGGGATTGAGCCATTGGCGCAACAGTCAGTGACCTTTCCGGTTTAGGCATTGGGACTAAGGAATTGTCCCGTGACGGTTCCACCAGAATGATGCTAGCAGGTAATAGCTGATCCGCCAGCCAACGGGCTACCAACAGTTCTCGACGGCGTCCAGTCCAAAACAGCCAATCCCAATTGGAAAGACGAGGATTTTGCAGCTGACTATTGACCTGGGCTAAAGCCGCTTCAAATTGTTGGAATCCTGATTTACGCCACTGTTGATACCAGGGAGCAAAACCTGCAGCTTTATAAGATACAGTAGGTAAGTTAGACAGTGTCTGCCAATAGGATTGACCCTCAATAATTTGACCAATGGCTTCAACAATGGTAGAGATCGCTACTCCTTTGGGGCAGTACCCATTTACACCCAATGCTTGAGCTGCTGCTAGTACAGTGGGTTGAGATTCCCTGGTCAGTAGTAAGATTGGCAAGTTAGGGTACTCCTGCTGTAATCGCTGACACAGTGGCAATCCTGATAAGGCTATCCCTTCACTTGAATTAGGGGGATCCAAAGCTAGTTCCAAAATTGCCAAATCCACGGAGTTGGTCGCCTCTAGTGCCGCTAATCTTGATAGGGCTTCTGTACCAGTATCAGCCTCAGCTACAACTAGTAGATCCTCGAAGGCTTGCAAGGCAGTCCTTATACCCAATCGGAATACTGGGTCATCATCAATCAGAAGGATATGAGTTATGCGATCGCTCATCTGGAGATAGCCTATAGGAAATGGCTTATGGCTAAAGCCTGTAAACCAATGAACGCTATGAACAATTAGCCGTTGAAGCTAGCATAACATTACCTTTTGTGGCTTGGGGGCTGAGGAACCGACCCGCTGGAGCAGGAATCCCGAAAAATTGTTAATTGTTAATTGTTAATTGTTAATCGTTAATTTAAAATTATTAATTCTCAATTAACGATTAACGAAATTTGATAATAACTGTTCAGATTAAATCAGTTTAACGCCCAATTCTTGGTCTTTGCTTAGGCTTGTGCTTGTAGCTGTTCCTGTGATTGGGCTAGCTGCTCCTGTAGCTGTTCGTGTGATTGACCTTGTAGCTGCTCCTGTGATTGGTCTAGCTGTTCGTGTGATTGAGCTAGCTGCTCCTGTGATTGGGCTAGCTGTTCGTGTGATTGAGCTAGCTGCTCCTGTGATTGGGCTAGCTCCTGTGATTGAGCTTGTAGCTCCTCCTGTAGCTGCTCCTGTGATTGGGCTTGTGCTTGTGGTTGTAGCTGTTCCTGTGATTGGGCTTGTAGCTGTGCTTTCTCTGGTTTCGGTGCCTTGGGTTTTTTCTCAAATACTTGAATGCCTGGTTGCTCTACCCGAAACCCTTTGTTAATTTTCGCTCCCAGTTTGCCAGTAATAACAGCGACCCACATGGAATACATCTCATTAGCCGTCGTGATTTTTTTCCAAACTTTAGGTTTGACCTTAATCGTAAAAATCGTGCCATCGCAATCAACATTAAATTCCTGCCAGCCGTTTTTAACAGTTTTTACTGTAGGTAACTCGTTGATTTGGATAATTATTTACAAACTGCCAGTAATTATTACCTTTTTTGGATTTTTTAATTGACTGGTTTCATCAGCTTTTTGAATACTCATTATTTCAAGCATGGGCAGCTCCTTTGGTAATCACAGTGATTTGTTTTAGGAATATGGTTAAGACAATAACTACAGCAAATATATCAGCTATAAAAATGCTGATTTAGCCAACTTTTTCCACTAACCGAAACCCCTTGGGTCAAGATGTTATACTGGTCAGGGGGAAGTCAGCAGAAGTCAGTTTGGTAGGCATAAGGAAACAGTGGTTGATCTTTTGTCTAAAGACCACCAATCCAGAGACCTTTTCCAGCCATCCCATGTCAACTGACTGACTTATTTACTCTGTGATTTTGCATTTTCTCATATTTTTATGATTTCAAAAGCGACTGCATCAAAAATGTTAGGTAAGTTTGAGAAAGTCAAAAAAACCTAATGGTTCTGGATTTGACCGATATGCAGTGGTATTCGCATCTTATTTGGAAATGCCTACTGGATATGAGAGTCATTGAATAAGTATTTTTGCTTAGGAATTTTGATAAGTATTCAGCTATCAGCGTGTCGCGTATCAGCGTGTCGCGTATCAGCCATTAGCTTATGGGCTATGGGCACGCTACTTTAGGAATAGCTTTTGAATACAATAAGCTGAGCACTGATATCAAATCCGGTTGAATAACCATACTTCCTGGTGAGGGGAGCAGGGGAGCTTCGGGTGCAGGGGAGCAGGGGGAGAAAGATGTTGTCTGGATATCGTAAGTGTGGGCAATTATCCGGATTTGATATGACCACTGACGGCTGACCACTGACGGCTGACCACTGACGGCTGACGGCTGACGGCTGACGGCTGACCGCTGAATGCTTACGAATTTTTAAATCTTTTCTGCTGAGTAAGGCTTCTAGAATTTAGATGCCTTTGCCATGAACCGATATGCGATCGCGCTCCTCATATCATGTCAGGATAATTACCCTTAATAAAAATCGCTCCCATCTCCCCATCTCCCCATTTCCCCATCTCCCCATCTCCCCATCTCCCCATCTCCCCATCTCCCCATCTCCCCATCTCCCCATCTCCCCATCTCCCCATCTCCCCATCTCCCGACACTTGCCATATCTAAACTCTGATAACTATTGGGGGGATTCCATCAAAGCGGCGCGTCAAAGAGCAGCGCGCCGCCATCCAAAACCTGAATCAGATTGAGCTTAGGGCTTCGAGTTAGCCTACTGCTAAGCATTGCTGCAGATCAGCAATGCTATTAACGTTTTCTAAAATTAACTCGGGACACATCCGTTTAATTAAGCCAGTCAGCACCTTACCTGGTCCGACTTCCACCACTTTCTCAATCCCTTCCACTGGTAGCCTCAGAGAAATTTCTCGCCATCGTACTGAACCAGTAATTTGAGACTGGAGTTGATGTTTTAAGGTAGCTGCCTCGACCGTGGGTACAGGGTCCACATTCGATAATACTGGTACCTGGGCGTCAGCAAAGGGGACAGACAGCAAGAGTTCCTGGAACTGAGCCGCTGCTTCAGCCATTAAGGGAGAATGAAAGGCACCGGACACTTTTAGAGGAACAGCCCGTTTCACTTTAATCTGACTCAGCAAATCCTGAACTGCTGTTGGTTTACCTGAAATTACCACTTGAGCAGGACTGTTATCATTAGCAATAACAACATCCTGTATCTGCTGGATTTTTTCTTCAAGTTCTGGGCGTTTGAAGCCAATCAGAGCAACCATCATGCCATCAGAAGCACTATCCATCAATTTAGCCCGATGTTGGACTAGGCGTAGCCCTGCCTCAAAGTTAAATACTTTGGCAGTGTAGAGGGCAACATATTCTCCCAAGCTGTGACCCGCTACTAGATGGGGTCGTTCCCCTTGTTCCATGAGCAGATCAGCCAGGATACTCTCAACTACGTATAAGGCAGGTTGAGTGTAGAGGGTTTGAGATAACTGATCGGACTCCCCTTGACAAATATCTAGGACAGACCAGCCTAAAATTTCCTCAGCTTGCTTAAACTTAACCTTTGCAGACGGCAGGTCTAATAAGTCCACTCCCATACCTGGTACCTGGGAACCTTGCCCAGGAAACACCCATGCAGTCTTTATCATTTATTTATTATTTATTGGTCCTCAAGAATCAATTATCTGCTATTGCTGTACGATTTGGTGGTCTTATCGGTTTCAATTATGTCATATGCGCTGATTGCTGAGTGCTGACTACTGAGTGTTGATATGAGTAGTATCCCTCTTCTGTCACTTTCCGAATTCAATGATTAACAAATAAGCCAGATTATCCAGAATAAAAAAAAAATGACATTGATTAATTTCACTAATTAGCTGATTCAATCCCACCAATAAATTACTATTAGGTAAAATATCTAACCAGGGAAAAATAATCCATAACATCATGATGGGTTGAATCAGTAAACGAAAATTGTTTAACACATTATCCCATCCACCTTGATGATTCCATTGTTGATGATTACTCACCTGGATATCATCAGTATCTGTCACCTCATTGGCCACTTCTGCCGATTGATTGAAAGATAAAAAAGCTGGATAATTTAAACTAATCATGGTGTACACAAAAAATTATTTACCACCATTTTTCGATATCCTTAAACTTATTAAAACGGTAATCTGTCCATCCTAATTCTTGTTTACACTGACGAAAAGCATACTCTACCCATGTTCTTAATCCATACAAATCTCCCAAGATTTTCTTGAGATTACCTTTCAAATTAGTCATCACAAAAGAAGTTCCATTCTCTGGCATAGTTTTTGGGTCTGTGGTTATTTCCCAGTAAGTTATGGCTCTCCTTTTTCCATAGACTATTTCTCTAATGTATCTAGTTTCTGATTTTTGATTACTAAATGTTCTGGTAAATTTACACCACTTATTCGCTCTAACCCTCTGTGAGGATGGCATCCAGACTCCATGATTACTCCTAATTGCTACTACATAAGCTAGCAGGGCGACAAAGGGGATTGAAAACTAGACAGGGCAAGCTCAATAGCACGTTGACCCTGATTGTAATGGAGAATCCAACGACGATTAATTTGCAAAAGTTCAGACAAATTTTGTTGGCACAATTGCTGTAGGTGGAGCCAATTATGAAGATGTTGACCAATATAAAAAGAGCTATGTCTACGTTGTGAATTTGAGGAAGTTTCCGGTCGTGCTACATATTTTTGAATGCCAATACTCTTAATATTTTGACCGTGAATCATGGCACTAGTATAAGCAATAGCAACGACAACAAGTAGAATATTCACGCTGCTGAGGTTTGAGCTTAGAACCTTCAAGATTATAGCCACCTGCTTTAAAATATCGAAACATCTATTCAATATCAAAACGCTTTTGATAAGCTCGAATAGCTATGTCTAAATCCACCAATTTAGTTAAGATATACCAAGGTTCTTTTGTTTTAAAGCCTTTGTAGTTTCTTGTCTTGATGCAGTCGCTCATGGGGGGGGACCCCCAAGACCGCGCTGCATCGCTTTCCACTTAGCCGCAATATTGAAAGTCCCAAAGCCAGTTTGCTGAGTCACCTGTCGGTCATTGATAAAAAGGTTCATCCCAGGAGTTAAACCCCCTGGGGGGGCGACGATAGCGATTGAAACGATTGATACGTCAAGAGTGTAACGATCTGTGGTAGAAAAAGATAGGTCTTTCATTGTCAATAAGACCTATCTGTTGAAAATGTTACCATTATTATATCAAAACCATCTAAAATTTAAACTAAAGGATCGTAATTCTATTTTAGCAAATATTGTAGTTATTCTACTACAATCAATCAAAAGAGAAAGCCATTGAAAAATTAGCCAATGCTTTACCTCTTGGAATAAAGTTTGAAAGTAGAATAAAAAGACTACAGCGCTTTTTCTCTTTGCCAACTTTAAATTTTGAAAATATTTGGTTTCCTATTCTATCTAATTTACTAGAAACATATTTTGTTCGCGTAGCGTCGGCGAACGCCGAAAAAAATGACCTAGTTTATATAGCAATTGATCGGACAAATTGGGGTAAAATAAACCTTTTAGTAACTAGCCTGATTTGGGACAAAAGAGCTTTTCCAGTTTACTTTACTTTGATGCCAAAATTAGGCAGTAGTAATTTTAAGGAACAAACAACTCATATATCAAAAATAATGCCGATTTTTAAAGATTATAGAATCTGCCTATTGGGAGATAGAGAATTTTGTTCTGTCAGGCTGGCAAACTGGTTGTCACAAAAGGATGCAGACTTTTGTCTACGTCTTAAAAAAAATGAATTTATTGAAATTGAAAAAAAAATTTGGACAGATTTAGATTCTTTAGAATTAGTCCCAGGAACTTCGTTGTTTTTTAAAGGAATCAAAGTTACGAAAACTAAGGGATTACCCCGTTTTAATTTGGCCGCAAAATGGAAAAAAAAGATTTCAGGATTTGCCCCAAAAGAACCCTGGTTTCTTCTCACAAATTTAAAGTCGTTAGACTTGGCAATTGCTGCTTATAAAAAACGGTTTAATATTGAGCAAATGTTTAGAGATTTTAAAACAGGTGGCTATAACTTAGAAGACACTAATGTCTCAGATAATCGGTTGATTTCCTTAATTTTATTGATAACAATAGCTTATACTTCTGCTACTCTTCACGTAAGCATTCAGCCGTCAGCCGTGAGCTAAAAGCTCACGCTACTTGAGGTGCCGTCAGCTTATTTTATTCAAAAGCACCTCAAGTAGCACCATCTGTAGCGCATAAGCTGATAGCTGATAGCTGATAGCTGATAGCTGATAGCTGATAGCTGATAGCTGATAGCTGATAGCTGATAGCTGATAGCTGATAGCTGATAGCTGATAGCTGAATGCTTACCTCTTCACGGACAAAAAATTAAACGTAAAGGAATTCAGAACTGAGGGGGTGACGAAATGAGCTAAAACGCAGATTCTATAAGCGACCTAGCCCTTCGCGTTGATAATACTTTCGTTTATTAGGATTTAATTTCATTAATTCGGTTACTAATTTTAGACAAACATCCTTAAAATTCATCCAGGTTTGACCATACAAACCAACGTAAAAACTGCTATGCCTCCG
>NZ_JAAHHX010000949.1:0-1143 GCF_010672065.1 Moorena sp. SIO4A1 | reverse complement strand
CACTTTTGCTCCTTTTGGTTTCCGTAGGGATGCTCTTTATCCAGCTTATGGACTAGCGGAAGCAACTTTGTTGGTTTCTACTAAAAAACATGGGGAAAAAGCTCGGGTGTTGACCTTAGCAGCAGAAGCCCTAGAAAAAAATAGAATTGTAGTAGTATCACCAGCAGAAAAAGAGCAGGTAGTACGAAAAGTAGTTAGCTGTGGACCTCCCATTGGTGGGATGAAAGTGGCGATCGTTAATCCAAATACTTTGACAAAATGTCAACCAGATCAGGTAGGGGAGATTTGGGTCTGCGATCCAAGTATGGCTGTAGGATACTGGAATAGGTTAGAAGAGACAGAAAAGACCTTTAATGCAAACCTTGCCGAAAGTAGTGAGGGGCCTATGCGCACAGGGGATTTAGGATTTTGGCAAGATGGGGAACTATTCATTACAGGGCGTATCAAAGACGTGATTATTATTCGTGGTCGCAACCATTATCCCCAAGATATTGAATTGACAGTGGAAAAAAGTCACCCATCACTGCGTACTAGTCATGGAGCAGCATTGGCAGTGGAAATTAAGGGAGAAGAACGTTTAATAGTGGTTCAGGAGGTGGAGCGTAGTTACCAAAAAACACTAGATCTAAATGAGGTAGTGGGAAATATTAGGGAGGCAGTTACAGACGAACATGATCTACAGGTGTATTCTGTAGTATTAATAAAAGCTGGGAGCATTCCTAAAACATCAAGTGGCAAAATACAACGCTCTGCTTGCCGAGTTAAGTTTTTGGAGGGCAGATTAGACCAGTTAGAAGCCAGGGTAAAAATGGCAAGTAAAAATGGAGCAGCGGTCTCCACTTATTAAATGTAGGGAGTTTTGAGATTAGTTGAGATGATCGTTGACTTTGATAAAGCTTAATGAGATAATTCGATTTAATGGGCAGGCAGACAACAAATTCTGGGGGGGTGACATGCAAGCTAAAATCCTTACTGGGTAATATGTTCAGCCCATCTGTTACAAAAAGATACATGCTGTTTTGGGCTGACCTTGGACGTAGTTATAAGGGTTTGAGTTTCCAGAAAATGAATTGAGGGTTAATTTACGACTGTATCTTCCCTGAGCCCATTGGCATCAAAGCCTTATAGAGTAACCTTTTTGGG
>NZ_JAAHHX010000948.1:0-1143 GCF_010672065.1 Moorena sp. SIO4A1 | reverse complement strand
ATATCAAATCCGGTTAAATAGTTATCGTTAAGCCTTGGCTGCCTGCCACCAA
Organism: Moorena sp. SIO4A1; assembly: GCF_010672065.1. Classification (NCBI taxonomy): domain Bacteria; kingdom Bacillati; phylum Cyanobacteriota; class Cyanophyceae; order Coleofasciculales; family Coleofasciculaceae; genus Moorena; species Moorena sp. SIO4A1. The sequence goes on along the minus strand of NZ_JAAHHX010000948.1, from coordinate 1,091 downwards.
TGAAAATGGGTCAGACCACGAATGAAGTCGCACTGCTTGAGTAAAACACAACAGCGAGCGCAAATTATCTGCTCCAACTCTTCAATTTTCTCAAAGCTGCGGTTGACAATTGGTTCATCTAGCCATGGCCATAGTCTTTCGGCTGGCTGCAACTCAGGGGAGTAAGAAGGCAGAAATTCCACATGTAATCCTTCTGGCCATTTCACTTGCTCACGCTTTGTGCCACCCCGCTTGGTCTATAGTCAACAAAACCTGTTTGTGTTGCCCTAAACCAAAATGTTGAGCAAAGTCTGCTAACACTTGATTGAACAGGTAGATGTTAACTTTTGGCATTAGCCACCAGTAGGTTTGACCAGTAGCCGGATGGACAAACCCATAGACCCAAACCCATTGAAACCGCCATTGCACGGTCGCTGTTGGCATGTCCCACCATGGAACCCATAGCCGTCTTACCATAGGCTTGAGACCCAGACGATGCTCATCCATTGCCCAAAGTTGAATCTCGGCATCAGGGTGCTGCTGGCGCAATTGTTCTACTCGTTCTGCTATTTTTTTTTTCCAGTTCTCTTGCTCCCAGGGGTCCGAGTCCACATGAGCTTCGGCGAGGTATCCGTAGTCGGTACTCCATCTGCTTGAGATATTCCCATCCTCGTTGCGGAGCCACTGGACGCTCTAGCACCCGACTCATCCAATCAGCTACCTTGGGTCCATTCCACAATCCACTTTCATTTACTGGGGTCTCTAGGGCTTGTAAAAGTTGAGCTTGTTGGACTTGATCAAGCATTGGTTCAGCACCTGAGTTGTGATGGCGTTGGTCTCCGACTCCAGCAACTCCTTTATTGTTGTAGCGGTTAGCAATGACCCGAATCCACCGCAAGGAGTAGCCAGTCACCTCCGCTACTTCAAGGGTCGTTTTACCTTTGGCCATTAACCACAGTATTTGGTAATGGCTTCGCCCCACCGGGTCTTTTTCACGCGCGTTATCGCTGTTCCAAGGCGTCACAACTCAGGTGGGGCTTCAGGGTCAACCTTTTGGGCATAAAACTTACCATGCTCTGTCTTAACAGTAAGTATACACCCGGATTTGATAT
>NZ_JAAHHX010000947.1:0-1145 GCF_010672065.1 Moorena sp. SIO4A1 | reverse complement strand
TTTCTAATTAAATCAAAAAATATATTTCAGCTTGATTGATTTACAAACTCTTTACAAAAACTTTACTGAAAATTCACAATAACAGGGAGTAGGGAGCAGGGAGCAGGGAGCAGGCAAGAGGCATGCTAGCAATAGGCATGCTAGCAATAGGCGAAAAATAATGTGTACCTCATAGCTATGATCAACGCTATAGATCTAGCTAGAGCAATATTAGTGGGTTTTGCAGTTGTAGTTATTACCTTCAATAAAAGTTGAAAATAATAACGTTTCGCGCAGTTAAGAGGTACGTTTGTCAACCTCAAATTCCCCCTTTTTAAGGCAGGGCTGTTTCATTATAGAGTAAAAAGGTGTATATTGAAGCAATAGCCCGAAAAAATGGCATAATTCCCATTATATACCCAAATTATGGAGAAAAGCTTAATCGACGTTTCTCTTAGAAATACCTGATCATCGCAGTCCTCATGGTCAACGTCCGCCTCTATGGCTAGTGCTTCTAATTATCATTATGGGGATGATGAGTGGTTATTGGGGTTATCGACAATTGGGTAGATTTGTGGAACGCCACCGCACAGAATTAATTAGTAGACTTCAAATTCCCAATGCTCGTGTTCCTTCTTATTCAGCAATCAGAAGAGTCATGATAATTAGCGATTACGAAGAACTCCAAGTTGTGTTTAATCAATGGAGTCAACAATATAGTTTAATTCCCTCGAATGAATGGGTATCGCTGGATGGGAAGAGCCTAAAAAATACCGTTACTGACTACGATCGCGTAGCGTGACCAAAGGTCAATCAGGCCCAACAAAACTTTATCAACTGTGTTTCGGCTTTGTCTTGATGCAATAGCGAGTGGGGGAAACCCCCAAGACCGCGCTGCATCGCTTTCCCATCAAAGAAGATTAGTATTAGGGGTAAAAATGATGGAAAATAAGCAGGAAAGCGAAATTCCCATCGTTCGAGACTTAATTGAATTATTAGATTTAACTGGTGTAGTATTTACTTTTGATGCTCTTCATTGTCAAAAAAAACTCTGGCAGCGATCATCGATTCAGGGAATGACTATCTAGTTAAAGTCAAAAAAAATCAACCAAAATTATATCAACAAATAGAAACGGAATCAAACCAGCAAACACCACGACAAAAAG
>NZ_JAAHHX010000946.1:0-1146 GCF_010672065.1 Moorena sp. SIO4A1 | reverse complement strand
TGACCCAACAAGTAAACCCACGTCGCAACGGTTGTTTACGTGCGCCAATGGTTTCGGAAGACAGCATCTGCAAGGCGCTGTTGGACAAAGACCAAATCAGCATAAGAACAAAAAGCTCGGTCTCCTAAGAGCACATCATTGGGGTGAAGAAATTGATATAATCTTCTCGCTAACTGGAGGTCATGGGTGTTGAGTACATCGATAACTAGTGCGATCGCTGCACCTGTAGCGAGACTGAAGAAAACACCAATCTTGGCCATGGGAAAGCCACAACCAGGTGCTTGAGTGCTAGGTTGAGGATAAGCTTCTTGATTTTTCCCTGTATCTGGCATCGATAGGGTTGAGCTGTCCACTACTAAAACCTGACGACCACACCATAAGTACTCTGGAGTCACTTGGTGTTGTAAACCTTGTGCTACTTGAGCCAACAATTGCTGTAGTAATTTTAGGGGCATTCGTTGTCTGGCTTGACAGTAAGCACCAGTATCCTGGGAGGGGAGTTCGACATTTTCAGCCGCTAACCAGGCAATCACACGGCTGACGGCATGGTGACAACTCTTATCAGTATCGAGAACTTGGGAAAGAAACGCCCAGAGTGTGACAAATGGGTCGAACAATCGGCGACGGTATTTAATGTCAAGAGTTTCTATCGAAACATCCTGAAATTTGAGAACCCCGCGTCTAATGACCGGGGATGAAAAAGAGAGACGGGGTTAACCCCCTTAAAGTGTCCTGGCTATTTCCCTTTTTGATTCTCTATATACTTTTTGACCACTTCTGTGCTAACTTGACCTGTTGACGCCACAAAATAGGTCGGGGTCCATAGTGAGGGTAATTTTTTAAGATTAGGAAATTCTTTCCGCAAGTGATGTGAAGCTCGACCTTTTACCCATCGAGCTATTTCAGCAGGAGATTCATGAGTTGGTGCGTTCAAGAACATGTGGACGTGGTCTGGCATTATTTCTAGCGCAATCAATTTCCATCCATGTTCGGAAACCAGATCAAAGATTATTTCTTGAAGTCGTCGAGCCACGTGTTCTACTAATACAGGCTTTCGACGCTTTGGGACAAAAACAAAGTGATAATTTATTGAAGACACCGACCCCTCTGTACGGCGGTACTCATAATCTTTACTAGATAATTTTG
>NZ_JAAHHX010000945.1:0-1147 GCF_010672065.1 Moorena sp. SIO4A1 | reverse complement strand
CGACGCTCTTTGTAAGGACTATGAACTTTATACACAAAGCAGTGAAGCCATGATTTATGGTTCTTTTATTCGTCTAATGACTCGTCGATTAGCTGCTTAAGATTTTGTTTACAAATCAGCTCTAAGGGGGGTGATGGGGGGTTCTCCTTTTGCGTAGATTCAAGGACACTCACTTTCAAGGTTACTTCCCCAGAGTCGGTAAACTTGATGGCATTACTTAGGAGATTCATCAGTACTTGTCGTAGGCGTTTCTCATCCCCATAGATGCCATTGGGAAGTTGAGAAAGGGGTTGGTAAGTAAATACAATGTCCTTCTGATGAGCGCGGATACTGCAGATGTCAACCAGGTTTTCCAGAAAGGAGGAAAAATGAAAATTTACAGGAACGAGTTCCATTTTCCTGGCTTCAATTTTGGAGAGATCCAGAATGTCGTTAATCAGGGTTAACAGGTGTGAACCACACTGATGAATGATGTGGACGCCTTTGAGTTCCTCAGGAGCCATGGTTTTGGACTTTTTGAGGATTTGGGTGTAGCCGAAGATACCATTAAGGGGGGTTCTTAGTTCGTGGCTCATGTTAGCCAGGAATTCGCTTTTGGCACGATTGGCAACTTCCGCAGCCTCTTTAGCATCTTGCAGTGCAGCTTGCGCTCGGTTGCGAGCAGTGACATCAACCATAACCGCTAGAGACCGAAGCACCTGACCTAACTCATCTTGTTCAGCAATAGCGGAAAGAAGCACGTCAATGATTTCTCCATTCTTGCAGATCACCTGATAGGGAACATCCAAGGAAATTCCTGTCTGAAAATATTGAGGCAGAACCACTTGTTGGGCGTACTGGCGTGATTCTTCTGTTAAAAAATCCGTCGATTGTCTTCCAATAACTTCTTTACGATCGTAGCCTAGCTTCTTTTGCCAGTAGTTACTGACACTGAGCAATTTGCCATTGCTATCAATGGAATGCAGCATAACTGGTGTATTTTCATAGAGCGTGCGAAAGCGTTCTCTGCTCAGCCGCAGTTCCTCCTCGGCCTGTTTGCGATCGCTAATATCTTTATGGGTTCCTGCCATTCGTTTCGGGTTGCCCTTGTGATCATGAGCCACGACTTTACCGTAAATGGCAATCCATTTCCATTGACCAGATTTGG
>NZ_JAAHHX010000944.1:0-1148 GCF_010672065.1 Moorena sp. SIO4A1 | reverse complement strand
TAAGACACAGCAAGATTGTTCATGACCTATTTATAAACCCTATATACCTAATTGAATTGTGATAATTTTTGATGCTCTATTCCCTACTCCCTGCTCCCTACTCCCTACTCCCTACTCCCTGCTCCCTACTTCCTGTTCCCTTTGCTATAGATTGCCAACGGTAAACTTTCCTGGATTGCTCAACATGACAACTATAACCACAGAAAGATTATACACCTTTGAAGAATACCTCAACTATGATGATGGTACCGACAACCGCTATGAATTGGTGGATGGGAGGTTAGAAATCATGAATCCACCAACCTTTAGGCATCTGCTGATTGCTAAGTTTATTGAACAAGTATTGGAAGCAGAAATTAATCGTTTGGGTTTGCCTTGGCTGTGTTTTAAAGAAGCAGGAATTCGGACAGGATGGCGCAAGTCACGGCTAAGTGATGTCTATGTGGTAACCAAAGATCAGGTAATGGCATTGCTAGATCAGTCAGCAGTATGTGATACTCCTCCATTATTAGCAGTAGAGGTGGTGAGTCCTGATTCTGTTAAGCGAGATTATCGTTACAAACGTTCAGAGTATGCTGCCTTGGGAATCACTGAATATTGGATTGTTGACCCCCCGAATAAAAAAGTTTCACTGCTGGTGTTAGAGGAAGGGTTATATCACAAGTGTTGAATGTTAAGAAAATATTGATAAAAACAGCTCAAAATATGGTAGATTGTGAACTAAGGATTAAAACCTATTTAATTAGTCATGATTATAAATTCATTCTCTTGATGCAAAGCGCGAGTGGGGGAAACCACGCCAGACCGCGAGTGGGGGAGACCCCCAAGACCGCACTGGCTCCCCTGTTCCCTTGCTGCATCGCTTCCTAAGATTGTCAAAGATATTCTCAAAAGTCTACCCAAAAATGATTACCCGGTTTTGAACAGCCGTCTTTTTGTTGAATGTTGGTTAGGTTATTCTCTAGATAATAGCTTAAGTAGTATGCGAAATTTATTTAAAAGATTAAATAATACAGGAATTGACGTAGATATTTCAACATTTTCCAAGGCTAATAAACATAGAAGTCAAGAAATATTTCAAAAAAATTATAAGAAATTAAATAAATTAGTCCAGAATAAATCCCATAAAAAATTACATAATAAATACG
>NZ_JAAHHX010000943.1:0-1151 GCF_010672065.1 Moorena sp. SIO4A1 | reverse complement strand
CCTACCAAAGCTGGCTCCAGCAATGGTCAGAAGCGGATGAGAAAGCAGTGGAACAGGCACTCACCATTACGGATATGACAGATTTGGGGGATCGCCCCCTGGATAATCTATCTGGCGGTCAGCGTCAACGCGCCTGGATTGCCATGACTTTAGCTCAAGACACTGATATCTTATTACTGGATGAACCGACAACATTTCTAGATCTAGCTCATCAAATTGAAGTACTGGACTTACTTTACAACCTCAACCAGCGCGAGAACCGCACGATTGTGATGGTGCTACACGAACTCAACCAGGCTTGTCGCTACGGAGATCACCTGATCGTCATGAAAGCGGGACAGGTTTATGCTCAAGGCAAACCCCACCAGGTAATGACCGAAACCCTTGTGCAAGATGTGTTTAGCCTAGACTGTCGCATTATTAATGATCCGGTAGCTGGAACACCACTGTGTATTCCCATTGGGTGCAAGAGATCTGTAGAGTAGGCGACGGTAAACCATGTTTTCTTGGCGCTCTTCTGACAACGACGATAGAAACTAGAGATAGAATTCCAAGCCCTCTCTGCTGATGCCTGATTCGCCATGGAGTTTAACTTTCTCACCCAACGATAATCTGTATGATGTGCGAGTTCTTTGCATATCAGATATAGACGAGCCTTATTCACATCTGGCTCATCCCGCCATAATTTAACTGCCTTGTTTCTGAGAAGCTGACGGCTTAATGCTTACAAACCTGTAGAGAATTAATCAGCTACTACTCATTAGTCAATTACCAAAAAACAAGATTATAAACCAAGGAAGCAAGAGGACTGACTATAATCCTTTTTGAAATAATCCGGACAGAGGGGACTTTGATTGGTAAGTACTATAAAAGTGAGATGCTCTAGATGTTACTAGTCATCAGTGATTATTAGTCATCAGTGATTAGGTGACCACGGTTTTCTATACCGTAGGCTATACCATACATTAGTGACCACAAGAGACTTTATTTGTGGTTACTAATGACTAGTGACTATTGACGAGATAATTTTTTATGAAAAGTCCCAATCATGCGTTTAGTATGTAGGCGAAAACAGTGGGGTTTAACGGTTCAAGGATGGTTTGTTAATACTTTTATAATTATTACGTGTAGTCTCTTTATGTTAACTCATA
>NZ_JAAHHX010000942.1:0-1151 GCF_010672065.1 Moorena sp. SIO4A1 | reverse complement strand
CCTGTTTACCTTGGCCATTGCAGCTGGAAACCGAGGTTTTCTAGCCATTGGGGACTGGCTCAACAGCTATCGAGACGAATTGCCCCCCGCTATTCAAGCCCCCGAAGGGTAGGATTCCTTCCTACAGCACGATTCGCCGTGTCCTGGTCACCCTAGATTACCACCAGTACTCTGCAGCTCTGGCTCGCTTCTTTGGCATTGAACCCAAGCCCTTGAGAAACCTTAGCTGTAGATGGTTTTGTCTTACGGGGCTCATACCAACGTTCTTGGTGATAATCCTGGTTCTCCACCTCACCGAGCGATTATGCTGGGAACGTGCTTATCTGGTTGAGCGGGGTAAGATTGCTCGAACCCGATCAGGTGGATAGCAAAACAAACGTGCGTCAAAGCCAAACCGCGAGTTTATTACACAACTGGCTGTCAAGGGTGTGGTGTTCGCCTTTGATGCGATTAGCACTCAAAAAAAACGGCTCAGTTGATCAAAGAGGAGTGAAAATCACTACCTAGGTGCCCTTAAAGGCAATCAGGGCAACCTATTCAGGCATCGTCAAAGCCCACTTTGTTCCTCAACAAAGTCATACTGAAGTAAGTATTGGCCATGGACGCATCGAAAAGCGCTCCGGCACGCATCTGCACACAACTCGAACACATCTTGCCCTGGCCAGGGCTAAAAACACTAATCCGAGTGGAGAGTGTTCGACAATTCAAAAAGGGGAAACAACACCAGCTGGAAACCGAAACACGCTACTATGTGGCTTCTTTCATCGAGTCTGCGGAATCCTTTGCCCAACGTATTCGGGGGTATTGGGGGGTAGAAAACAAAGTCCATTATGTGCGAGATGTCACTCAGGAAGAAGATGCTTCTCGCATTCGCATGCATCAGTTACCTCAAATCTTTGCAGTTGCTCGTAATTTTGCGCTGAATATCTATCGCTCCAATGGCTTCTCCAATATGGCTCAAGCACAGCGATACTGCCAATTTGGACTAGACACACTCAAGCGCATTTTTAGAATGAAATAGCCCTGGAAGAATAAGTTACTTAAAACCCGAAGATAAAGTTAAAATAATTCAGTGGCTTAAAGAAAAAGACTATCTGAGATTATCAGACTTAAAAAACTATTTACTTCATGAATATCAGGTAGTTTATAAG
>NZ_JAAHHX010000941.1:0-1152 GCF_010672065.1 Moorena sp. SIO4A1 | reverse complement strand
TAATGTGATTGAGTTCCTCACTCAAGCTCTGTCTTTAGGAGCTAGACACTGTTCTAACCAATTGTCTCTCATTCCAGTTTTCAAGTAACTGGGGTGGCTTTGTCAACCCCATCACCTGAATGCTTACCTGTCAGGAAAAAGAGTAGTAGCTATCGTCATGAAGGCTTCTACCACTGAAAAAGCCGAAAAAATTGATTATTTACTGACAAATGTGGACTCATCATTAGCAACAGAAAGTTGGTTTATAGAGACATATGCTCAGAGAAACTGGATAGAATTATTCTACCGAGAAGCGAAGTGTTATTTAGGATTAAGAGAATATCAATTCAGGGATAAAAGAAGTCTAATAAGGCATTTTAATTTGGTATTTTGTGCTTATACATTTATAATGTTTAACAAGCTTACGGGGGGATTAAGAAGGCGTTGGTCGAACAAACCTTTGACTACCTTTCCTGAAGCATTAGAGGCATTTCGTACTGCAATATCTTATCGTTTTGTGGAATGGTTGACGGAAAATCGCGACGTATTTATCGCTTACAAAGCTAGTTTGGGGTTTGTTTGGGCTTGATTTTTGTTTAAGTACCGCTAAAAACAAACAGCAGTAGAGGGGGTCTGGTTCGCGAACCAGACCCCCTTTTCCACATCCCGTGAAAAGTCACTGACAGCTGACGGCTGACAGCTGACGGCTGAATGCTTACCACCCTACAAGCTTTCTTTTTAATTTTTAATTTTTAATTTTTAATTACTCAAACCGTTTGAGCTTCATTAATATAAAAAGGATAAACCAGGTTAAACCTAGAATTAGTTACTCGCACCGCATAGGTAATACTTATTAACAACAATCCCTCTATTTCACTGTCCTCAATATTAATTTACTCCACATCTATACGATGCTCATGGTACAACAGGGCATCAGAAATCGTGCCTCGAATTCCCGTAATTAACCCTTGAGTAATTTCCTCAAACAGAAACTGACTCAATTCGCAACCAAAGTCAGGCTGCATAATCCTTTCCCCTGGACGGGTTGACAGGATAATTTCCAAACTTTGGACAATATCCTCCTGATCCGAAACCATCTCCACCGTTCCTGTATCCCGATTAAATGTCGGGGGGAAACTCCATCCTGTCCCTAAAAAAGAGCTGTTTTCTTCC
>NZ_JAAHHX010000940.1:0-1154 GCF_010672065.1 Moorena sp. SIO4A1 | reverse complement strand
TTAAACCTTGGCCAAAAGGCCACGCAATCGCGTTCAACCTCTTAAACCTTGGCCTTGGCCTTGGCCTTTGGCCACGCTACGCGAATGGCCACGCTACGCGAATGGCCACGCTACGCGAACAACATTCAACCTGATCAACATTCAACCTTCAACCTTCAACCTCTTCAACCTGATCAACCTTCAACCTTCAACCTCTTCAACCTGATCAACCTTCAACCTGATCAACCTTCAACCTGATCAACCTTCAACCTCTTCAACCTTCATGGTTGCTTTACAAAAAACCTCTTAGATATAAAGATTTTGTGAAATCCTTTCGATTCGTGTCCTAATTACAGCAAAAATCTCACTAATGTAGTGAAGCCAAATCAAGACTGAAGCCCAATCAAAGTAACAAGTGGTGTGACATGAACAGATTTTCTATGTACACGATATCAACAGAAAGCCCAACCCAATCAAATCTACGCCGATTGGAACTATTGCTGGAGTATTGCCAACTGGCAGCCCGTCCAACTTTGTCTGTGTCAGACACCAACCGTATGGCTGAGATCCTCGAACTAGCTGAAGCTGACGAAATCCTTACCCTGTTGATAGATAAAGCTGATCTAGTTATAGCCAAAAACTTTAGCTGGCTGAGTGACAATGATATTGATACCTATAAAAACCAAATCGCTAAGTTAGAAGAGTATTTAGAAATCTTTGTTTCCCAGAAATCACCTAAGACCAGTGAAACGCTACGTAATCAATTTGCTTGTTTCACTGGAAATTTTTAATAATCACCATTACATTTAGCTATCAGCGTGTCGCGTATCAGCTATCAGCTTATGGGCTACAGATGGTGCTACTTGAGGTGCTTTTGAATAAAATAAGCTGACGGCTAACGGCTGACGGCTGACAGCTGACGGCACCTCAAGTAGCGTGCGCGTAGCGCATATGCTTACTTCAGGATAAGCCATAGTCTTCGAGCATAGAGTTGTCGATATCAAAAAAATAGTCTCTCAAAACTTTCCTCATACGCTGATATCGTTTTCGCAAGGCTGTATTACTTGCCAAGTTCAGGCGTTCTTCAATTTGAATCCAGGACAATTCCTCCATCACTCGTAACACAAAAATATCAAAATCTAGAGGACTTACTAGTTGTCTAATATCTGACAGTA
>NZ_JAAHHX010000094.1:0-18292 GCF_010672065.1 Moorena sp. SIO4A1 | reverse complement strand
GTCTTTTTCACGCGCGTTATCGCTGTTCCAAGGCGTCACAACTCAGGTGGGGCTTCAGGGTCAACCTTTTGGGCATAAAACTTACCATGCTCTGTCTTAACAGTAAGTATACACCCGGATTTGATATAATCTCTCCCCTGGACGACTCACATGCCCGAATTGACTGGGGTTTGAGCTGGCTAGCACCACGCTCGTATTAATCTGGGTTTAATGCTTATATAGTAAGCATTCTAGCATTTTTAATAAAATCCCCCAGCAACACTGTCAACCTGCGGAATGTGGGTTATAAGATTTTTCATCGTCGCTGCCATTACAGTGCTGATGAAGTTAGGTGGGCTTCTAGGAAAATACTTGAATGCCTCTACAGTTTGAGAATTTTGTGACCAGGCTCGTGAGTTAAATGTTGTGTTAGTAACTGGGGAGAAATTTCTCTACAGGTCAGCTCGGCTCAAAACATCTTTGTAGAATTTAACGATAGTTTCTGCCATGAGTTTGGAATGCCAAGATTTTTCGTACACAGCTCTTGCCTTTTTGCCAGCATGCAGTAAATGTTCTCGATTATAGGCAATACATTTGATTGCATTCGCCAATGCTCTGGAATCTCCTTTTTCGACCAGCATGGCCCAATCGCCATCATTGACAAGTTCTGGTATACCGCCCACATTCGTTGCAATGAAGGTGCGACCTGATGCCATAATCTCGAGCAACGAAAGGGGAAGGCCTTCAAGCAAAGACGGCAAAACAAATAAGCTACACTGCTCGATCGCTTCATAGATATCCTCAACATAGCCATGTAAAATCACCGAATTCTCCAGCTCAAAGGCACGAATGAGAGACTCGACTCGGTAACGCTCTTGTCCATCACCGTATAAATGGAGCGTTATCTGAGAGTTTTCAGCCTTGAGCATTGCCATTGCTGCTAATAGGAATTCTAACCCTTTTTCCTCAGACAAACGGCTGATACAACCAATATGGTTAAATGCAGTCTCTGCAATTGGACTCATAAAGGTTTCCCAGGATCTATTCTGGGGAGGTAAAAAGGAGGGAATCACATGTAGAGGCTTGTTTTTGTCACGTAAACGCCAAATGTTACTTGCTGCCTGATAAGACATGGCAATCACACCCTGAACGTTCTGCAACACATATTGTTCATCTTTGCCCATCCACCAAACTGAGGGAGAAGCATTGGTGGTTTCTGTAACTACAATCGGAATGTTGTTATGCGCTGTATCTGTTGTATGTTGCACCCAGGCACAAGCTAAGGACTCCACCGGAATAAAGTGAAGGATGTCCCATGACTGTTGTACTAATAACGCTTGGAGAGTATTGAGTTTTTTGTCTAGGGAACCCTCGACATCTAAAGAAATAAAACGAATGTTTTGCTGTTGTAATTGTGCTGTAAAGCTAGGGTGAATGGTTCCTTCCGCGATCATAACCGTCACCTGGTGTCCCAACAGGTCTAAAGCCAGTGCAGTGGCCATGGTTAGGACCTCCGATCCTCCCATATGCTCGAGCCATTGAGTCACAATTACGATGTTCATGGATTGCCAATATTCATAGGTACACTTCTATGTACCTAGTGTACTAATTAGTTTGCAATGCTAATTGATTAAAGCGTCAGGTCTTCTGACGCCAAATACGTTCCACAGCCGTTCCGGCTACAATGCGCTGAGCATGAAACTTAACCCGCTCAAGATCTTCGGAAGAGACTTGTGAGGAATATAGTTGTAAATTTTGGAGCTTTTCTTCAAGGTGTTGACAGATGTCAATCATTTCTAACTCAGCAGCACCTAAGGTTTGCTGAACCCAGGTTTCAATTGTACTGAGTTCTTCAAACCCCGTATAGGGAACATCTTCATAAAAAATCTTTTCCAGCGAAGAAGTGGCTGACCATAACAAAACAGCTTTCTGCAGAATGATGTGATCGATATGGTTGCCAATTCCCAGAGGAACCCAAAGGCGTGTTACACCAGTTTGCGTGTTTAAAAAGGACTGAATAGCTTGAATACTTGCTTCCGCATCGGGATCCTGACGATAATCAGTTACAGTAAAGATTGTATCCAGGTTAGTATAACCCCGAAGTGTCACATCCTTAAGACCGATGCCCTCATGCTGAAGCCCTAACTTATTCGCGTAGGCGATATCCTCTGCATATCGAATATTGCAAATAACGGCCTCGGAGGATCCTGATTCCACACTATAGGGCGCATAAATGCTCTTTTGAAAAACAGTCACAAGCTTAGGTTCGTGACAATATCCTTTCAGCAGAAGACCACCAATCGAATAAGCAACATCATCAGCGTGGGCTGAGAGAAGTAAGTCCATACACGTATTTGAAGTTTTTCAACTACACTGTGCAAAATTCTAAAGACATCCCTGAGGTAAAGCTGGCTGGCTGCATGGGATGAAGACGCTTGTACACAGATACCAACCTTAGACCGACGTCTAAAGCAATCTTTTCTAGTTCTTCTTGATGGTACAATCGCTGTCGGAGTGTACGATAGACTGTGCGCTCAACTGTCCCATCAGGTGCAATCCATTCAAATATTTGGTTACTTGTCATGATTTGTCTATGGGGATCGTAATCTTCAGCTGAGCGCATGGCAACAGAGCGATTCCCAGAAGGGGTTGATACTTGATGAACAATCCCAAAAAAAAGCATTGGTTTAGCTCCGGCTTGGCTAGCTTTGGCCAGTCGTTCTTGACTGCGACCACGTAAATCTGTCATAAAACGTCCTCCTAGCTTAAGGCTAAGGGCAATATTCTTAAGGGCACTCCGTAAACTAGATTTGTCCAGAAAATGGGTTAGAAAGTCATCGACTGCGATCGCAACATCAACCTTCTTCCCATAGGAAGATGTCACAATATCCAGGGAACTGAGATGTAGATTATCTTGCAGGCTAGAGTGTCCTTCCTGGCTGAAACTTTTTAACTTGTCCTGGAAGAAAGAAATCATCTCTGGCGAGCAATCAACTGCGTGGACCTCATAATTACATTGAGCCAGAGGAATTGCTAAGCGACCTGTCCCACAACCAATATCTAAGATACGATGCTCTCCAGATTTCAGCGCCGACTGATAGTATTCAACCGTATCACCGCTATCAGCATCTCCAGAAGCAGAATCCAGTAATACTGGTTCGTAAAAGAGATGTTCCCAGGGACAGCAATATTTTTCCTGCATTGATTGCATCTCCTAAAGTTGTACTCGGTATTCTGACCAGTTCGGATCGATCATATCCTCTAGGTCCATATAGCGACGGTTGTAGCACCAATTACAATCACCACAGATTGCAATTTCCTGTCCCTGATTGAAGCGTGCCAAGTGCTCTTTCCTCAGTTGAACCATCTCGGGACCATTCCAGAAATCTTCGAAGCTTCCCTCACTCCAATTTGCAAATGTGAACTCTTCCACCCCATTAAGGTGATCACAAAATCCCATGCGTCCTCGACTATTGACATAAAGGTATTGCCAAGGATGAATACACAATTTTCTAACCGCTGGCTCATACACTTGTTCTTCAATCAATGAGGCAGAAAGTTCAATACGAGCCCCTGTTTCCTCAACTAGGGTTTTCAAAGCAGCTGTTTCTGCTTTCACGGTTTGGATATGGTACTTCAGATGATTTGGATCGCCATCACTGGTTTTCAAGGGCTCCAGCTTAAAACGGTCAATCCCAAGGTCGAGACCGATGTGAACAATATTCTTGATATCCAGCAAGTTCATACCACTGGCAGTAATGCAGAAATAAACTTGCTGCTTTGGATCTAACCCCGAAGTTTCTGCTGCTCGGATGATCTGGCGAACATTTGCCAACATTTTTTCTAGTTTTGCTCCTACTCGCAGCTGTTCATAGAGTTCGGGATCCGCTGCATCAATGGAAACACCAACAATCACCCCCGCTTCTCCAAGCTTCTGCCACAGGTGGGGTTTATTTACTGTTGCATTAGTGATCAATTTTTTCTGCAGTGGAAACCGCATAGCATAATCGAGATATGCCTCGAAATTAGGTAGTAGTGTACTTTCACCCCAACCGCGCAAATCGACAAAGCGGGCATGAGGAAAAAGTGCATCTGCAATCTCTTTGAACACCTCTAGCGACAGAACATCACCCGCAACGGCTGATTGTCGACACATGGGACAGAGAAGATTACACCGATCAGTTAATTCAATGTAAAGTCCCTGTGGATAATCGCTACAGTGAGCTGAAACTATTTGTGTTTGAGAATTGTTTTCGATTGTTTTGCTGATGGATAACATAAATTATCTCCTCAAAAAATGATACTAATTAATATGGAAAAGCCTTCTAACAGCCCTACAGTCATGACTTAGGCATCATTTGAATCCTCCAAAAGCGATATCCGGGAGGATGAAAGCAAATTAGAACAAACATAATTGACCTGATCTAATGTCATCGTTGGATACAGAGGAAGGGTTATCACCCTTTGAGAAAACGCCTTACTTTTTTCGACTCCAGAAGCTTCTAAATGTCCAAAAGCAGTAAAATTAGTAATGCAGGGATAATGTAGACTGGTTTGGATGCCTGCAAGCTTCAAGTCTTGAACAACACGTTCACGTGTACGTTGATCGGGTGCGACAATTGGCATTAAATGATAAGCTGAGTCACCAGAGAAATGGCGGAAAGGAATTATCCAATTAGACAATGAATCCAGCTGACTATAATAGGCATTCACGATTTCCTGTCGTCGATGATTATTGCTCTCTAGCTTTTGAAGTTGTGTGCGTCCTAAGGCAGCTCTGATTTCATCAAAACGATAGTTAAAACCATGTAGAACTACATCGTAAGATCGGGCGTGTCCCTTGTGGCGTTCCCAGGTTAGCGTAGTCATTCCGTGGGAGCGCAATAAGCGAACACGCTTGGCCAAATCGTCTTGATCGGTTGTGATGAGCCCTCCTTCTCCTGTCGCCAGGTTTTTATTACTAAAGAACGAGAAACAGGCAATATCTCCCAGTTGTCCCACTCGATGACCGTGAGGAAACCGAGCTTGTGAGTCCAGGTAGCGAGCACCCACTGCATGGCAAGCATCCTCAATCACGGCTAAATCATGGCGTTCACAGAGGGCTCGAAGGTCAGCCATGCGACAGGGATATCCTCCATAGTGCATAACGACAATTGCCTTTGTTTGCTGCGTAATTCGATGTTCAACATCTGTGATATCAAGGGTTGGTTCATCCAGGCTAATGATATCTGCAAAAATGGGGCGAACACCCACTGCAATAGCCGTGTTAGCCGCAGCAACAAAATTAAGCGCAGGTTGAATAACTTCGTCTTCTTTTCCTAATCCCAAAGCCAGGTAAGCGAGTTGCAGGGCAGCGGTACCACTCGAAACGGCGATCGCGTGCTTAACTCCCAAAAACGATGAAAACTCTTCCTCAAAAACTTTGACTTCTGGCCCCATAGACAGCCATTGCCGCTGGAGAACTCGCTGAATAGCCTTTTCTTCTTCTACTCCGTAATCCAAATCGCTGAGGGGAACTTTCCAGTTAGACAAGGTCAAATTCCTCCCGTTTCTCAGCAAATAAATCTTGGGCTTTTGCATAGTCATCGGGCCGACCAATATCTAGCCAAAGGCAATTGGCAGGATAAGCACAGACTTGCTCGCCTTCCTCTATTAGCCGTAAAACTAAGTCTGGGAGATCGAGGTATTTGCCATACTCAATATATTTAAGGACACGGGGCTCATAGGCATAGATCCCCATGCTGACCGGATAAGAGGTCTCTGGCTTTTCGATGTAGTCAATCACTTGATGGTGGTCATTCAGCTTCAAGACACCCAAATCAATCTTGACATTCCGAGTATAGCAGGCGATCGTAAGTGCCGCATTCTTATCTCGATGAAACTGAATAAGATGGTTAAAATTTAAATCAGTGAGTAAATCACCATTCATGACCAAAAATGTTTGGTCAAGATTTGGAATGAAGGATAACGAGCCTGCAGTTCCCGTTGGCTCTTCCTCTTCAACAAAATCCAGGTTTATTTTTTCTACCAAGCTATGTCGATGATCAAAGTAAGCCTTCACCAACTCTGCTAAATGGCCCAATGTTAGGGTAATGTTGGTAATGCCATAGCGAAGCAGACGGCGGATGAGAATTTCTATAATCGGAACATCACCTAGTGGAACTAAAGGTTTAGGAAAATTGACTGTAAAGGGCTTAAGGCGCGTGCCTTTTCCTCCAGCTAAAATGACAGCCTTCATTCCTGCGGTAAGATGGTGATCGGTACTTGAGCCAGACCCTTTCATACTACCTCTCAGACAACATAGTCTTGATTTCGATATTGAGCTTGGTGCTGTTTCATATATTCAGCAACCTGTAATAGTCCTGCTTCCAAAGACACCTGAGGCTGCCATCCTAATCGCTGTTTTGCATTTGAAGCATCACACAAAAGTAGATCAACTTCACTTTGCTTGGGACGTTGCCGTTCAGCCGTACTTATAATCTCAGCATGACTGTTTACGACCTTTAAGCAAGTATGGGCAATTTCTGCCACGCTCACTGCATTACCCTGTCCAAAATGGATAGTTTCTCCCTCGATACCTGATGCTTCTGATGCCAATAAGAAGGCTCTCGCAGTGTCCAATACAAAGGTTAAGTCTCGCTTGGGCGTTAAATTTCCTAAACGAATTGTGTTCGTTCCTGCCATAGCCTGAGACAGCACCGTTGGAATAATAGCCCGCGCTGACTGCCGAGGACCATAGGTGTTAAATGGTCGTAGGGTAACGACAGGCAAGTCATAAGTGCAAAAGAAAGATTCCGCAAGTTTATCAGCTGCAATCTTACTCGCAGCATAAGGAGATTGAGCCTGTAAAGGATGATCCTCCCTCATCGGTGTATAGAGGGCAGTACCGTACACTTCACTAGTTGAAGTAATAATAACCCGACGCACTGTTTTTTGTCGGCAGGCTTGCAAGATATTCAAAGTTCCACCTGTATTGGTTGCAAGATAAGAAGCAGGAGCGTGATAGGAATAGGGAATTCCGATCAATGCTGCCAGA
Organism: Moorena sp. SIO4A1; assembly: GCF_010672065.1. Classification (NCBI taxonomy): domain Bacteria; kingdom Bacillati; phylum Cyanobacteriota; class Cyanophyceae; order Coleofasciculales; family Coleofasciculaceae; genus Moorena; species Moorena sp. SIO4A1. Next base: position 11,277 of record NZ_JAAHHX010000094.1, on the reverse strand, counting down.
TGGAAAACAACCTCGCAATTTGCAACCAGATCTGTCACGAAGTAGGGATCGGTAATATCGCCTAGACAAACCTCTAGATTTTCTCGTAACTGAGGCTGAATGTCTTGAAGATGTCCCCAGCTGCCTTGACTATTGTAACGAACCAAAGCTCTGACTTGATGCCCATTCTGAAGCAACATCTCAACAAGATGGCTAGCAATAAATCCACCTGCACCCGTTACTAAAACTGTCATAGCTACTCTTTAGAAATTAGGTTAATCTAGAGATTAGAAGCTGAAATAGCGTCGATGATTTCATCAGGAGAGTCTGCAAGCAGCGAAGCATGCAAAATATATTTAACTGCATCCAGAAGATCAGACGCTAAATACGAAACTTCTGCAGCATTTGTCCATTCAGGTCGATAGAGATTAGATTGAATTAAACAACTTCCTTTGCAGCCAGCGTTGGCCCCTGCTAAAACGTCACTAATTGAATCTCCAATCATCCAACTTTGTGAAATTGAGAGCCCCATTTCTTGCGCAGCCCGCAGTAGCATGCCTGGCCCAGGTTTGCGGTCAATGTGCTCGATCTGCGTCAGGTCTGAAGTTTGAGGAACATGGGGACAGTAATAAATAGCATCAATGCCAATCCCTTGGTCGTGAAGTAGCATCTCCAGTCTGGCATGAATAGATTCTAAGCCCTTCAGACTTAACATCCCCCTTCCTACAACAGATTGATTCGTGACTACGACGCAAGCAAACCCAGCTTCTCGTAGCAAAGATAGTGCAGAAACAGCAGTGGGCTCTAACTCTACATCCTCAGGATTGCAGAGATGGTGAACATGCTTGATCAATGTGCCATCCCGGTCTAAGAAGATCGCTGGCTTAAGTTTTAACTGAGTTGCCATAAGAAGAATTGACCCTAAACATCAATCTTATCTTCAAATAATCCACAAATCTTCTGGCTAAACATATGTCCTAAAACGAGCTGAACATCTTCGATAACACCATAATTATTAGAGGGAATCGTAAGGTTCAAATCAGCCATTGAAGCAACTTTACCACCACCAAACCCGGTGATCGATATCGTTTTGATACTGAGATCTTGAGCAGTTGCACAGGCTTCTAAAATGTCAGGCGAATTACCTGAGGCCGTTAGCATCAATAAAAGGTCACCCGGATTGCCTGTTTCCTTAACCTGAAAACTAAAGATCTTTCGGAAATCAAAGTCATTGCCAAGTGCAGTAATAATCGATGGAGAGCCTGCCAAATTGAGAACTCGCAGCCGTGATTGATAGGTGCGAAAAGCACTAGTTAAGTCACAGTGATAATGGGATGCATTACTGGCACTGCCACCATTCCCAATGAGCAAAACCTGTGCCTGTCGTAATCCAACATCTGCAATGAGATGGGCGATCGCTTCAACCGTATCAAAATCCAAATTAGCGAGTACATCACTGAGTGTTTTAGCATATTTCCTTGGATTTTCAATTATCTGTCGAGGCCGATATTTGCTCTTTTTTATTGATGTAACAGGACTCATGATTTTAATATTTATTTTACAAGACTGCATTTATATTTCGAGTCAAAAAAATTGGGAAAAATCTTGACGAAACTGGTCTAGTCGGCTCGGGGTACCAATGTCATAAAAACGATGTTTACTCATAAAGGTTTGCATTGTTCCAGCGGATGCGAAATCTGGAAAAATATCTTCTTCTAAGCTAGCTGGAATTTTATTGGGAAAGTTATCTATATGGTTAAGATGTAAGACTAAAGCCCCTGCATCAACATATTCAAGTTTCAGATCGGGTCTATCTTTAATGTATTGCTGGAGAAATCCATCAGGGCTGACTCGAACATTATTGGGAACCGGCAGTTCACCTTGATTTGGATAGATTGTCATGATGGCTGTTTGATCGTACTGCTGAGAATGTTGAAACATCAGCGAGTAGTCACACGGCAGAAAAGAGTCACCGTAGACAACAACAAATACATCATTCAACTTTTCATAGGCATTGGATAAGCAGCCTGCTGTCCCTAATGGCATTGTTTCGACACTATATTCAATCTCAACATTCCACTTATGGCCATTACCAAAGTAATCTTTCACTTGTTCCCAGCGATAGCCAAGTAATAGCAAGATTGACCGAATGCCCTGTCGCTGTAGATACTGAATTTGGTACTCCAAGAAAGGATGTTCTTCAACTGGAGCCATAACCTTTGGCAAAGTATCTGTAAGAGGAGCAAGACGCGTTCCTCTTCCTCCTGCGAGAATAACAGCCTGATCAAACATGATTAGGCCTCCTGCATTGCTTTTGTTGAGACAGAACTGTGTGTTTGAGAAAATACATCAATATCTCTACGGGCTCGCTCTATCGCCGTGAGTATCTCAGCCTCATTAACACAGACTAAAGGTTTTTCATGAGTCATCGCAACCAGACCAATCGACCGCAATAAAACAAAGGGATGTTGTTCTAAACCTGAACTGAGATAGCCATGTTTGTTGTCCTTCCGGATCAGTTGGAGGGTTTTGTCAAAATCGAGGGTCTGTGGAAATTGAATCTTCGGATTAGCACCATGGAGTAGACGGTAGTGTAACCAATACTCCTCTTCACTTAACCATTCTCGATTTAAGGAGATGGCAGAAGCTACTAACATTCCTAATCCAACAGCAATCCCATGGGATAATTCACTGTGCTGGACCTCTAAAGCGTGACCCACCGTATGGCCATACTCCAGGGAAATCCCTATTCCCTTTTCATAAGGATCGATAAGAAGTAGCTTCTGTTTTGCCTTTATCCCGAGCAAAACTAATTGAATCCACGTGGAATCATTAGCTGGCTGCCTAATCAAGGAGACCAGCTTTTCTGTTTGTTCAGCATCAAAAACAAGGCAATTTTTGATTAGTTCATTGATGCCAGCAATAAGTTCTTTTTCAGGCAAAGTCTTCAAGAAATTGACAGAGACAAAACTAGCTTCAGGTAAGTAGTACATGCCAAACAGGTTCTTCCCACGCTGACCATTTACGGCCTGTTTGAGTGATAAAATTGAATCTGACATGGCCAGGAAGGTTGTTGGCATATGAACCATAGAAATGCCTCGGTAAAGCAGGCCTGCAACCATCCCAGCAATATTCCCTGCAAGCCCGCCTCCAAGGGCAATCACGATACTGCGGCGAGTTACCCCCGCTGCAATCGCCTCTTCTAAGAGACGATTAACTTGATCTAAGGTCTTTAATTTCTCAGAGGGTTTGACCAGCGCTTTACGCACTGAAAAATTAGAACAATATCGTGATTCAATGACAGTTCCATACAGTTCCCAAACACGATCATCTGCGATAAAAAATATTTGATCAGGATTCTTTTGTTGGCAAAACTTAATGCACTCATGATGTACATCTTGACCAATCAGGATGGGCATGTTGCGCTCGCCAAAGTTGAAGCAAACTTCAAGAAATTTGCTGCTTTTTAGCTGCTCACTAAAGTTCGGGGAAAGCAAAGTTTTCATAATTTCTAATTTATCCCAGAATAGATTTTGTGAAGTGCCGCTGCAATCATATCCATATCCTCACGGGGTGACAATAAAACAGAGTGGTGTAACAGTAATGTTTTTTCATGTACTTCTTCTGAAGAAGGAAGATGAAAACGTTTTTTGTCAACTAAACTTTTCACTGACTCTGACTGCTGAACCCAAGCTTTTTTCTCAGGAACGTACAGTGGATGACGTGATAGAGGAACATATGGTTGATGTACCCATGTTCCAAGCTCTGCTGAGAGTGCTTCCCCAACCCAGGCAACGGTTTTTCCCCGTAAAAATGTCTCATTTAAGAAAAAAGCAAAATGGTAATAGACTTCCTCATCATCTGGTTCGTGATAAGACGGAATAGAAATACCAGGCAATTGTTGTAAGAGCTGGGCAAGATAAGCTGCATTGCTTCTTCTCTGTTCATTTTGGGCTTTAAGCTTTTTAAGCTGGATCGTTAAGATTGCAAGCTGAATATCAGAAAGACATCGATTACGTCCACTAAGGACGTGGCCAGATTCCAGCAACTCTGTTCGTCCTAAAGTACGACCATCTTCGCCTGCTAAGAAACGTCCATCTGTACGAAAGCGATAAATTCTCTCGGCTAGGTCATCATCATTCGTGACGCAGCATCCTCCCTCCCCTGCAGTCAAAGGCTTACCCTGTTGCATGCTAAATGCTCCAACTTGACCGAGTGTACCCACGCACTTACCTTTCCAGCGTGCGCCATGGGACTGGGCGCAGTCTTCTATAATTGTTAAACCATGCTCTTTAGCAATCTGACATAGTGCCGACATATTGGCAATACGACTGTAGAGATGAACTACCAAAATTGCCTTAGTCTTAGAAGTAATCAGCTGCTTCACTGATTTGGGATCAAGACACATGGTCTTTGGATCAACATCAGCTAACACAGGAATCGCTTGCTGAGCCAGAACAGAATATGGACAAGCCACCCAAGTAAGCCCAGGCACAATGACTTCGTCCATCGGCTTAACATCACAAGCTTCCATCGCTAGCTCTAAAGCTGATGTCCCATGATCAGTTGGAATACAGTACTTAGCGCCCAGAAAGCTGCTAAATGCAGAAGCAAATATCTGTTCTTGTAAAGGTTTACCATTAGAGAATCCGCTGATGGTCCAACGCCCACTGCGTAATACTTTAATAACTTCCGATTCAGTTTCTGCATCGGATTGAGGCCATTTGGGCCACTGCCTTTCGAAGATAGGGGTTCCTCCATCAATGGCTAACCTGCTAATTTGACGAACTATCATATCGAATATCGATAATTGTCATCTGAATTGGAAACTCCACCCAAATAGTATTTAACAGTAGCTTGTTGACTGCAAGCAAACCGAAAATCAATATTTAAGATTTTCTTTAGAATCTTGTCATCTTCTCCTACCTGATTATCCAGCTCTTCTTGAGTGAATTCTGCATTAAAGCCAATACGCAGCAGTGATTTAGTCCTGAACAACCACTCATTCATATCTACCGTTGCTACATTTCGAGGATCGTCTGAAACTCGAGGACCATCATACACAACAGCATCTCCCAAACGGATAACTTCGTTGTCTACACACCATTTATAGAGAAGAGTTGCAGTCTTTGGATCTGCATGCCAGGGATAATAATCCCCTTCAAAAAGAGAACCGTCAGGGTGGAGTAGAATCCTCCAAGAGTAGGCAGCATCTAGTTGCTGCTCTTGAATACAGTGCAACAAACTACTTAGATGATTAGGCAAAAACTCATTATCGTCATCTAGAAAACAGACAAAAGGTTCCTGGATTTTTTCTAGGGCAGACTGACGTAGTTTAGCCATGCGAGGAGAGGAGTGCTCGTGGTAGGGTACATCTTCAATGGCTACCCACCTGACAAGATCTTTGATTGGTTTGAGTACTGGGCTAGTTTTTAACTCATTAACTCGTTCTGAAAAGACATAATGTATTGTAGGTACTTGCTGTAGTCTGACGCTATTGATGCAGCGCTCTAATTCTCTGTCTCGATCTACACAAAATGTAATAACGGCTACAGTTAACATGTAGTACAGCCCTTTTTAGATGCGAATAAAGCGACGTAAGCATAGTTGCCAAGAAGCTAGACCTATCCTAGATCTGTATGCGTTTAAACCCTCTAACTTTAAATATTTCGTTAGATTTCTTGAATTCGCCAATACTGTGACCATTTATGCAACTTTCTCCTGGGGGGGTGATATCATGTCCGGTTAAATACTTATACTAAGCGTCGAAAGCAAGGCAGAGGGCAGAAGGCAGAAGGCAGAAGTAAAAAAGTAAGGTTTCAAGGGTAATGGTTTTTTATAACTAATTATCCGAACATAATATGATATGCAAGCTGAAATCCTTACTGGGTAATAATTTCAGCCCATAAGTTACAAAAAGATACATTCTGTTTTGGGCGCTCCTTTGGACGTAGTTATAATGGTTTGAGCTTCCAGAAAATGAATCGAGAGTTAATTTCCGACTGTATCTTCCCTGAGTTCATTGGCCTCAAAGCCTTATATAGCAAGCTTTTAATGGATAATTTCACCCCCTCAGCTAATCAAGACTTATTGGCTGAACTACCAGGGCAACAGAACATACTATTATCAGCTCAAACCAGGCCAAGGTTATACTCAACAAACCTATGTAACTCATCCTTGGGTAATTACAGATAATCAACACAACTGTCTCGGAGTTTATTACCTTGACGGACAAGCACGTACCGTCAACTATTCCAGCTAGTTTTTGTGCTCAGCTGAGTTAGAGCCCTTTAAACCCTGGATTGATCTAGCTAAGCGCTTTGCGCTCAGCTAGAAAAGCTTTATCTGGAGACAAAAAATTTAAAGCTAACCACCAATGGCGTTATTAGTACACGCCAGGATTAACGCGATCGTCGCCCGCATTATAAACTTCTGAGGTCTTAGTCACGGTAAAATTACCTTTATCAATTTCCTTTTGTAACTTTTTCTTCTGCTTTGCGCTGAGTCCCTTAATGTTCAGAACATCTTCTACTGACTCGTAGGGAGCATTATCAGCAATCTTACGAGCCAAGTTTGGGTAGAATCCGCGATATTTGCGAAACTTACGCAAAGGAGTATTGTTCAGGTCAGTCTTCTTACCAAACTCGGTGGCTAACTTGCGATCAGCCGCATTGCTCCGGGAACGAGCGATTAAAGCGGTAGATGAGGGCAACGTTAAGTTATTTAAAGAAAATGTGTCTGCTGAAGACATAGGGGAAGCGATCGCATTTTGGGGTAAACCTAAGCACCCCAAGCTAAGCACTAAGAGGCATAACACTGCCAGATGAACCAATTTTTTCATCATAAAACTCCTTACTTACACAACACAGCACTAAGAGAAATTAATCTCTGTGGGTTTAGTTTAATTTTTGTTTCTCATCATCTCATAATATCGAAGTCCAGACACAAGACCTAAACTTTTTCGAGAAGACGATTCCCACCCTAGTTCATTGACAAATGTTGCTTTGTAAGCTATGAGCTATGAGCTATCAGCTATCAGCTATGAGCTATCAGCTATCAGCGTGTCGCGTATCAGCTATCAGTTATCAGCTTAAGCGCTACGCCCACGCTACGGGAACAGCTAAAGGCCTTGGCCTATGGCCACGCTTTGCGAATGGCTGACCGCTGACCGCTGACCGCTGACCGCTGACCGCTGACCGCTGACCACTGACCGCTGACCGCTGACCGCTGACCGCTGACCGCTGACCGCTGACCGCTGACCGCTGACCGCTGACCGCTGACCGCTGACCACTGAATAACGAATTCCTAAGCAAATCCTAAAATAGATCTAAAAGCTGAGGGATAAACCTGACTTTTGTGGGACGATAACTATCCTGAGAAGAACAAATAGCAACAGGATTTAGCCATGACTCTACGATTGGGGGATACCGTACCCGACTTTACTCAGAATTCTAGCGAAGGTGAGATTAATTTGTATGAATGGGCAGGAGATAGCTGGGTAGTGCTGTTTTCTCACCCAGCCGACTTCACCCCAGTTTGCACCACCGAGTTAGGTATGGTTGCTAAACTCAAGCCCGAATTTGAGAAGCGCAATGTTAAAGTGCTAGCCTTGAGCGTGGATGATGTTGACTCCCACAAAGGCTGGATTGGAGATATCAACGAAACCCAGACAACAACGGTCAACTACCCGATTTTGGCGGATCCAGATAAAAAGGTGTCTGACCTTTACGATATGATCCACCCCAACGCTGACAATACCCTAACCGTACGCTCTGTTTTCGTCATCGACTCACAGAAGAAATTGCGGTTGGTTTTAACTTACCCTGCTAGCACCGGTCGTAACTTTGACGAAATCCTGCGAGTGATTGACTCCCTACAGTTGACCGATGACTATAAAGTCGCTACTCCTGTTAACTGGAAAGACGGGGATGACTGCGTTATTGTACCATCCATCAAAGATCCAGAAGAGTTGAAGGAACGGTTTCCCAAAGGATATGAGGTAATTAAGCCCTATCTGCGGATGACACCCCAACCTAACAAGTAATATCAAGTCTGGTTGAATACCCATAATAAAAGTGTGGGGAGATGGGGAGATGGGGAGATGGGGAGATGGGGGAGATTTTTATTAAGGGTAATTATCCTGACATGATATAAAATAATTATCAGGTCTGAAGGATGAAGGATTAAGGATTCTTCATCCTTCATTTTTCATTCTTAATTCTTCATTCTTAATTCTTCATTCTTTATAATTTAAACTTGATTGAAATGGATATCAAAGCAGGTTTTGTTAACACAGTTGGAAATACACCACTTATTCGGTTAAACAGCTTTAGCGAAGAGACGGGTTGTGAAATCCTAGGGAAAGCGGAGTTTCTAAATCCAGGAGGTTCTGTAAAAGACCGAGCTGCCCTCTATATTATTAAAGATGCAGAAGAAAAAGGCTTACTCAAGCCTGGGGGTACAGTGGTTGAAGGAACCGCTGGGAATACGGGCATTGGTCTAGCCCATATCTGTAATGCTAAGGGATACAAGTGCCTGATTATTATCCCGGAAACTCAATCCCAAGAAAAAATGGATACCCTCAGAACACTGGGAGCTGAAGTTCGCCCAGTGCCAGCAGTACCCTACAAAAACCCGAATAATTATGTAAAGCTTTCTGGACGCATTGCCCAAGAGATGGATAATGCCATCTGGGCGAATCAGTTTGATAATTTGGCAAACCGACAGGCTCATTATGAAACCACTGGGCCAGAACTGTGGCAGCAAACTGACGGGAAAATTGATGCTTGGGTTTCAGCAACTGGGACAGGTGGTACCTATGCAGGGGTGGCGATGTATTTGAAAGAAAAAAATCCTAACCTTCAATGTGTGGTAGCTGACCCCATGGGTAGTGGTTTATACAGTTATGTCAAGACGGGTGTTATTAAACCGGAAGGTAGCTCTATTACAGAAGGTATCGGTAACAGCCGTATTACTGGGAATATGGAAGGGGCTCCCATTGATGATGCCATTCAAATTGATGACCACGAATGTCTCCGGGTAGTTTACCAGCTGCTGAGCCGGGATGGATTATTTATGGGAGGGTCTGTCGGGATTAATGTCGGAGCTGCTGTTGCTCTGGCTAAACAAATGGGACCTGGTCATACAATTGTGACTGTGCTTTGTGATGGCGGTGGTCGTTATCAGTCACGGCTATTCAATCGGGAATGGTTGGTATCTAAAGGACTTTCTGTGGGTGATTGCACCTCTTGAGGAAAAAGGCTCAAGGGTCAGTAATCTTTGTAAGTATTCAGCCAATGGGAACGGGAAACGGGGAACAGGGAGCAGAAAGAAATCCTTGACACTTGTTACTAATAGACATCTCCAACAAAGAATCTGAAACCCCGATCCTATCTAGGTGAAAACCTAATTTCTGGAGATGTCTAATCTTTAAGCATAACACAAATAAAAACAAATAAAAGTACCCTTTCGAGTACTGTTACATATCTAAGGAAACTTGGTATTGTGGTATTGTAATTGATTTGACACTCCCATCGCTAAATCAAGATTATAGCCAGGGATTCGCAATAGTACAAAACTCTTACTGGCTGAGCCAAACAGCCTCTAAACCCTCCGAGTAAACATCGGGCTTACTTGTTAGTTTTTGGTTTATGTCTGATTCAGAGGCTTTTCAGCTTGCACATAAACCGCTCCTTGATGGAGGGCATTAATCGGTGTCCCCATTGGTCTATTAGACTTCGCGGCAGTTGTCGGGAACAGGGAACAGCGGATCTGGGAACAGTGGAGAAGAATTGACGCAAACACTATCAGAAAAATACTTTTGCAAGAGGTCTATTCTAGCGGAGATCATCGGAAAGAACAACAAATCTGGTCTCTAATTCCCAAGGTGCTGTGTGGGTCACCTACGTCCGCACAATAGGCGCCCCGTCTCCCGCACTTGTCTTTGACTATAAAGGGAGTCCCCAAGGAGATTGAAATGATGGGCGTCGCGGGTTAGCTGACCGATCAAACTCGATCAGTGTCACAAATCAAGACTTAATTCTCATTATTTATTAAGAATAATCATGAGGCTTCTTCAAGAAAAACTGAAGTAATAAGCCTCAACTTGGTATGTTGATTTTTCTAGAGGAAGTACACCAGATGCAAACCCAAGACCTCCTAAAATCCCCTAATCGTCAAAAATTTGATGCAGTAGTTGATTCTAGCTGGAAACAAAAAGAAAACTCTGAGGTATATACATTTATTAAACGCCAACTCAAGTACTTCAATCTTGAACAGGAACTTGATATAGGCCAGATACTTTTTGAAGGCTGTCTTCGTGGTGTTAGCAAAATTGAATCTGGACAAGATATTCAAGACCCCTCAGACTGGCTAAAATCTACCTGCTTCTACATAATCCTAGAGCATATCCGCATCACTTACGTCTACAGCAGTTCTGACTGGCAGCTGACTACAAGCAATTGGGAGCAAGCATCGCCGACCCACGCCATGGGCACTTACAACTAATGTGGCAACTAATGTGGCAACTGATGTGGTAATTCTTTGATGATCATAAGGGCTATAGTCATTAGGGTCACTCTTGGACAAATGTAAGTAGGGGCATACTAAAACACCGCTATGGAAAGATTTTTTATGCCAATTTGGCAACACAGCTCGGTAACCTCATTGTTTCATGGTTATACCCTTGATCAATTTATTTTCCCCTACCTACTTATCAATGTCACAAATCGAGACTTAATCGTCACTAAGTGAGTAATAGTGATCATAAAGTTTCTCAAATACAATTGAAAGTCAGGGGCATTATCTGCTTTTATTTTTACTGAGGAACTACACTATATGCAACCTAGAAAACCTCCAAAGTCCCCTAATCGTAAACAATTTGATGCCGCTGTTAATTCTCTTTTAAACCAAAGAGATAAATCTGGACTTTTTGCATTTATTGAATTCCGACTCAAGCAGTTCAACCTTGAACACAAATTTGATATCTTTGACATCTTTATCGAAAGCTATATTCGCGGAGTTAGCAAAATTGAATCTGGACAAGATATTGAAAATCCATCAGCTTGGCTAAGAACAACCTGCTTAAATGTGATTAGAGAGCATTTTGCCAAGAAAGGAAAGCATTGGAAAAAAGAACGTGAGTTTAGCTCTATAGAATACCAGATTAGCTCCAATGATGGTTCCGATTATTTATCGGATGAATATGTCAAGGAAATACTGTCAGATATTAGACAACTAGTAAGTCCTCTAGATTTTGATATTTTTGTGTTACGAGTGATGGAGGAATTGTCCTGGATT
>NZ_JAAHHX010000939.1:0-1155 GCF_010672065.1 Moorena sp. SIO4A1 | reverse complement strand
TGTTGAGACGTTAGCTAATTGGTTGACACTCCCCGGTCATTAGACGCGGGGATTCTTCATTCATCGACTCGACTTGCTGAACCTGACCGGAATCAAGAACAGTAGAGGCCAAATCTCCTGAAGCGTTCGGATTAATAATCCAAGTTCCGACGTGCCCCGTCGTACTTATGGCTCTATTGCGGATGTTGATGGCGGCGTTGTGGTCTCTATCAAGTTCACATCCGCATTCACAGACATGAGTCCTAGTAGAAAGGGATTTCTTGACTACCTCACCACATTCAGAACAGTTTTGACTAGTATAGGCAGGATTTACTGCAACAGTTATCCTGTCAAATTTAGTTCCAAAATGTTCCAGCCATTTCCTGAATTGATACCAACCTGCGTCGTTAATAGACTTGGCGAGACAGTGATTTTTTACCAGATTTTTAACTCTTAAATCTTGCCTTCGGCACGCTACGCGAACGTAGGCGACCAGATCGTTAGATTCGGCGTAGCCGACGCTGCGCGAACGGATTACGCAACGTGCAAGTCTCTTTGCATGTTCTTCACGCTGCCTACTTATTTTAAGATGCTGTCTACTTAGCCTATTAACCGCTTTTTTGCGATTGGATGTTCGCGTAGCGTGGCCTACGGCCTTGCCTTTCTTTTTCCGAGAAACCCGGCGCTGATAAAACTTTAAACGTTTCTCCCCTTTTCTGTAGAATCGGGGATTGGGTTCAGAATGACCATTGGAGTCTGTGTAGAACTCTTTGATTCCTACATCTAGGCCAACCATCTCGCCTGTGTGCTCTACTTCCTCTTTCACGTTAACTGCAACGCAGAATTGAACGTAGTACCCATCAGCTCGCTTGACTATCCGAACCCGATTAATTTGCTTCTTGTCGAAGCGCCACAACTCCCAGGTGCCTTTGAGCTTAAGCTTTCCAATCCCTTTTTTGTCTGTGAAGGTTATAGACTTTTTGTCAGGAGATAATTTCCATCCTGACTTCTTGTATTCGACAGACCGAGCAAGTTTTTGGAACCTTGGAAAACCCTTCTTGCCTGGGACTTTTTTCTTGCAATTATCGTAGAAGCGAACAATCGATGACCATGCCCTCTCAGACGCAGCCTGACGAGCAGTAGAGTTTAATTCATTGGCAAATGAGAATTCTTTTG
>NZ_JAAHHX010000938.1:0-1155 GCF_010672065.1 Moorena sp. SIO4A1 | reverse complement strand
AGAATTAGAATATCCAAATTTTCCAAATGTGGGGCTAGTTCGGACTCTTTACTCACTTGCCAAGTGAAGGTTTTTACTGGCAAGCTTTCACCATTGACACTTAAACTAACAGTTTGTTCTTTAGAGGTCAGAGCAATCACTTTTGCTCCCCGTTGCTGGAGATGGTACAACAGTGACTGTCCCAGAGTTCCCGATGCTCCCGTCACTGCAATAGTTTTTCCTTGGAGCGATAGTGCTGTCCCCATCAGTTTGTCTACTAAAGTCAATGTGCCGCCATAGTAAGCCTTTTGGTTATCAAAGTGATGTCGCCAATGGTAGCTGCGATTTACCATCCAAGGGGAAGGAGGATATAGGAATGGACCCGGAAGGTGGGTCATATCAGTCAACTTATCGGCTCCCTTGATGCCATAGCCACGAGCGATCGCACCAAATAGAAATACCATACTGTACACAGAACCAGCCAAAGCTGCCCAATGCATATTTGGTGTCCAGGTATAAGCCAACCACCATAGAACCAAGCCTAATATTAGCATGACCAAGGCTTCTGGTACATCATTACGCCAGTGCGCCTGTCGATAAATGGTATCACTGACAGCAGTTAAATCCTGACGGAAGACCCGATGATGCCACACATGCAAGCGATACAGGGGTGTCCAGTGATGGGACAGGAGGTGATAGAAGTCTCGCACCAGTTCTACCCAAAGAATAGAACCCAGTCCCAAAACCCCTATAGCTAGCCAGAAATCTACCATGAACATGATTATGATGCCTAGAGTGAACAGTAACTTGTTGTGTTGGCAAATTGCCCATTCACATCATAATTAGGTAGGTACAAATAAAACTAAGATGCTGAAGGTGAACCATTAACACTCACCCCTCACCCGTCAACTTTCACCTATCAACTGTCACCTATAAACCCTGGCCTTTGGCCACGCGTGCGCGTTCAACCCTGGCCTTAAGGCCGTAGGCCACGCTGCGCGAACGGCCACGGGTGGGCGTTCAACCATCAACCATCAACCTTCAACATTCCATCTTCCATATAAGACACTTGGTCAGCTACATCGATAATACGAGGATCGTGGGTTACCATCAGCACTGTGCAGCCTTTATCCTTAGCCAGACGACGCAGCAACTCAATCACTGTATGACCACTGT
>NZ_JAAHHX010000937.1:0-1157 GCF_010672065.1 Moorena sp. SIO4A1 | reverse complement strand
AGACTCCCAGTGCCACTTTCACCATTACCGACAATGACCAATCCACGATCACCGAGAGTGTGACTATTTTCTGGCGTAATCAGGAGACCGGAGTCAATGGTGCTTGGTTGATGGATGGTCTCGACTTAGCTCAAGCCGTGACAATTCCTTCACCAACAGAACCAGCCGACAGTCCCTGGCAGATGCAGGGTGCAGGGGATTTCAACAGTGATCAACAACAAGATATTCTCTGGCGTAATACCTCTACTGGTGAAACTGGCATCTGGTTGATGGCAGGATCGGTGTTTGAGAATTCAGTGTCCATAACCCCAACTCCAGACCTGGACTGGGAAATTCGTGGCACCGAAGATTTTAACAGTGATCAACAACAGGATATTCTCTGGCGCAATACCTCCACTGGGGAAAATAAAGTCTGGTTAATGAATGGCACCACTGTGGCTGAGGAGGTGTTGATTCAATCGGAAGCAGTCACTAGTATTTGGGAAATGAGGGCAGCGGGAGACTTGGATGGAGATGGTGATGGGGATATTATTTGGCGCAATACTCAAGAGCAAACTATTTACTATTGGAGGATGGAAGGGACTCAGTACATTGAATCAGTGTTGATCTCCTCACCAATCAGTAGTGGTCAGGAGGTAATCCATGGCACCCTCGACATCGATGATAATGGTTTCGATGATATCCTCTGGCGCAATCTCGACGATGGACAAAATAGTGTCTGGCTGATGAATGCCAATGGGTTCGATCGCCTGGAGAAGCTTGATCCACTAACCGATACCAGTTGGCAAAGTTATGTGTGAAATACGTAATTTAAAATACAAAATTTCAATTACCTAATTTAAAATTACCTAAGTATTTAGCCAAGGACAATCAGCTAACGCCCTTAGGGCGTTAGCTGATTGCTTATATATAGAAACCTTATATAGCGTTTGTATTTGATATGTAAACGTAGGAGGTATTTTTTTTTATAAAATAAAACTACGTATCTCTTTCCCCTCCTGGGAGCAGTAGGGGTGGGTTACTCTTGCTAGCATGCCTATTCCCTTTTGCCTATTCCCTTTTGCCTATTGCCTATTGCCTATTGCCTATTGCCTATTCCCTGTTCCCTGTTTCGTTTTGCCTATTTCCTATTTTGAAACCGCTGAGTGTACTCTAGT
>NZ_JAAHHX010000936.1:0-1159 GCF_010672065.1 Moorena sp. SIO4A1 | reverse complement strand
TCCATAAAACCCCTTAAGGTGCGCTTTCCGTAGGCGAATTAAATTCGCCACGGGTCGCACCTGAGGGTGGAGGCTGTTGCTAAGAAGCAGAAAACCTAAATCGTGAGGTTTAGGAATCCCCCGCTATAATCTTTGATTTAGCGGCGGGAGGATGTCAAGAAGGTTATAGCGCTACGCGCAAGGCAAGAGGAACCCACCCCTAACCCCTCCCAGGAGGGGAAGGCAAAAGTTAACTAAAACACCTGTTCCTGCTTGTATCAATAGACCTCTTGCAAAAGTCCAATAAAAAAGATATAAATATATCAGTATGATCACAAAAAATGACCTATCAAAAAGTTAAACATCTAACTAACCAGGAGTTCAAACGCCTTTGTGGGGTTAAGAAAGAGACTTTTGCTCAGATGGTGAAATTAGTAGAAAAAAATGAACAACAGAAGACAAAAACCGGGAGACCCTCTAAATTAAGTCTAGAAAATCAAGTATTGATGACACTAGAATACTTACGAGAGTACAGAACTTACTTTCATATCGGTCAGCATTGGGGACTCAATGAATCAACAGTATACCGAATAATTCGCCTCTATCGAAAATATTTTAATTAAGTCCAAAGAATTTAGGATTCCGGGAAAAAAACAATTATTGAAGTCAGGTAACCAAATCGATATAGCGGTTATTGATGTAACGGAAACTCCCAGAGAACGCCCTAAAAAAAACCGAAAAATTACTACAGTGGTAAGAAAAAAAAGCACACCTTAAAATCTCAAGTAATCGTGGATAAAAACAGTAAAGAGATTATCTGTATTGCTTACGGTAAAGGAAAAGAGCACGATTTTAATAAGTTTTACGAATAGTAAAACTCATCTATCATTAACAACTAAATGTCTGGCAGATAAAGGATATCAAGGAATTGTAAAAATCCATCAACTGAGCCAGACTCCTCATAAAAAACCTCCCAAAAGTAAATTATCACCTCTCCAAAAAGAAGAGAATCGTAAGGCACGCTTCACAAAGAATTATGATTGAACATGTCTACCGACATCTTAAAATATTTAGGATTTTGTCAGAGCGATATCGTAACAGAAGAAAAAGATTCGGTTTACGCTTTAATTTGATTGCTGCAATCTATAATTACGAACTTTGTTGTAAATAAAATATTTAG
>NZ_JAAHHX010000935.1:0-1160 GCF_010672065.1 Moorena sp. SIO4A1 | reverse complement strand
CTCCCTATTCCCTGATTAACCCATTCACCCTAGACGATCAATTTAAGCCAATGTGGCCATACAACTAGAGATAAATCGTTTGTAATAACTATAGAAGGCTTGATTCCCTATTGGGAAAAAAACAAGGAGAAATAACATGGCAGTTATCAACGGTGATGAGGGGAATAATACTCTCGTTGGTACTCGGTTTGACGATGAGATCAATGGTTTTGATGGCAAAGACTTTCTCTTCGGTAGAAGCGGTGATGATACCCTAAATGGAGGGGGTGATCAGGACGTACTCTTGGGCGGACTAGGTCACGATTCCCTCAACGGTGGCGGAGATGATGATTTGCTGTTTGGAAACCAGGGCGATGATAGTCTTGATGGCGATACTGGCAATGACAGACTGTTCGGGGGCAGTGGCAACGATAACTTAATGGGTAGCTTTGGCAAAGATACCCTCAACGGTGGCAGTGGTGATGATACCTTAGTTGGTGTAGATATCTTTGACGAACAACCTGGTCAGTTGGATAGGGATACTCTCACTGGTGGTGCAGGCAAAGATACCTTCGTTCTCGGAGATCCCTTTACAGTTTATTATGATGATAGTCAAGTTCGATTCATCATTGCACCTCCTCCCACAGAACCCCCTCCAAGCTACGCTTTGATTACTGACTTTGAACCCGGTAAAGATGTTATCCAGCTCAAAGGAGCCATAGAGTATACATTAGAAGATGTTGAGCTTCTTAATGGCGTTTCTGGTCTAGGAATCTTCTTTGATGCTGACGGTTTTGAAGGTAACGGTTCTGAGCAACTGATTGGTATTATCCAAAGCCAAGAATCCTTAGATGGCCTGCAAATTAATATTGGTCGGGCAATAACCACTATTTCATGATTCCCCTCCAGAATAGAGTGTGGGGAGATGGGGAGATGGGGAGATTTTTAGTTAGTGGTAATGGGGTATCGAACGATGGGATCGCCTCAAGCAAGAAATGCGTTCGCGTAGCGTGACCATAGGTCAATCGCTTAGCGTGACCATAGGTCAATCGCGTAACGTGGCCTAGGCCAATCGCATTCATCCCATCCTTAGATCCCTTCAACTTTTTCCTGTTCCCTGTTCCCTTGTTTACATCTTAACTAAAAATGCTATCGCTATTTCAGTTTCCTGTCTTTTGTTA
>NZ_JAAHHX010000934.1:0-1160 GCF_010672065.1 Moorena sp. SIO4A1 | reverse complement strand
AGACGAATTCAAAGTATATTGGCGTGGTTCTACAGTGCTTTCCGGTGACCATAAAAGTGCTCGCGGTGGAGCAGCAGGAAAGGCTGTAGTTGATCCTGAAACTAACTCTAACTATGTGCTAGTGCATTGGCTTAGCGCCCATCTAGATGCAGGAGAGGCTTTTATTCCTAAAAATGGTGAACCTAGCATCTTTCTATTAGCTCCTCCTGGGGACAATGTCAAAGCAGAAGATTTTGTAGCGCTTTACTCCGATGGGTGTTACGGCATATCAATTCATCCTGGAGTATGGCACACAGCTCCCTTACCACTGTCTGGAGAAGTAGTCTATAAAAATAAACAAGGCAGTATCTATGCTACCGTAGATTGTCTATTGTTGAAGGAGC
Organism: Moorena sp. SIO4A1; assembly: GCF_010672065.1. NCBI lineage: Bacteria > Bacillati > Cyanobacteriota > Cyanophyceae > Coleofasciculales > Coleofasciculaceae > Moorena > Moorena sp. SIO4A1. The sequence continues at coordinate 777 of NZ_JAAHHX010000934.1, read as the reverse complement.
AAGATACTTGTCTAAAGATTCCCCTTCGTAAACCTGAAGAAGACTGAGAATATAGATAGCAAACACAGCACGGAATGGATAGAAACAGATGATTTTATATAATTTGAAGTGCAAGTATTTCCCATAGCCGCTTCTAAAGGAGCTAGAGCGCCAGTTAAGTAACTGTTAAACTGGCTATTTCAATGGATAGAAAGGGATAGGGCGGGAGGGAGAAAGGTAAATCGATGTATTTTCCTGAAAATAGTGATGTATCAAAAAATGTGTCAACTTCTATTACTGAATAGCTGCTAAAAATCGCCTATTTAGTAATCATGGCAGACGAGAAAAAATCCGTATTTCGAGACTCATAAATCACTGATTAACCGAAGTGATTTAGGTTTTTGGTGATTGTTGGAGCGATGGTATAGCAATCTCAAATAGAGATCGTAAAATGCCAATGGCTAAGTCCAGAAATAGGCTCGTTCAAGTCAATTTAATTTTAATTCATTCAACTCAATGGAGGAGAAATCATGGCGACCATCAAACTAATGCACGCCAAGCTACATCGAGTGCGTGTGACTGAGGCAAACCGCCACTATGTGGGCAGTGTCACGATTGACTCCGACTTGCTGGCACAGGTAGGGATTTTACCCCTCGAAGAAGTAGAAATTGTCAACATTGACAATGGCAATCGCTGGTCAACCTATGTTTTGCCAGGAGAAGCAGGTTCAGGACAAATATGTCCCAATGGAGGGGGAGCGCTACTGTGCAAAGAGGGAGATACCTTGATTATCTGGA
>NZ_JAAHHX010000933.1:0-1163 GCF_010672065.1 Moorena sp. SIO4A1 | reverse complement strand
TGAAGCGTTATATTTCTGAGCATCGAAATGATGATAAGGCTTTTCACGCTGCAATGGAAGTTTTGATGAGCCGTCGTAATCCTGCTAATCGCCATCCCTACCCTTTTGAACTCAAAAATCCTGAGGCTGAAGTTGAAGCAATTTTGAGAGAGAAGCTTAATCATACTGAGATTTAAATCCAAGGCGGGTTATGGCATCCAAGCAGCTGGCTATGTCTAGGCTTAAGTTGACACCAATGGCTGTCGGCTTCCGCCTCTGCCACACTGGTAATTTCAAGAGAGTATTTCATGAATCGACTGGCAGGTTATACTGGCGACGCTGCTCTTGGGCAAACTCAGCGAAAGACCGAAATCGACCTGCCTGGAAATCATTCAGTCCTTTTTGAATGCCCTTTATAGCCTCCTGTGAATCTTCCACCTCCGACTCTAAGACACTAGCCAGCAATTCGGACGCAACCAAGCTAACATCTTGACCTCGCTGAGCAGCATATTCACGCAGTAGTGCTTCTAATTCTGAGTTAAGGGATAACTACCTTTGTCATCGACCTACTTTCCTCCCAACCTTTGCTTCTTAGCTGCATTCTAGCAAAGTGTGGGGGTGCGTTACTAAAGCATTTCCTCAACCCACCGCACAAGATCGCGTACGCACTATAATATAAAAGTGCAACAAATTGTAAAGCCCGAACAAATTAATACTCTCGATCTTGAGGAGATGAATCATGAATCATTCGAGTTCTGAGCTAACACGTGCGCTTACTGATTGGCGTGACGATATATTATTATAAATAGAAAAAAATCCCGACGAACAGATTCTACAATTATTTATTACAAATCCTTCGTTTATTTCGTCAAAGCCAAATGACGAAGCAAGAATCTGTAGATACTTTGAAAAACCTGAAACTAAAATCAGATTAATTAGTTAAAATAGGGTGATTTTCTAACAATATCAACTAGATATAATTCGATTAAAATTATGAAAAACTGTCTGAATGAAAGTTAAAGAGGTACTTAAGCGATTAAAAAAAGATGGATGGTATCAAGTAAGAATGCGGGGAAGTCATAGAATTTTATCTCATCCTCAAAAGCCAGGTATTGTAGTAGTTCCAGGTAAGCTAAGTGATGATATACCCATCGGAACATTAGGTGCAATTTGGAAACAAGCAC
>NZ_JAAHHX010000932.1:0-1163 GCF_010672065.1 Moorena sp. SIO4A1 | reverse complement strand
CATGAAGGATTTTTTTGGCTGGTGCGTGTCCATTCCGGCTAATTGCTTCGAGTCTTTGCCTTTGCTCTGTACTCAGTGCAATCTTGTCCCGTCTTCCTCTACCCATGGTTCTCACCGCTCCCTGGCTCTATTACACTATTTTAACATGGTCACTCCAGTAGGGTGCGTTAGGGGGGGCCTCATTTTCTCGGTAGCCAGGGTTATGTTGCTGCCCGTAACGCACCACCTTGTCAAACAACAAAAATGAGATGCACCCATTTAAACTGTATATTATTGAAATTAATTAAAAAAGTGGTGCGTTACGGGGTGGGCTATTTCAACCAGGGGCGAAGAGGCTGAAAATCAGGGTTAGCCCACCCCTAACGCACCCTACGCGATCTGGCTACGGATAACATTAGGGCGAGCCCGTCTTATCACGCACCCTACACAACTCTCTGTTCCCTGTTCCCTGTTCCCTGTTCCCTGTTGCCTGTTGCCTGTTGCCTACTTCTGCAAGAAGTCTAGCTTCCATTCAACTCTTTGGCATCAGCTAACACCGGATTGATATCATACCAACATCCGTGACCATTACAATACTCAAACACAAACAAACTCTTCAACAGGATTTGGTATTCCTCCTCACCCCTGACAGTTTTGTGTTCAGCCACATGTCTGAGCAATTGCCACTCATCCGGTGTAATTGCCCTGCTCAATTCATTGCGACGCTGACTAATCACCCTTTCTACCAAGTTACGAGATAAAGGCAGCTCATCTTTTTTGAGGCAGTTACGGAGCAGCACCAGCAAGTTCCTGACATGACCCCCACTGACTAGACACAGCCGATCCAATGTCTGTGGGGTATCAAACACTTTTGTAATTAAACTGAGCCGTTGCTCTGGCTCTACATTTGGGAAGGCTCTGGCTAAGACCATCTGTCGCAACAAAGCAATTCCGGCATCACTGGGACTACCATCTTGTTCTTGTACCCTTACCATCGGTAACAGTAGGTGCTCACAACCAAACCGATTTCTGAGGTTTTCTTGGTCATTGGAAAATGCCAAAATCAGGGGAATGGTGTAGACCACATGGCATTTGAGTTGATTAAGATACTCCCCCCGGTCTACAAACAAATATTCTGGCTGATTCCGTTCCCGTGACTTAAGTTTATTATCAATCCGGTCAAG
>NZ_JAAHHX010000931.1:0-1167 GCF_010672065.1 Moorena sp. SIO4A1 | reverse complement strand
TCCCAATTCTCCCTTTGGGGTCAGCACCCGCTACATTGAAGTAACGCAAAATTAGATACCTTAACCCCGATGCAGCAGCATAATCCTGAATCATCCATTCATTGATCAACTTGGAGCGACCATAGGGATTAATCGGTACTGTGGGTGCAGACTCCAATGTCAGACTCTGATTCACTTCTCCATAGACTGCTGCCGTACTAGAAAAGACAAACTGGTCTACCCCAAAAGTCTGACAGCACCTCAACAGAGTTAAAGTATTACAGGTATTGTTAGCGTAATAATCCAAAGGCTTGACCACCGACTCTGGAGCTACCTTACTTCCAGCCAGGTGTATGACTGTAGTAAATTTTTCCTCGGCAAATAGTTTATGGAGTCGCTCCCTATCTGCTAAATCTCCGACGACTAACTACCCATGGAGCACAGCGGAAGCTGAACTAGTAGAACAGTTATCGTAAACTACAACATCGTGACCAGCTTCTGATAATTGAAGCACTACATGGGAACCAATATAACCAGCTCCACCAGTTACTAAAATTTTAGTTACCATCAAGAAGGTTTTTCTAAGATGCAAAACTAATCTTTGCCAGACCAAAGATGTGGACCAGGGTGCATTGATTTGGTGATTACGGGTCTGCATGAAAGCAGTGATTGCCTCAAAAATCTAAGTAGATAATGAGGTATATTTCTCAATTGCCACTGCATCTTAAGCATTCGATCGTAAAAACTAGGATGGTCAAAAAAATCAGCACGTATTTGATTTCCCTCAATTTGCATTAACTTGGATTTTGTGTGACTTAACTGATTAATATGTATCCGAAAACAGGAGACTGGTGGACCGTGAAGATATGCGAATGACGCTCCTGACTTTAAAGCTCGTAAGTAGAATTCACGGTCAGCACAAAACTGATAATTTTCATTAAACCCTTGTAAATTTGTATATAGACTTTTCCGAAAAATTGCCGATTGTTGAGAAAAGCCAAGCATGCTTGTTCTAGAAATAGAAATCAGTTGACTGGCCTTGGGAGGGGCAAAAGAGTACATAAACCGACCACAAACATCAGTAAAATCACAATTGCCATATACGAAATCTGCTTTAGAAGCGTTTCCTAGAGTAATAAGTCTGGCTACACTATCTGGATACAACCAATCATCTGAGTTGAGATAACC
>NZ_JAAHHX010000930.1:0-1168 GCF_010672065.1 Moorena sp. SIO4A1 | reverse complement strand
CTCCTAGACTCCATACTAAAAATAGAGCAAGTAAGGTGCCAGCAGCAATAGAAATTCCCCCTAAACGCACCATTGGTTGTCGATGCACTTTACGCTCGGCTGGTAAATCCGTGTACTGATACTTGATGGCAGCCGCTTTAACTATCGGAATAGTATTCAAAACAATTAAAGCGGCAACAATGAAGGCAACTACATAATATCCAGAGGAAACCATGGTGCAATGGCGTAAAAATTACCAGCTCTCAGAACTAAGATTTAGTAATTTACGTTCGGTGGCTCGGGAAGGCCTTCGACAACCTGAGCAGCTTCGGTTAGTAAGTTGCCCATCTCTGGACAATTAGACGCCGCACAAGCTTCTATCTCCCCGAAAAGCCGTTGAGCATTGTCGTAAAAATGAGTATACTCGTGGACTCCTTTTTCAACTCCTTGGCGGATTTGCTCGCGGATTTGCTTGCGAATGCTAAACTTGATAATGCGTGCGATTAGACCTGTATTGTCTGACGCATTCGTCCCGGTAGAATCTGAATTATTATGTTGAGCCTGGGCAGGCAAAACTGAAGTGGATGCCACCGCCAAAGCAGTGATTGCCACAACGCTGGCAGTTTTAGTTTTAATTGAGGGCATGAGTTTCATGATTTACCTCTGTGAATTTACCTCGGTGTAACCTGTTAGCTTGCCTTAACGGCAGTTGAGACCTAAACCGGAATCTTAGAAGATCAGATCCAACAGAGAGATCACATCCCCTACTGAGCCACCAACACCCACAACAAAACGGGCTCCGTCCCCTGCACCAACAATATCTCTTACGGCGGGAGTAATTGTCAGAGGGATATTTTTAAACGGGACGATGGATGCACCGATGGCTAAATCTTGTCCCGTCCACTCCGTAATTAAACTTACCCACGGGAGCACTCCCACACCTACAGTACCAAAGACACCAATACCGTTTTCCTGATTATTAATCTGTTCTTCACTGCGAAACCGACCTGTACCAGCGCCCACCGTGACTACTGCCAGACCAAAAGGGTCACGAGGGTTAGCTCTGAGGGGAAGCACCTTGGTAACTGCTCCGTAGTAGGTATGCTCGAAATCATTAAATTCAGTGGGACTATCTTCTGGTAATCGTCCCACGTTAATGATTCCTTCTCCTCCTAAAGCAACAGCCCAT
>NZ_JAAHHX010000093.1:0-18817 GCF_010672065.1 Moorena sp. SIO4A1 | reverse complement strand
AGAACTATACTGACCGCCGATTATTTCTATATTAAGGTTTTTTTGACATTAGAGGCCAACCTCTGGTGGTTTACTCTAGAAATTTTGGAATTTATTCAAGACCCAGGCAAAACTGGGCAACAAACGCGCTTATGTATAATGATGCTTAAAGAGAAGGCACCCTAAAAGTCGAGTTACTAGGTAAGTCGTATTACTGTAAACTTTATACATAAGTTCAGTATATTTCTATAGGAAACAAAAGTTATGGCTCTTCAAGTTGGCATGGATGCACCAGCATTTACTGTCAAAGACGACGAAGGCAATACCGTTTCACTGTCCGACTTTGCGGGGAAAACTGTAGTGCTTTATTTTTACCCCAAAGACGATACTCCCGGCTGCACCAAGGAAGCCCAAAGCTTTCGGGATAACTACACTGAGTATCAAGGTAAAGACATGGTGGTACTCGGTGTCAGTATGGATGATGAGGCATCCCACAAACAATTTAAGGAAAAGTATGGTCTGCCTTTCACCCTGCTAGCAGATACCGATGGCGCAATCACCAAGGCTTATGATGTTGATGGTGGCGGTTACTCCAAGCGGGTAACCTACATTATCAACGGCGAGGGCAAAATTACTCACGTTGATGAGACGGTAAAAACTGCTACCCACGCTCAAGATATCTTGACAGCCATGGGCTAAGCTAAGTCAAAAGCCTCAAACTTCGTCTAAATTTTTGTGAATTTGGGCGAAGTCATGACTATTTATATAATCTCTATTTATATAATCAAGAAACTAACCCATCCCCTTGGTGCTGGAGCTGTTAGGTCCTCGTGAGAATCCTGCTAGTAGAAGACGATGAAGGTATTGCCAAAGTGGTAACGGCAGCGCTAGCTAGTCAACATTATCAGGTTGATCTAGCTACAGATGGGGATGAGGGCATAGCACTAGCAGAGATATTTAAGTATGACTTGATTTTGCTAGATTGGATGCTCCCCAAGCTCACGGGGATTGATTTGTGCAAGCAGCTGCGAAACGCACGCGATCGCACTCCGATTATACTCCTCACTGCCCAAGACACCAGCACTAACAAAGTCGAAGCTTTAGACGCAGGAGCAGATGATTATTTAGTCAAGCCCTTAGACATACCTGAATTATTAGCCCGAATTCGAGCAGTGCTGCGCCGCAGCAGCACCCCCCTACTCCCTGTGCTTGAGTGGGGATTGCTCGAACTTGACCCCAGTAACTGCCAGGTCAGCTACGATCAGGAACTATTACATCTGACACCTAAGGAGTATGGTCTATTAGAGCTGTTTTTACGGAATCCCCACCGCATCTTTAGCCAAAGTTTCCTGCTAGATAATCTCTGGTCTTTTGAAGAACCCCCTACAGAAAATGCCGTTAGAGCTCATATCAAAAGTTTACGGCGGAAACTCAAGGAAGCTGGAGTCAAAAATGATTTAATTGAAACCGTCTACGGCTTGGGGTATCGGCTCAGACAACTGCCTGAGGAAGGTTCAGGTCAAACAAAGACTGAGAAAAACAAAGGCAAAAAAGTAGCTAAAAAGACACCATCTAACCTGAAACAATCAAAGAGCAAGAGTGATAGTTCCGTTTCCCCAGTCCCTAAGGCTCAATCCGAAGAACCAAAGCAATCAGGACTAAGTGCCATTTGGGAGCAGCAGAAGTCAAAGTATATCAAGCGGCTCAATGTATTGGAGCGGGCGGTGACGGATTGGCGAGATGGTAATCTTACCGGAAAGTTGCGACAGGAGGCTTTAGGGGAGGCACACACCCTAGCCGGTTCCCTCGGTAGCTTTGGTTTTGATCAAGGCTCTCTCAAATCCCGTGAGATTGAGCAGATATTGCAATCTGGGAAAAAAGCTAGTGAGGAGGTAATAGCACATCTGTCTCAACTAGTGGTAGAACTACGACAAGAACTAGAGACCGAGGATAACCTTCCAAAACCTACTCAAAGTCAACCACTCCCGATTACCAACTCCCGATTCCCGATTCCCCACTCCCCACGACTATTGATTGTGGATGATGATGTAAAACTAGCGCAAGGGTTAGCCTCAGAGGTAGCAGCCTGGAAAATGCAGGTTGAGGTGGCCGGTGATATATCTCAAGCTAGAAAAGCAATTGCTCGTAAGCGCCCTGATGTGGTACTGCTAGACTTGTGTTTTCCTGACTCAGCGGGAAATGGTTTAGAGCTGTTAGCAGAACTGAAAACAACTGAGCCCCCTGTACCTGTGGTAGTACTTACGGTTCAAGAGAGTTTTGCTGAACGAGTCAAAGTGGCTCGTTTGGGGGGACGGGGTTTTCTTCAGAAGCCTGTAGCACCTCAAAAGGTGATGGATGCGATCGCTAAAGTGTTGCAACAATCTGGTCCACCACAGGCAAAGCTATTGATTGTTGACGATGACCCTCAAATCTTGGATCATCTACGCACTGTGCTAGAACCTTGGGGATTCCAATTGACTTTACTAAACGATCCACAACAGTTCTGGGAGACCATAGAGCAGTGTACTCCCGATTTACTGATTTTGGATGTGCAAATGCCGGAATTTAGCGGTATTGACCTGTGTCAGGTGGTACGCAATGACCCTCGCTGGGGTGAGTTACCGGTGCTGTTTCTCTCAGCTGCTCAAGATGCTGAAACTGTGCAGCAAGTGTTTATGGCAGGGGCAGATGATTACGTACAAAAACCAATCAAGGAACCAGAACTTTTGGCTCGGGTGTTGAATCGCATTGAGCGCAGCCAACTAAGACTTAGTATGATAGCACAGAAGAATCAAATGTTGTCAGATAAATAAATAACTATGGTCAGTTAGTGGACATAGAATTTGGAGATCGGACATAGTAGAGTTGATCACATTTTATTCACAGTTGATGGTTAACGGTTGACTGTCAGCAATCATGTCAATTGTCAACCTGATTATGATCAATTTCTTTGACTATCTCCTATTTGCCGAAACGTTTATTCCCCAAGGTAACTGCTACCTTGGGCAGCCTAACGTGATCTGGCTGCACCTGATCAGTGATGCTCTCATTACCCTAGCCTACTATTTGATTGTCATACTGCTAGTCTACTTGATTAGGCAGCGGCAGAATCTGCCTTTCAAGGGACTATTGATGTTGTTTGGGGCGTTTATTATTTGCGGTGGCACCACTCACCTGATGGAACTATGGACCGTTTGGGATCCAGCTTACTGGCTATCAGGCTCTATTAAAGCAATTACAGCTATAGTTTCTGTCTACACTGCCATAAAATTATACTCTATTATACCTCGAATCCAAAATTCACCTAGTCTGGCTGGACTTGAGCAGCTCAACCAGGAGCTAAAATCTCAAATTGAAGAGCGTATTTTAGCAGAGCAATCCTTACGGCAACGTGAGCAACGCTGGCAATTGGCACTACAGGCAGCTAATCAGGGAATTTGGGACTGGAACCCCAAAACCAATGAAACCTTTGTATCCAGCCGATGTAAGGAAATGCTGGGGTATGATGAAAGCTACGACATCGGAAACTATAACCATCAATGGCGGACACACATCCATCCCGATGATTTAGACCAGGTGATCAAAGCCATGGAGGATCACTTAGCCCAGAAAACCTCCTATTATGTTCAAGAGTATCGCTTACGGTGCAACAACGACAGTTACAAATGGATTCTTGACCAGGCACAAGCACTTTGGAATGAAGCAGGTGATCCAGTGCGAGTGGTTGGCTCAATTACGGATATTAGCGATCGCAAGCAGACAGAAGAAGCATTTCAAGAAAATGAAAAGGCGCTGAAGTCCAACGAAGAGCGGCTCCGAGCAATTATGAGTTCTCTTCAAGACGTGGTGTGGTCAGTATCACTGCCTTCTGGGATACTGCGCTATGTTAATATAGCCTTCGAGCAAGTTTACGGTCGCCCAACTTTCGAGCTATTTAGCGATCAAGACAACTTATGGCGACAGTTTGTTGTGCCAGAAGATTTTGATCCTGTTGATAAGGCATGGCGAGCTGTTCAAGAAAACCGTCGTCAATCGTGGGATTTAGAATATAGAATTCAGCTCAGTAATGGAGAAATTCGCTGGCTGAACGATCGCGCTCGTGTGGTTAGGCGTGATAATGGCACCTCTGTACATCTTCACGGCATCACTACGGATATCACGGAGCGTAAACAGCAAGAAGCTCAACTGCAACAACTCAATCGAGAATTACAACAACTCAATCGAGAATTAGAAATTAGGGTTCAACAGCGCACAGCTGCTTTACTCGAAAGCGAACAACGATTCCGCTCGTTGTTTGAATCTGCCCCAGATTTTATCCATATATTAGATACTCAGGGCATGATTGAGCAAGTGAACCCGGCTGTCATCCAGCAGTCGGGTTATGCTGAATCAGAATTGATCGGTAATCGCTTAGAAGAGTTCTTTACCCCCACATACCAAAATATTTGCCAGCAACAGTTTCCAGTTTTACTGGAGCAGGGAACCCATCGTCAAGAAATTGAGTTTGTCTGCAAAAATGGGACTGTTCTTACCACAGACTCCTCCTACTCAGTGGTTCATGATACCCAAGGAAACATTAGCTATATCTTAGTGTTGCAGCGAGATATTAGTTCACGCAAACGATTTGAAGAAGAACGTACCCAGTTAATTGCTAGTTTACAGGAATCAGAGCGACGGTGGCGCAGCCTTCTCGAAAATGTGCGACTGGTGGTGGTGGGACTAGACCGAGAGGGTAAAGTGGAGTATGTCAATCCGTTCTTCCTAGAATTGACTAGGTACACAGAAGCAGAAGTTTTAGGCAAGGACTGGTTTGAAAACTTCCTGCCCAATTACCAGCAACAGTCAGTACAGCAATACTTCCAGGACATCCTAGAGCCAGACTTTAAACCTCACTATCAGCACTCGATTCTCACCAAGTCAAAGCAAGAAAAAATCATTGCTTGGAATAATACCCTACTCCAAAATCTCCAGGGAGAGGCAATTGGCACCATGAGTATTGGGGAAGATATTACTGAGCGCTACGCTATTGAACGGATGAAAGATGAATTCACGTCCGTGGTCAGCCACGAACTCCGTACCCCCCTAACGTCAATTCATGGTGCCTTGAACCTGTTATCAACTGGTCTAATTCAACCTCAGTCTGAACGAGGACAGCGTGTGATTGGCATTGCCGCTGATAGTGCTGAGCGTTTAGTGCGACTAGTTAACGATATTTTGGAGCTGGAACGTCTGGAATCTGGTAAGATCCGTTTGTCGAAGCAGCCAGTGAATGCAGCTGAGTTGATGGTTAAAGCTGTTGATCAGGTGCAGGTGATGGCTAATCGAGCTGGGATTAAATTGGAAGTCTCGCCCCAAGCCATTGAATCTGAAATTGAATTCGAGGCTGATAGCGATCGCATTATTCAAGTCATAACCAATTTACTCAGCAATGGGATTAAATTTTCAGACAGAGGTTCTAGCCTATGGTTAACTGTAGAACTCCAACAGCCAGAGGAACCAGAAAAAACCTCACCCCCTGACCCAAACAGTGCCACGATCTTGTTTACCGTTAAAGACCAAGGTAGGGGAATTCCGGCTGACAAACTTGAAAGTATATTCGGGCGTTTTCAACAGGTTGATGCCTCCGATGCCCGTAAAAAGGGAGGGACGGGTTTAGGGTTAGCGATTTGCCGTAATATAGTGGAGCAGCACGGAGGCAAAATCTGGGTTGAGAGTACTGTTGGTGAAGGCAGCAGTTTTTATTTTACCTTACCAGAACAAACAGCAGCAGCAGAAGGTGGGAAAGATGACAACTAAGCGCATTTTAGTGATTGATGATGATGATGGGGTTCGAGAAATCATCCAATTTTCTCTAGAAGCAGCAACAGGGTGGGAAGTGTTGACAGCTGCTTCTGGTAAAGAGGGATTAGCTAAGGCTGAGGCAGATCAGCCTGATGCTATTCTCCTAGATGTCATGATGCCCGAGCTGGATGGACCGGCTACATTTCGACAGTTACAAGCTAATGCAGTGACAGCGGACATCCCAACCATTTTGCTAACAGCTAAAGCTAGGAGCAGCGAGCAAAAGCAGTTTCTAGATTTGGGGGTAACTGGAGTTATTACCAAGCCGTTTAAACCTATGGAATTGGTCGAGGAAATCCAAGGGATTCTTAATTGGCTCGATTGAGCTATCGCAGTGCTAGGTTTTATTGAAACTCCCAACCCGGCAGCCAATTATCAAGAACTTCATGATAGATTAATTGCTGGCAAACGCAGTTCTAAATTGGGTGAGGTAAAAAGATTCCATAGCACTCACCTTTGAGATCTTACCGATTAGCCATAAGTTAGCACCCTACCCAATAGACCTCTTGCAAAAATAACTAAGCAATCATTTTGGATAGCTTCTAAGTCAATTTTGACACCTATTCCCTATTCCCTATTCCCTATTCCCTGACAACTGCCGCGAAGTCTAATCACAATCTCTTCACATTTGCGCCCTAATTTATATTTTTAGGTAAGGTAAATAGATCTTGGGTTGAACTTCGGGGTATGGGTATGATTTTTTCAAACAAAGGTAGCAGTTCCAGTAATTGTTCCAACGCCACTCCTTTGGAGCAATTATCCCTGAGTCCCACGATCAGTCCTAGGATCGATTTAGCTTATCCTCACCACCCAGAGCACCAGAGGAGACAAACCTTCACACCAGTTGTCCTGGGTATCAAGAGTTTGCCCTTGACCAAGGAACGAGATATGGGTACCAGCCAAGCCCAGGACTATGAGTCATACATCGGATTAGCTGTGGATGTATTTCAGAGTCAAGACTCAACATTTATCAAATCTCTTAAAGACTTTCTGACTGTTTTACCCAGTCCCACTTATATTGAGCAAGTCTTACTGGCAGCGGTTTATCGACTACCAGAGATTAACCTTGATGCTTGTCAGTGGCTATTGCGTCATCCCGATTATTTGATGCCCGAACTTGACTTAGTGGCAGTAGCGATGACTGTCGCAATCAAGAAGCTTCAGGAGCAAGGGTTAGTGTTGGGTCAAGATTTTAGCGTTGAACCAAATGGTCAGTTAGATCTCAGTACTCTGGCAAAAGATAAGTTATGCTTCGGTAGCTCAACTAGCGATCGCCTCTTGCTAGAACAGATTCTGCAAGTTGGGGATTAATCTTGATCATGAATTTATAGAGGCTGGAGCGATGAACAAAACAATTTTATTAATTGAAAATGATAAACTGTTGCGCTCAAATTTTTCAGATTTACTGGAATTAGAAGGCTTTAATGTCCTTACTGCAGAAGATGGTTGGCTCGGGTTAAATTTAGCTAAAGTTATCCGACCTGATTTAATTATTTCTGAAACTAATATACCATCCCTTGATGGGTATGAGCTTCTACAGATATTACGAGATAGGTTAAATACAGCGAAAACACCGTTTATATTTCTAACCAGTGATTCCAAGGAGGATGGCTATGCTCGAGCTAAGGAACTGGGAGCCAATGATTATCTAACCAAACCTGTAGAGAGTCAGGAAATATTAGCAGCAATTAATCAGCAGTTAAGAATACTTCCATTGACTTAAAACAGGGCTTAAAATACGCTATATATTGATTAATAAACCGGTGGACAATAACCGGTTGGCAAAAGGAGTGTAAACTATGGGTAAAACCCTTGTTCACGTAACTACATCGATAGTGATTAAAGAAATTGAAAACGTCTTAGCAACGTATCCGGAGTTTCCCTATCAATACATGTTTTACCAGTCTAACATACGCGAGGATTTAATTGTTTATGTCCTTAGCAGAATTCCGAATCATTACGAAGTTATAGACAATAGTGAAGCATCATCGAAAAGCCAAGAATTACACCAGTTATCCTCAGAGCAGAAGCTGTATTTAGAAAACTGGATTCACACAGGAATCTATCATTTATTTCATCTAATGGGAAACTACAGCTGGGATAATTACCCGATGCCCCAAACGTTTACCTCAAGGTCTATCTCCTTTAATTTCTGAGCTTGATATCCGACAGTTTATATCATAAAATAGCAGTTCTCAATTGGGTATTGAGAACTGCTATTTTATCTATGGTATGACCTGTAAATCAAATGATTAACTGAACTTGATATCAATCGTGATCCAAACCTGATGCAAAATGTCTAAGATTATCAGTAACTTTCGCTAACTCCAGACGTAGCAGGCTGGTTTTCTGGATATTGGTTTTCTGGAGAGACTATTTGGGGATTGCGCAACCGTTCCAATTGTAAACGCCGAAACTCAGAAGCAGCATCGTCTAGTCTCTGAGACTGTCCCTGATTGAACTGATTGATGTCAACTGTACCCAATTGGGCATTATGGATTAAATCAAAAGCGTTGAAACCACTGTCTCCAAACCCCCCAAACGTGTCTTGCTCGTTAGGATTATTAAAATTTTCATCCGCTCGAATAGTACCTATACTTTGGGCAGTAGCGGACCCGTGCAGTAACGCTGTAGTAATGCCAAGGGCTACACTCAATACAGCTACAGTAAAAACAGATTGGTTGCTGATTGTCATAGAAATCCCCCCTCAATGGATAAATCTCACTGGTATTCTGCTATAGATTTATATATAGTTAACCTGAGTTAACCTGCACAGTTAACCTGCACAATTGTTACAGGTTCATTTTGGGCTGTTGACGCGATTCTGTCAATAGTCAACCATCCAGAAAAAGCGATGAGTTAATATTAATTCTTTCACGGGATCCTAGGGCCCGCGGCCCTAGGAAGAATAATTACAACCGGCGGCTCAGTAGTGGGGCAATTGCGAGTAATGCGACTGTGCTAAAACCAAGCAATATCAACAGGGATTGGCCAAAGGTAATAGATGCCCAGGGAGCCTGCATCACAATACTACCAACAGACCAGTCATTGTGAAGATAGAGATAGCGAATTGGTTCAATGGCATAGCTGAGGGGGTTAAGACTGGCTACCACCTGTAACCATTTGGGCATGAAGGAGAGAGGAGCAAGGGCTGTGCTGGCAAACAGTAGGGGTAAGTTGGTAACAAAAATGACTGCAATTAGTTCAATGTGACCGGGTAGAGCAAATGCTAGTCCGAGACTGAGAGCTGTGACTCCCACCACCAGCAAGAACACAATCAAGCCAATCATCGCCAGACCAGCTAAGTTCGGTAAACCAGCTCCTAAAAAGGAACTAGCGGTGACAATTGCCACAGTTTGCAGCAAACTCAGAGCGATTATATATATGGCTGAGGCTGCAACAATAGAGAAGCGAGATACTAACGGAGCTACGAGTAAGCGGTTGAGGAAACCAAATTCCCGGTCAAACATGATCGGTAAGCCAGCATTGAGTGCTCCGGCAAAGGCGGTAAACACAATCACCCCTGCACCTAGGAATTTGCCATAGCTCAAACTCTCGCCAAAAATCCCTTGAGGAGCGTTTTGGAATAATGCCCCAAATAGGATTAGCCACATTAGGGGCTGGATAATACCAGCCATTAAGGTAGAAGGACGCCGTTGCAGCTGAATAAACAGGCGTTTGGTTAGGGCAAGGGTTTCTTGGATAAATTCACTTACACCAGGAGTATCATTGACTGGGATTGGTGCAGTAAGGTCTGGTTGCCAGTTAAATTGGGATTTAGGAGGGGTAAGGGTTTTACTCATATTCATTCGTGGAATAGATTCTTACAATAGTTGGAGCAATCTTTATTAACCCTGTTGAGAGGGCAGCTTTTGAAGCAAGAATTATGGCGGTTATCTAGGTTCTATTTTAAAGAATCCCTTTATAATTCAGTCGTTGTTTTTTTCCTTAAACCAATCTCACCCAATTTATTATGATATCAAAAATACTGGTGTTGATTTCTCTATCCATCAACAATGGAATTATGAAAGTGGATGCCAAACTGTTTTTAATAATCTTTAGTTATGGCTTGGGTTGCACGATTTAATTCATGTTATGAATCAATTTCAACCTTATTTTATTGATGGATAATCTGGCTTTTTTGTTACTTGGTTACTTCGGAGAGTAACAAAAGATTGATATTGCTTATGCATCAAAGATTGCACCGATGCCAGCTGCTACCAAGAATCCAAGACTATAACCCATAGCGTTAGTCTTGGACTATGTCAATTACTGCTCTGTGCCCTCAAGCTTCCGGACTACAATCATGCCACGGGAGCGTGACGAGGAACTATCCTTGTCTACGCAAGCCTTATACATTTGCTCTATAGGACATTTCCAAAAGCGTGTGTACTTCTTGGGATTGGTGTCGGCGACAGTCAGTTCTTTGGTAGTTGAGTCGTAGTCTGCCACCAAGGAGAAGTGACCCCCCCCTAAATTGACATTATCGTGGGCGATGCTAACACTGAAGTTTAGGATGTGGATATCCTTGTTATCCGAGACTGCCCTTTCAACTTCCTTGATAAAGACATCAAGTGTCATGCTCGGTTTGTCGAAATGCTCCATGATTACAGAGAACGGTAATTTAGCACCCTCGACGTACTTGGTTAAGGTGTCATAGGTCTCAGCAAGGGTCATCCCGTCATCTAGAACCGAGGCAATCGGCAGTCTGGTTACGTAGAATATATCGTCAATAGTCGTTGGACATTCTAGTGCTGTCAATGCATAAGCGATCGCAGTGACGTTGCAGCAGTTAATGGGCTGCTGAAACTCAATCATTTTGATATTTTCGAGGTCTTTGCTCATTGGATTCCTCTAATTTTCGTCTTTTTCCTGATTAATTTATCTAAATTAGAATATTAACCGGATTTGGTATTATATCCTGTTACTACTATATGTCTATATCTATTTGCAGTAATAATGTCAAGGGTTTGTTAAGGATTTCGGCAGTGAGCGAAATCCTTAACTTGGGAAGTCCATGTATCTGCACGCTTACTTGATCAGGTTGAGGCTTCGGACTTACTTTTCCCAAAACTCCTGAATAGTTAACCTAGACATCAGTTATTGATCAAAGAAGATATAAGAAACTTTGGGTAGAGAATCTACCCATCTTTCCCCTCTACCCTATCTCTCCTTTAGGCCATATTTTGTTTCCGCTCTGCCTTGAGATCCCGTTTCCCAGCCTGAGCCAGTTCAGCATCCATCAGGGTTTTACCTGTGGCAGCTAGGTAGACATCATCTAGGCTAGGTCGCGACTGAGCAATCCCAAAGGTTGGTAAACTAAGGTCTTTTAACGCTTGCTGAATGATCATTAAGGCATTGCTTTGGGGTTTAACCACAAGGTTAAGGGAATTCCCCTGATTGCTGTTAATAATCACCTCTCGCACAAAGGGCAGAGACTGCAGCATATGTTTGGCTTGCTTGGCTTCTTCAATGGGGGAGAATTCCCGGATGCGCAGGGTAATGCGATCGCCTCCAACACTATCCTTTAACTGAGATGGTGTCCCCTCAGCTATGATCAACCCTTTGTCAATAATTGCCACTTGGTCAGCTAATGCATCTATTTCTTCGAGGTAGTGGCTGGTGATTAGTAATGTTGTTCCTGAGTCCCGCAGCTTTTGTAACAGTTCCAATACCACGAATCTGCTCTCAATGTCAAGACCTACTGTGGGTTCGTCTAGTACTAAAACATCAGGTTGGTGGAGTAAGCCAGCAGCTAAGTCCAGCCGCCGACGCAGACCACCGGAGTAAATGCCAGTTTTTTTATGGGCATACTCCTTGAGCTGCAAAATGTCAAGGAGTTTATTGATGCGTTTTTTGGCAACTGGTTTGGGAATATGATAGAGGTCGGCTTGCAATTGAAGTAGTTCTTGACCAGTGAGTACCTTATCTAGGGCAACTTCTTGTGCCACATAGCCTATGCGGCGGCGTGCTGCCCTAGGATTGTTCAGTACTGAAATGCCAGATACCTCAATTTTTCCAGCGTCGGGTGCCGTGAGCGTGCATAGGCAACGAATGGTGGTGGTTTTCCCGGCACCATTAGGACCGAGTAAGCCAAAAATTTGACCCGGTTCAACTTGTAAGGAGATGTCTTTGACGGCGTGGACATCTCCATAGCGTTTTTGGAGGTTCTGGATTAATACAGCAGCAGCCATAAGCTTTCCCTATGCCGGTCACGACTACACAAATCTCAACACTTGCTATTGTAGCCGGTTGCGCTGGTTAGGGGTAGAATCTATTGTTTTTGGGCAAAACTTCTGAGGAGTGATGGGATATATAGCCCATCTCCTGGATGCGATTGACCTTGGCCTTTAGGCCAAGGTCAATCGCATACCCTCAAGCTACACTGAATCTACACTCAAGCTATGGCGTAGCTGTCTTAAGTTGTCACGGATTAGTCATCACTAACCTTTTCACAGAGGCAAAAGCACCAGCCTAACTCACTAGCGGCAATTGCCTCCTGGGTTTTCTTAAAGGCAGCGCTCAAATCTGGATAGCCCTCCCGAGCTAGCTCGGACACCAATTCGTAACTCTTTTTCAGGTGTTGGCTCAAGTCCTTTATCTGCAAAACGTTAAATCCGATCTGAGTGAGTTTTTCTGCATAGACTTCGGGGCTAAATGTCGGCTCAAACAGCAGTCGGTTGTAAACGTACTTGCGGGCTGCCTCACTAACTTCCTCAATTGGTGTTACCAAGTCATCAAACAGGAAGATGCCTCCTACCCCTAGGACACGGTGAACCTCCGCCAGAGCTTTATCAAGCTCGTGGATGTGGTAAAGAGCGCCTTGACTCCAGGCATGGGTAAAGGAGCCATCTGGGAAAGGTAGGTTAGTGGCTGATTCCTTTTGGAAGCTCACCCGCAAAGAGGGGAAATTACTAGCCTTAGCTCGAGCATTCTCGATATAACTGCTACTGATATCGATTCCTACTACCTCACATCCCGTTTGCTGAGCCAGCCAAACGGCAGCGTTGCCATTTCCACAAGCAACTTCTAGTACCCGGGAGTCTGCAGTAATACCGCTCTGTTCCAGCATATATTCATCCCAGCGCTTGCAGGCTGGCACAAAGTCCTCAGGCCGAGCCTCGGCTAAGTTTTCGAAGTAACCCCAGTGAAGACTGCCTTCTGGATCCCAGAAACTGCGAAAACGTTTGTCTCGTTCGCGATCATCAAACAATGCCTCGGTCTGAGCTTCAGTAAATTGAATTTTTTGCATAGTTAATTCCAGTTAATTCCAGGCTGTTGTTGGTTTATGAGACTGATCAAAATTTAGACTATAGCTATCCTATTTGAATTGTTAAACTTGCTCTTTAATCAGGATATACCAGTTCTGGCTTAAGCAAGTTATTAATAAAAATTTTAGTTTTTATTAATAACTTGACTATTGCTATAGTCACCCTAAATAGTATATAGTTTTCTAGGTTACGGTGTTCGTAAAGTAAAGTTAAGCAAATGGAATCGCTTCGCGTTTTGTACACCACACAGAATTGTCTCACCTACTTGAAAATCCTAACAATAGGCAGGTTTAGCATATGAACATTTTTACCAAGCTTGAGTCAGAAGTCCGAAGCTACTGTCGATTGTTTCCAACAGTCTTTACCAAGGCAGTGGGAGATACCTTGATAGATGAGAGTGGGCGTACTTATATAGATTTCTTGGCAGGTGCTGGTGCCCTCAACTACGGACATAATAACCCCAAGCTCAAAAAGCGTCTCCTGGAATACATTGAGTCAGATGCTATCACCCACAGCCTCGATATGTTCACCTCTGCTAAGCAGCAGTTTCTAGAACGTTTCGAGGAAGTAATCTTAATACCGCGAGGACTAAACTATAAAGTTATGTTTACCGGTCCTACGGGAACCAATTCTGCCGAGGCTGCTTTGAAGCTAGCCCGTAAAGTGACTGGTCGAAAAACAGTCATTTGTTTTACCAAAGGCTACCACGGTCATACTTTAGGTGCCCTAGCTGTTACACCTAATCCTACCTATCAAAAGGCTGCGGGCATTCCCCTCGGTAATGTCTTAACGGTTCCGTTCGAGGATAAAAATGGCACCAAAGACGACAGTCTTGATTACTTAGAAAAATTGGTTGATGACCTGAGCCTAAATCAGGAAAAACCCGCAGCAGTTATCCTAGAAACCGTTCAATCTGAGGGCGGGATTAATGTTGCTAGTGTTCCTTGGCTTCAACGCCTTGCCCAGATCACTCAAGAGCGAGAGATTTTGCTAATTGTTGATGACATCAAAGTCGGGTGTGGCAGAACTGGCCCTTTCTTTAGCTTTGAGCGGGCAGGGTTAAAACCCGATCTAGTTTGTCTGGCTAAATCTTTAAGCGCCTATGGAAACCCGATGGCTGTGGTGCTGATTCGACCTGATTTAGACTGTTTGAAACCAGGGGAACACACTGGTACTTTCCGAGGCAATAATCTAGCCTTTGTGACTGCCACAGCTGCTCTCGACGAGTACTGGGAGACAGATACTTTTGCCCAGGAAATCGCGGACAAAGGTGAGGTAATGAAGAAGCGACTCAAAGACATGATCGCTCGTTATCCAGAAGTCGGGGGTGAACATCGAGGACTTGGTTTGATTCAAGGAATCGCCTGTGAACAAAAGGGGCTGGCTAAAAAAGTTAGTAATGAAGCTTTCAAGCGGGGTTTAATCTTTGAACCCATGGGAGTGAACAAAGAAGTGATTAATCTTCAGTCTACATTAACGATTGATCCCGACACTTTGACCCAAGGGCTAGATATTTTGGAGGAAAGCATTGGAGCTGCGCTCTCAAACTGAGTTTGTCAAACCGGCGACTTCTAAAATTTCTGCCAACACTTTGCCATGATATTCCCAGGGTAAAGTCTCAATTGTGAGAGCTTGCAATCCGGTATCTCCATCTATCGCTGCTCCCTCATTAACCAGAGTTGTCAAAATCTGTTTATCGGTCTCTAAGGTTAATCCCTCAGTTAACTTAGATTTTAAGTCCGGTCGGAGTAAAGCAAGAGCAGTGAGTAACCCCATTGCTCCCCAATTTGATACACCGCAAACGATCGGGTGATGGCAAGGAATATAACAGGCGATTCGTTCTCCATGCTTGATGTTTTTGGCAATTAGCTCTTGAGAGAGTGTTCCCATACCAAGTTCATTGCCCAAATCACCAATGCCGATGGAGATGATTTCACTGAGGGTAAATAGGAAATGTAAAGGAGCAGTATGAACAGTGATATCATCCCCATTTATATTTCGGACAGTACCATCGTAACTCGGGCCTGCTCTTTCAATGGAGATAACATGGGAAACTGGTGGTTCGGCAATTTTCCATAAATTCACAATAGAAGAAACGGAGGGATCTTCTGCACTCCCTGCATCGACAGGAACTACATCAAAAGGAATTTGAGCAGGTATTCCTGCTGCCCGAGCAGCAACCTTGACAGCATTAAGGCATAAAGGATCGGTAACCAGACGGACAGGGATTCCAACTCTAAGTAATCCCGCTGCTAGGTGAGCGCAACCGATGGGGCCATCATTTTCCGCTGCCGGAGGAGTGCCGTGGGGAATAAAAAAGCCTGTAATAATAGCCACATGGGGGGATGGATGTTCGGCAATCGAACGAGCTGCACCAAGCAGCCCCCCCTTGGCAGCCTCCACAAGGGGCTCTATACCATTACCTATATCCCGTCCACAGATGTTTTCAATTTTTTCTATCCGGGTTTTGACTTCTGGAGAATTTCCAAATGCAGCAGTCATAAGCAATTAAACCGATGCTCCTAAATCAACTAATTTTTTAGAAACTGTCTCCTGGATGACTTGGTTGACACTATTTTCGAGGATGTCTAGCCCTTTCTCTAATACTTCTTCGGAAATTGTTAAAGGCGGCAGACATCGAATCACCTGCCCCTGTGCGCCAGCTGTTTCCATGATTAGCCCATTAGCAAAGGCTGTTCGGATGATTTTATTAGCGAGGTTGCCATCTTTGCAGTCTAAGCCCTGAATCATGCCCCTGCCTCTAACGGAAAAACCGGCCTCCCAGTTATTTTTTGCGATCTGCTCCAATCGGAGCTGCATTATAGTTCCTTTTTGTCTAACAGAGGCTGAAAGACTCTCATCTTGCCAATAGATTTCCAAGGCTGCTTTGGCGGTAACAAAGGCTAGGTTAGGTCCTCTGAAGGTGCCACTGTGTTGACCTGGTTTCCACTGGTCTAATTCTGGTTTGATCAGTACCAATGAGAAAGGAAGACCGAAACCACTCAAGGATTTGGAGATAGTAACAATGTCAGGGTAAATACCTACTTCTTCAAAGCTGAAAAAGGAACCAGTCCGTCCGCATCCCACTTGGATGTCGTCTACAACTAAAAGCACATCATGTTTACGACAGACTGTTTCAAGCGATCGCAACCACTCAAAGCTGGCTACATTGACCCCACCTGCTCCCTGAATTGTTTCTACAATCACTGCTGCTGGAAGGGCTACTCCACTACCTCTGTCGGAAAGGACTTTGTCTAGGTACTCTGTAGTATCAATATCCGAACCCAAGTACCCATCATAAGGTATAAAAGTTACCCCTGCGGTCGTGATTCCTGCAGCGTCTCGCTGGGAAATGTTGGCAGTTGTTGCTAAGGAACCTAAAGTTACGCCATGATAGCCATTGGAAAAGGCAATGACCGTTTCCCGTCCGGTTATGTTGCGGGTCAGTTTTAGAGCTGCCTCCACAGCATTGGTTCCTGTTGGTCCAGGAAACTGAACTTTGTAATTTAATTGCCTGGGTTTGAGGATAATGGCTTCAAAAGCTTCGAGAAACTCCTCTTTCGCTACGGTTGCTAAATCGAGACTATGGACAATACCGTCGGACTCCAGATAACCCAGCAGTCGTTCTTTGAGTTGTGGGTTGTTATGTCCGTAATTGAGCGTACCCACTCCACTGAGGAAGTCAATGTACTTTATACCTTCTTTATCTTCTAGAACAGCTCCTTGTGCTTTCTTAAACACCGTGGGAAATAAACGGCAGTAGCTTCGCACATTGGATTCCAATTGATTGAAGATTCTCATGAGATTATCCTCATTAGTGTTATACGTGATGTTTTCCGCAAGCTACCTCAAGATTCTGCTACTTACCTTTTAACTTGTGGCGATTCCTACTCACCCCCTCACCCATTTATCCTTTCATCAACTCACCAAATCGTCGTGTAGGAATCACCAGGATGTCATTAGCCAGCTACATGAGTCAGCTACATGAGTCAGCTAACACTTAACTCTTAAGTTGACAGTTACCGTAAGAAGATGCGTTGTAGTTCTCGAGTGGGATCGCTATAGGTGGTTCTTGCATGTGCTATACATTTGTTGTCCCAAAGCAACAATGAGTATTGCTTCATCCGAATAGCCATGTGATTTTCCTCGTAATACGCTAGAAATCGGTCGGCAATTTCTCCCAAAAACGGCTCGGGAGTAAAGGGCTTTAGGTTTTCTGGATCGGGGCTGTAGTCACCGTATTTAATATAGTTACAAGAAAAGCGGAAAACAGGCTTCTTACCCTCAAATGACAGGATCGGATGAATTGCTCCCTTGGTGCGGTTGGCGTGGACTCCCCTCGTGGCACCAAAATGGTGTCGAGTCTCCATGAGTTTTTTCTTTTCTTCTTCCGTAAGAGTCTTCAGGAATCCTTCCACATAAGCCAACGTGGTCATCCCACCACCACAATCAGAAGGCTTTTTGCACCAAAGCACTAGATAGTTCGGTGGGGTTTGATAATCGCTGGCTTCCGTATGAGGAAGCAAACGCCTTTCACCTCTGGCATCGGAAAATTTGATCAATTCTGGTTCATATCTGACATAGAATATTGGTTTCCCATATTGCAGGATTAACTCACCACCTGTGACCAATTTTGAAAATTCGATCCAGTCAAAATTGGGATCTTCAGTTTCCACATAAATAAAGTGGTTTTGCTCCAGAAAGTTCTGATAATCAGTAATTGATTTATCAAATTTGGGCAAGTTACTTGCCTGATAAGTTAACATCCAAACTCCTTTTTTTTATAAGGCTGACAAAAATTCACTATAGGCGAAATAAATTCAATACTGGTTACTTGTTTACATTTTTTAAAAAAAATACACATAATAAAATTTTCAAAAAAATACTTAATAAGTAATTACAATGGATTCGTGATATATAAGGGTGTTTCTCAACCAGAGGTTTTGCCATTTATGTCACGGGGGACTTTCATCTGTTCCAAGTTTCCCTCTTAAGCTGCTGTGCATTTTATTGATGCCGTCGCTCATTAGGGAAACCGCCTGTTCCCTTGCTGCATCGCTTAAATTGCCTATTTTAAAATTATAACAAAACTTCAAAACCCTGTCCCCATCTACTATCTACGCCAGCTAGCCAGTTAAGTGTGTAACAGATTATTAAGGGGGGCTATAGTCACCGTCAAGCTTTTAGCATTTAACAAAAGTTTGTAAATTCAGTCTCTAAGATACTTTTTGTTAAATAAAGGTTAAAGTTGGTTAAAGTTAAATAAAGCTTAAATTATTGTGTAGGGTGAGATAGGCGGCGAGTACTTTAAAAGCTCACCTGTAGCGAGAGCTGTCCGCCTTAAACCACGCATATTCAGTACTCGATATTTCTTAAGATTTACTTTATAAACAGTCTCTAAGTTGTAGAGCAATTCTTATTTGGGTGAGGTTTTTAGGGAGCTTCCGAGCTGGGAGCTTCCGAGCTGGTAAGAGGGAAGAGGTAAAAAATAGTGAATAATGGATAATTGCCTTTTGCTGATTACCCATTATTCACCTGTATCCTTTCCTAGCCCAGAAATAAGATAAGTAATCAAACAAACGGATCTTATATCATGTCAGGATAAGGGCGACCGATGAAAGACGCTCAAGGAAGTGGAGATTCCGAAATCTCCCAATGTAGCTAGGGTTCAAGCTACGTCCCCACCCGAAGGAGCACTTCGAGATGGATATGGCGGTTTCGACTAC
>NZ_JAAHHX010000929.1:0-1168 GCF_010672065.1 Moorena sp. SIO4A1 | reverse complement strand
TGTGACAACTACAAAGTTCTCAAAGGCATTGTTTTCGACAACACCCTTGCCAATTACTACACGCTGGATTTAAAGGAAATCAATAAATCTCAAGGTGAAATAGAATTTGAAGCAGTGGTTTCTAGCGAAAGCACTAGAAAAATACCTCATTATCATTACAAGACTCAAATAAAACTGGTGCAAGCAATTCCTCAAGCTACTACTTATGAGTCATTTAATAGTACCCAAAATCCAGCACTTCTGAGTCTGTCACCTTATCAAAATGGCACCTTATTCCATAAACCCCGTTTTCAGGGAGTGAAGCGAATTCTCAATATCAGTCCTGAAGGATTGACTGTTCAATGTAGTTTGCAGAGTTTGGACGTCAAACAACAAGGTAAATTTCCAGTCCAGGCATTCAATGCTTACACTGCTGATATTTTATTTCAAGCTCTACTAGTTTGGGTCAGATACTTTGATGATTTAGGTAGCTTACCCTTACAGTTTACCAAACTGGAACAGTTTAGTTTAATTCCATTTAATCAGGATTTTTATATTTCATTGGAGATTAATTCAAGGAGTGAAAATCGAGTAGTTGCTAATGCTACGGCTCACGATGCTCAAGGAAATATCTATCTAAAGATTCACCAAATGCAGGTGACCAGCAGCTCTCGACTTAATCACCTATTTCTGGAAAACACTTGTTCAGATTTGGTTTGTTCTTCATTCTAAATTTTCAAACGTTAGGGAATAACAATAAAAATGGAAATAGCGATTGTCGGCATGGATGCTGTTTTTGGTTCCTGCCAAGGATTGGATAAGTTTGCAGCTAGCATTTATGATGGCAGCCAGCATTTTCATCCTATTCCTCATAACCGATATCAAGGTAGGGCGCAAAATCAGCAATATTCAGAAGAAAATGGTGCTACAAATGGTGCATCACCATGGGGGAACTATTTTGATAACATTGATATAAAATCTTTTAAATTTAACTCTAAACTTAATGAATTTGAAAGGTTAAATTGTCAGCAATTACTGCTAATCAATGTTGTTGATAATGCTTTGAAAGATGCGGGTTTTTATCAAGGGAATACACCGCTAAAAAATGTGGCAGTGATTACTTCACTTAGCTCTGGAGTTCCAGTGGAGCAAAGGGATAGCAGGTTGCATCTGGATAGCATCCTTGAGA
>NZ_JAAHHX010000928.1:0-1168 GCF_010672065.1 Moorena sp. SIO4A1 | reverse complement strand
GTCTCAGAATGTCGATGATTGCGGGTCGAGCGACTTATGATTGCAGGTCGCTACATATACCAACTAGCATTGTCAGTTATCACCAAATCATACTTCCCCTACGATTGGGCAACCACTCAACACAATCTGGGTAATGCCTACTGTCAAAGAATTGCCCACGACAGGGATATTCAGAGCCTGATTGATCAAGGCACCGCTATGATTGAGTGGTATGTTACCAGGGATAAAATTCTTACCTTTATTGTCACCAGTCACAGTCAGCAGCCCATAGTTGTGCCATCCTCTCCTGAAAAGCTGAAAACCTTGGAAGAGTGGGATAAAGACTATACCAATGCCTACCGCAACCAAAAAAATCAATGGATAACCGATCTATCCTCTCGTCTGGCGGAACTCGCTACAATACTAGATATTGATAACATTATTTCCAAGATTGATGGAATATTTGAGAAAGTTGGGGGTAAATGCGATCGCTTAATTCTAGTGCCCCATCGTTTCCTGCATTTGTTTCCCCTCCACGCTTTACCGTTATCAAAGGGAAATTTACTTATCGACCGCTTTGAAAGAGGGGTAAGTTATGCTCCTAGTAGCCAGTTACCAAATTTTGATATTGTGGCTGACAGATGAAATCACGACATTTCCGAAGTATCTCAGTAAACCAACGCAAGTCAGCATTATCTTCTACCCCTTCAATCCCATTCCGAGTGGCTAGGGATTCAGCAGCATCAGCTAAATCACCATCCCACTCTTCGATTACGTCAAGAGCTTCTAGCGCTTCTGGATTATTGGCCAGTTCGGAACGTAAGCTTGAAATCTGTTCTGATGTAAGTGTAGTCATCAAGTTAGTAGAGTAAACTTGCTGAATTTGACAACAACTTTCAGTTTACAACAATTGTTATCGAAAATAGCGCTTTATATGCCGTTGCTTAATAATGGAATGATTTTAAGCGCACCTGTGGAATGGGGATATTGGTGGAACTGGCATCTTGCCAGTTTCAATCTATTTTCCTGCGGGCAGGATGCCCACTCTATAATGGAATGATTTTAAGCGCACCTGTGGAATGGGGATATTGGTGGAACTGGCATCTTGCCAGTTTCATGCTTATTTTCCTGGGGGCAGGATGCCCACTCTATAATGGAATGATTTTAAGCGCACCTGTGGAATGGGGAT
>NZ_JAAHHX010000927.1:0-1168 GCF_010672065.1 Moorena sp. SIO4A1 | reverse complement strand
ATTCCCTTAAGTATGCATACCCCTATGAGTGGAGCACTCCCGAGCCCACCGAAAAGCCTGGTGAGGTGATGACCACTTTGGTGCGATATTTTTACTTAGACTAGGATAGGAATTTGCCAGGGCTTTGACGCCCTGGCCACCATCAAGATTGAAAGTTGTTTTCTGAAGCGGGATGAAGTAGTATGGAATAGCATAAATCGGAGGTTAGAATGTGGTTGCTTTCGAGCAATTGCTGACTAACTCTGGAGGAATGTTTTTAGTCATTAGAATTGATTTCATTGAGTTGACCTATTGTGTACTCGTTTTTGTGTACACAATAGAATTCGGTCAAGACTTGGGGTTAACCAGAACTTGACCGAGTTTTTTTTTGCTATATATTTAAGCATTCAGTTATCAGCTGTCAGCTGTCAGCTATCAGCTATAAGCATACGGCGGTTTGCATAACTATCAGGTACACAGGATTGTTTTCCCTCTTCCCTCTTCCCTGCTCCCTGCTCCCTGTTCCCTGTTCCCTGTTCCCTGTTCCCTTTGCTATATGCTTACCCCAAATGCATGTAATCTAAATCTAATAATGTTTCTAATTTCCCTATGGGAAGATGGCACAGGAATTCTCGGACACTGGATACTTTCTGGGCGCGCAAAGCAAATAATGTCCCACAGTAGGGAAGATGTTTAACTGCTAAAGCAAAATCTTTCTGTAGAGGGATGTCTTTGTATTGTTCGTAGCTTGTTTCTATTTCTCTAACCAAAGCGTCATAGTTAGCTTTAATTTGATTAAATAATTCCAACCATTTGGGATAGTAAGTTAAAAACTCTTCTCCTTCATTGGTTAAAATAATCTCCAATATACTACGAGTAGAAAATCCGCTTTTGGCAGAAGATATTTCTATATATTTCGCCGATTTTACTTTAAGTCGATTAAAGCGATGGTCGCAAACAATATAGCCCTCTGATATCATCGGATCTAAAGCTTCTGTAGCTTTGATAATCAAGGGTAACGTTGTTAAAGGATACGTCTTAACAATTTCCCATCCATATTTTCCTTCCCATTTACTGGGTAATTCTTCCTGCAATGTCTGAATATTTCTCGCCCCATGCAGGATGAGTTTTTCTCTATTATGTCGCACTACAATGCGATTATAAGGAGTCATTAACTCAAACATAAAAC
>NZ_JAAHHX010000926.1:0-1169 GCF_010672065.1 Moorena sp. SIO4A1 | reverse complement strand
CTAGGCAATTGGCAACCCAGGTTCCTAGAGAATCTACTAACAGGCAGTGATTGATGTCAGAATAGTTGGTAATTGTTCCTGCCAAGTCCAGTGGTACCAAAAGGGTTGTCCAGGAACTGGGGCGTCGCTGCTGATGTTTTTCAATCCGGGCCAGCCACTCTGGATCATCCGGGTTGGTTGTGGCAGTAGCAACGTATATTACCGATTTCCCAGTCTGCGTGGCCAGGGTTTCTGCCCACTCGCTTTTGCCAGACCTGGATGGTCCGGTGACTAAAATTAAATTACTGGTCAATTTGGTACTGGTAAATTTAGTAGTATTCAAGGCTATTGGGACTTATCTTCGCGCTTGCGCCAACATTAACAGAGCTTATAGTTCAGAATAATTGGCATCTTCCCCCTTGAGATCAACTATATTATTTCCTCAAATCAATCTTCATGAAATCAAAATTGCGACGGATCGAGACAACACTAAATCAGTTAGCAAAAGCTAGTGCCACTGATTCATCACAACCATCTCCAGCTGCGGCTGATCAAACTAATCACCAACAAGCAGATGTAGTAAGTCGTAGAACTAAAAAGGAACCTTCTTTCTCTATGGCAGTACAACCGTTCCCCACTCGCCAGGATGAACAGAAGATACCGACTCTGCCTAGATTGAAATACCCTAAACTGGGAAACCATCGCCATGGTGCTAACCCAGCTTTGGCAATGAATCTGTTGCAAGACATTGAGGGAATTGTTCTGGGTTGGCAGCAGGAACTGCACAAAATCCTCCGGCAAATTCAAGACCTATACCTAGAAGGACCAATTGTTGATGGCTGGTTAGAGTCTCAAGCGAGTCAACCCCAAGATGCTATGGGGACCGTAAGACTAGCCAATGGTGACCGGATGATGGACTATGTGGATGAAGGGGTTGAGGTATCGAATACTAATGTTACGTATCAATCTCCTCGTACTGGTTACCGTCTTTGTGGCTTGGATGAGCAGGGTCAATCTTGGTCAAGGTCTTGTCCAGCAGATCAGGTTCCCAGTGTGAGCATGGCAATCGCTCGTTATCAAAAACTGCGACAACTGTTAATTCGGAAAAAATACCTCGAAGATCGCCTTAGTCAACTAGCAGAAACATTAACTGTGATGCACTCTCAGCTAAATAGGCCTTGACATCCTCC
>NZ_JAAHHX010000925.1:0-1170 GCF_010672065.1 Moorena sp. SIO4A1 | reverse complement strand
TCATAAAACAAACATGAACGCAAAAACTAGGCGTTTATATTGAAATTTCTAGCAACCCTCAAAAAAAAAATTAGAAAGCGGCAAATTCTAGCAGTCGCCAGGGCAGTTAGGACATGACAAAAGTATCAAACCTAAGTAAGCGCAATAGTTTGACTTCTGACTTCTGACTTCTGACTTCTGACTTCTGACTTCTGACTTCTGACTTCTGACTTCTGCTATATCTGCTTTGCTTTCTGTGCCCAGAATAATCATAAAGAAAGTCCTGCAGCAATAGGAAATATTTTATGAAATCAAACAAATTAACCGTGAGATTACCACTTTGTTTTACTTTACTATTCCTAGGAATGACTCTAATCCACAGTTTGCCAAGTCAGGCGGTGATGTTCCAAAATGGGAAGAATCCAGCACCAAAGACGGGAAGGGGTGGAGCTTCCCGGGGTGAAGATATTTGTTTCTCTGATGCTAAAACCACCACTTCATCAGTCACACCGCTGATGCCAGCTACTAATGTGGG
The DNA here is from genome assembly GCF_010672065.1 of Moorena sp. SIO4A1. Classification (NCBI taxonomy): domain Bacteria; kingdom Bacillati; phylum Cyanobacteriota; class Cyanophyceae; order Coleofasciculales; family Coleofasciculaceae; genus Moorena; species Moorena sp. SIO4A1. The sequence continues at coordinate 656 of NZ_JAAHHX010000925.1, read as the reverse complement.
CTTAACGGTGGCAGAACGTCCAACTTTGCTGGTATATGTTCCTCAGACTTCAGCTAAAGAAGCTTTTTTAAGTTTCGAGGATGAACAGCGAAACCATCATTACCAGAGCTTTATACGTCTGCCTAATCAGCCAGGTGTAATGGCGGTTGAATTACCACCTCAGGCTCCACCACTAAAGGTCGGTAAGAATTACCAGTGGTCTTTGGTGATGATTTGTGGGGAGTATTTAGAACCAGATAGTCCTGAGGTAACTGGATGGGTTCGTCGAGTTGAAGCCAATTCTACCTTGATGAATCAGAAAACATTAAAAGCCTCACTGAAAAAAGCCTCATTGTTGGCTGAATCAGGGATTTGGGTCGATACTGTCTCTACCCTCGCTGATTTAAGGCGAGCTGAACCAAAAAATTCAGTCTATCTCTCCCATTGGGAAGAACTGTTACAATCACAAGGACTAACTGCGATCGCTAACCAGCCGTTGCTCAATAAATAAACTATAAATATCTGAACATCATACAATCAACTATTATCCTGCAATCCTTATAAAGCAAGGATTTAACCCTATGTGGCTCAAGGGGTTAGTTAGCAGCTGATTTGTGATAACTCCAAAAAATATCGCATCTTAAACCCCTGGTTGAAAACCAGGGGTTTAAGATCGG
>NZ_JAAHHX010000924.1:0-1171 GCF_010672065.1 Moorena sp. SIO4A1 | reverse complement strand
GGGGAGGCAGCGCGGTCTTGGGGGTCTCCCCCATGAGCGACTGCCGTGGTTTCACCCATGAGCGACTGCATCAAGACAAGGTTGGGAGTAAACAAAGCTACTTTTAAACTATACTCTTCCAGACTTATGTTGCCATTTACTAACGTTTTAGGTCACAGGGACTCTAATTGGTTTTCCTACGTCGCTTATGGGTTAGGGATTCGCTCAGTGCTACCGATTCCGGAGTTTGTGCCCGCAGAGGATAAGAGCGATGTCACTATCACTATCGATCAGGTGGGTTCTGTGTTTGACTATGTACCCCAGGAGGTAATCGAGCAGCCCTTAGCACTTCAAGTAGAAAGGAAGGAAGCGGTCGTCTATGTCAAGGAGGCAGGTGTGTTTTTGGTGCAAGGGGGATGCAAGATTGTCGTCATTCCAGCACCGGATGTGGATGAGTTAAAGCTGCGACTGGCGTTGGTGGGTACCGTAATGGCGATTTTGCTGCAACAGCGGAGCCCGTTAGTACTTCATGCTAGTGCGGTAGAAATAGATGGCAAAGCTGTTTTGTTCTTGGGCAACTCTGGTGAGGGAAAGTCAACGATTGCTGCAGCATTGCAGGCCCAGGGATATGCAGTTGTTGCCGATGATATAGCTCCAGTGAGCTGGGAGGAGGGCAAAGCTATGCTTGCGCCTGGATTTCCTCAAATTAAGATCAGTCGGGAGGTAGCAGAAGTACTGGGTTATGATTGGGAGTCCCTGTGGCAGTTGCATCCAAAGTTAGAAAAGCGGGGTTTGCGGTTAAGACGAAATTTTCCGCAAAGATCGTTACCGATTAGTCGGATTTATTTATTGGCTTCTGGATCCGAGGTAAAGTGCGAGCCGATGAAAAAGCAAGCAAAACTAATAGCTTTGATGCAGCATTCGGAGTTGATGAAGTTATTTAGTTCTGGGGAGGTGATGCAGTTTGAAAGCTGTGCTAGTCTTGCTCAATCTTGCGAAGTGATTTGTTTACGGCGGCCTCGCAACTTGAGCTTGTTATCAGAGTTAGTAAAGGTCGTGGAAGAAGATGTTCGCGGTTCTTTACTGCTGACAAATAAGGGTTATTTTGCTTGTTGAATTATTCAAAAAAAAGGAGTTAATGAGATGAAACAGGAATGGAATACACCAAAGTTAGAAACCTATGGTTCAGTTA
>NZ_JAAHHX010000923.1:0-1171 GCF_010672065.1 Moorena sp. SIO4A1 | reverse complement strand
TTCCATTTAATTTATTTATCTCAATGACGCATTTAGTATGAGCCATGGAGATAAATTTTATTATAAATATAGCTTTTATAGGATTTATGAGGTATGGTTTTTAACCTCAAAGTCCCCCTTGATAAGCAGGGCTGTTTCATTCCCTAAAACGGGTAAAATGGCAAGTGTAGAAGGGGGGAAAATCATGAATGCTTCTCTAATTGAACATCTGCGGCAAGTAGAAGACTTCAGAACCACTGATGGTCGAAGACATCCACTGTGGTTGGTGTTGCTGTTCGTAATCATGGGCACTATGAGTGGATATGTTGGGTATCGTGCATGGGGAGATTTCGTCAAACGGCATCGTCAAGTATTAATCAAAACTTTTGGAATAAAAAAACACGGTGTTCCTTCATACTCAACAATTAGGCGCATAGTCATGGGAGTAGATTTTGAGAAGCTAGTAACCTTATTTAATCACTGGGCACAAAATTACGTTAAATTAGAGAAAGCTGACTGGTGTGGTATCGACGGTAAAAGTATTAAGGGAACAGTCCAAAACCACGAAAAGTCTTATCAGAATTTTGTCAGTATCGTCTCAGTATTTGCGGGAAAAAGAGGACTAGTCCTAGGGATGGATAAATTTGAAAACAAACAAGCCAGCGAAATCGGTGTGGTGCAAAACCTAATCGCCGCCTTGGATATCAAGGATGCTGTTTTCAGCTTTGATGCTTTACACTGTCAAAAAAAACTTGCCAATTAATCATAGAAAGTGGCAACGATTACGTAATCGCAGTTAAAAAGAATCAACCAAAACTTCATCGTCATATTCAAAGTACTGCTGCCAATCAAAAACCAAAAAGTCGTTATATTGAAACAAAAAAAAACAGAGATAGATTGACAACACGTACCGTAGAAGTTTTTGATGATTTGAACGGAATAGACCCAAAGTGGACGGGAATTAAGTCTTTAATTCGGGTGGAAAGAGTTGGGACAAGAAGAGGTAAGCCATACCATGATATTGCTTACTACATCAGTAGCCTAATTACCACTGCCAAAGAATTTGCTCAGGGTATTCGTGGTCATTGGGGTATAGAAAATCGACTCCATTGGGTTAAAGATGTAGTTTTAAATGAAGATCTCTCAACTATACATCTGGGTAATGCTCCAGCTAATATCTCTGTTGTGCGAG
>NZ_JAAHHX010000922.1:0-1171 GCF_010672065.1 Moorena sp. SIO4A1 | reverse complement strand
TCAAATTTGCCCACCCTACCCCTACTGTTGCTAGTTCTTGTAGGGTTGGCAGTAGGCTGTTCACTTTGTGCGATGGCCATAGCTTAAACTTCATGCACTTCCTTTTTGTCTGATAGTATGAGACAGTGTATCTCTTGCTAGATATCCATTCTGGGCGTTATCGCCGTACGCGTTCGCGTAGCGTGAGCAAAGCTCAATCCCGGTGTGAACGATCTCCCGCGAAAAAGGCCCATAATAAACAGCCTACCCCACACCCCACACCCCACACCCCACACCCCACACCCTAGGTTGGCAGTGCATGAGTGCGATCGCTCCCACTCCGCCGCTTTTCGGTTGAAGCAGGGTCAAGCGGTTATCTGAGATACTGCTCAAGTGCTTCTGTCACTAGCTGGTTCAAGTTTATGCCTTGTTCAATAGCTGCGTAGGCAGCACGTCGATGAAGCTCGGTTCCAGGTCTGATGTTAAAGCTTCCCTTGAAAGGCTTTTCCGGTTCTATCCCTTTGAGTTGACAAAGCTCTAGGTAATCATCCACTGCTTCGTGAAAACTGGCGCGAAGAGATTCAACATCCTGACCTTCATAACTGATCAGGCTACGAATATACTCTACTTTCCCGTATAAAATCTCATCCTCATCATTGTAATTGACCGAGCCAAGGTATTCCTTGTATTTCATCAAGTTATTCATAACAATCCTTCGTGCCTAAGAATATCGATCGTTTGCTCAATCTGATACTTCTTGAGTGTGTTGTGAGGATGAGGCTTGTGTAGAGCGATCGCCACGCCATCAGAGTTAATGAATCGCCGCCTTGAACCGCCTGTTTTTCCACCTTTGACCTCCTCAAAGCCGAGTCCGGACAAAAGCTTGGTCAATTCATTCCAAGTAAAATCCTTCGGCTTACTTAGAAGACGTTTGATCAGCTTCTCTTGTCGAGTCATCTTGACACCCAATCTAGTAATTAATTGTAAAAAGTATTACCCGATCATGCAACTAAATTTAGTTGCAGTGCGATCGCCTGATCTGGTTTGGTGGGCAAATCGGCATCAGAGCTGGTCAAATCATCAAATTCTCACAATTTGCCCACCCTACCCCTACCTGGTCAAGTGCGAGCCTGATCTGGTTTGGTGGGCAAATCGGCATCAGAGCTGGTCAAATCATCAAATTCTCCAAATT
>NZ_JAAHHX010000921.1:0-1175 GCF_010672065.1 Moorena sp. SIO4A1 | reverse complement strand
CTTCGACACTGTGATCCATAAGCTAATAGCTGATCGCTGATCGCTGATCGCTTACGTGTCAAGACTCTACTCTACACTCGACATTGAAATTGAATTCCTCGGCACTACCACCAATGCCAATGCCAGTTTCAAATATCTCGGCATTAGTTAAGGTCATGTTGTTCATGACAGCTCCAGACACATCGGTGTCGTAAAGCTTGGCCGCTGTTAAATTCACTTGGTTGAGATTAGCGCAGTTTAAACTAGCGTTGGTAACAAAGGCTTGGGTTAAGTTAGCCCCGTTTAAGTTGGCACCAGTCAGGTCAGCACCTTCTAGGTTGGCTTCGATTAAGATTGCTCCTTGCAGGTTAGCATTCCTCAAGTCAGCCCCTAGTAGATGTGCACCCGATAGATCCGCTCCTTTTAAATTACACCCTGGACATTCACCAGTTGAGAGCAACTGTTGCACCTGGTCTGGGTTCTCAGCTACTGCTGAACCAGTAAAGAACAGGGAAGCGAGTAAGGTTAGCGTTGCCAAAATATTGAATTTCATTTTTGGCCTCCCTAGAAGGAAAATTATCAGTATGTATTGCTTTATCCCACTTTTATGATAACCCATTAGTTGTCCGGGATTATACTGATGATTTGTTAAGGTTAGTTATGGAATTATTCCCGGCTCTTCCGTACTTGTTATGCTAGATTAACAATTTGCCAAAGGGAGCAGGGAGCAGGGAGCAGGGAGCAGGGAGCAGGGAGCAGGAGGAAGAGGCAGTATTCAGAAAAATTTATTGTTAAATAGCCTCATAACCCTTACACAGTAATATTTTCGGTTTTTTTAAACTATAAATTTAGCATAGTAGGTACTGAAGAACCTTATTCTCTAAATTGATTAGGTTGTTAAGAAAAGACAAAAATTGTTAGGGTTAAGGGATTAAGGTGGTAGGGAATTAAGCGATCGCGTAGCGTAGCCCTTCGGGCTAATCGCCTTTGGCGCGGCTTCGCCGATCGCATCTCAGCTATTGTTATAGCACTAGGCATATAGAGGTGCGCACCTCGATGTTTGACATTGTCTTGATGCAGTTGCTCCTAAACTCCGAAACGTGAGTCTAGCTTACTTCTGACTTCTGACTTCTGACTTCTAACTTCTGACTTCTGACTTCTGACTTCTAACTTCTGACTTCTGACTTCTGACTTCT
>NZ_JAAHHX010000920.1:0-1176 GCF_010672065.1 Moorena sp. SIO4A1 | reverse complement strand
GAAGAGAATTTGCTTTTCGCTTTGCTAGTTTGGCCAAAACTCCGGAAATGCTAGTAGCACTGCGGGACTTTGCCATCAGCCAGCACGGTCCTGATGCCATGCGTTATGAAGCTGCGATAACGGTGTCTGAAGCCAAACTGTTGCCCCAAGAAGGTGTAAAAATGTGGTTTCAAGGTGAATTGCAAGAGGTTAACTTAATCTCCTATGAGCTTCACGACGAGCCCACTGTGCCGAATCATTCCCGTAAAGTTCAAACTCTGGGGGCTAAAGCTATATCGTTGATGAAAAAAGGAGGAGTAGAAAAAGCGGTAGAGGCAGAAACAATACTGCAAAAAGCTTTGGAAATAGAACCCGACTCACCAGATTTACTCAACAACTTAGCTGGTGCCTATCAAATGCAAGGACGCACAGAAGAAGCCTACAACCTTTTGTCAGAACTATCATCAAAATATCCTGATTATCTATTTCCAATTATATCTCTGGCAAGGTTGAAAATCAAAAAAGGAGAAATTGCAGAAGCAGAAGCTTTGCTCAAGCCTCTAATATCTCGCCAGCGCTTTCAGTTTTCGGAGTTTAGTAATTTTTGCACTGCTCAAATTGAATTATTCATGGCGAAAAAAGACAAAGATAGCGCTCGTAAGTGGTTGCAAATGTGGGAGAATTTAGACCCGGAGAACCCTGAATTGCTGCCATGGAAACTTAAGTTAGATGGGGATAATTTATTGAATAAGTTGAAGTCGATGGTCAGTGGCTAGTAATTTAGTGCTTTGACACTCCCCGCCCTATATAGCAATTCTACGACTTAATGAGGTACAAAGCGATCCCCCTAAATCCCCCTTAAAAAGGGGGACTTTGAAGTTGATAAGTGTACCTCCTAACTGCAATAAATGCTATAAGAGCTTTGAGTTGATCAAATTCCTTCTCACTAATCCCTAACTGCTTCAGTATTTCTCGAAATAACCAACCTCCAATCTCAGCATTACCATGAACAGGAATAGTGGTTGACCGTTTCTTGATGCAGTCGCTCATGGGGGAAACCCCCAAGACCGCGCTGCATCGCTCCATCCGGATGCTTCCAACGGGCATGACTTCCTTTTTGACGAACTTTCTGAAAGCCTAATTTTTTAGCCACTTTTTCTAAGGTTTTAGCTTTAGCTGGCATGAGAAACTGTTATA
>NZ_JAAHHX010000092.1:0-20406 GCF_010672065.1 Moorena sp. SIO4A1 | reverse complement strand
TCCGTGGTAAAGCAGTCCACTGGAAAACCTTACCAGACTACCTCAAGCACGGTGTGGGCATTTCAGCAGCCCAGCAAGCTCTACCGGTGATGTATGATGTCCCAGTCCCAGGCAGTGGCTTGGGACCCATCGGTGAAATCCGCTTAGTACCGGATTGGGAAACCTTAACCCCCTTACCCTATGCTCCTGGTCATGCCCGTGTGTTTGGGGATATGGTCAACAATGGTAGCCCATGGCCGTATTGTCCCCGAAACTTCCTCAAAAGGATGGTAGCAGAAGCGGAAAGTGAGGGCTTACAAGTAGTTGCTGCATTTGAAAATGAGTTTTACCTGCTGCAGCCAACCCCTGAGGGTATTCTACCGGTAGACAATACCGTATTTGCCTCGACGCTGGCAATGGATCAACATCAGCAGGTGATTGACCACATTGCTGAAGCCTTGGTCGAGCAAGGCATGCCCGTAGAGCAGTATTACCCAGAATGTGGTCCTGGTCAACAGGAAATTTCTATACTATACACCCAAGCCCTACCAGCGGCAGATCAACAAATAGCCTTTCGGGAGACAGTAAAAGCGATCGCATTTCAACATCACCTGGTTGCCTCATTTCTGCCCAAAATCCTAGCTGACCAAGCTGGTAATGGTTGTCACCTCCACCTCAGCCTATGGCGGGATGGCAAAAACCTGTTACTCAATCCAGAAGGGGATGGGGGACTTTCCAAAGTCGCCTGTCAGTTTATTGCTGGAATTTTACACCATTTACCTGCTTTAATGGCACTAACCACACCCAGTACTAATTCTTATCGACGGATTCGCCCTCATTGTTGGAGTGGCGCGTTCCGTTGTTGGGGAATCGATAACCGAGAGGCTGCGGTCAGGGTACCGAGTAACCCAGACGGTGAGAGTCCAACCAATTTTGAACTGAAAACTGTTGATGCTTCTTCTAATCCTTATCTAGCCTTGGGAGCAGTAATTGCGGCTGGCTTGGATGGAATTCGTAACAGTTTGGAATTGGGAGAAGCCGTAGCGGTAGATCCAGGACATTTGACAGAATTAGAACGTAGTCAGAGGGGTATTGAGTTATTGCCAACTAATTTAGGGGAAGCGATTGGTAACTTAAGTGCTGATCAAGTACTTTTGGATGCCTTAGGAGTAGAATTGGCTCAAGCCTATCTAGCGGTAAGGAAAGCCGAGTGGGAGGCAATGAAAGATTTTGAGTTGGAGGAGGAAGTCGAGCTTTTATTAGAGCGATATTGAATCAATTGATATTGGTAAGCATTCAGCCGTCAGCTAATGCGCTACGCGCACGCTACACCGAACAGCTAGCAGAAGCTTAAAGCTGATAGCTGAATGCTTAGGCATACTTGTTTATATTTTAAATTAGAAAGGGGACGTGATAGGATAAAAAATCCCACTTGATCGTAAGCATTCAGCTATCAGCCGTCAGCCGTCAGCTTATTTTATTCACAAGCACCATTAGTAGCCTAAGCTATGGGCATAAACTGTTCGCGTAGCGTGGCCACAGACCTTTAGCTGTTCGGTGTAGCGTGGGCGTAGCCCATTAGCTGATACGCGACACGCTGATAGCTGACGGCTGAATGCTTACACTTGATCTAATCGCAACCGTCCCTATCTTTAATTGGCAAGAGGGTAACGTTTCACTTTGTATGATGCCTGTTGTGTCCCCCTGATTCCGCTTATTCCTAACTCCAATTCACTCAGCTTTTTTTGTAAACCACAGTACTGAATTTCTGCAACACGTAGATTCTCGGCTGCAACTTGCTTTTTATCGTTTAATTGACGTAATTTTCCCTGAGATACATTTATTTTCTCTTCCAAACTGCGTATTTCTCCTCGAAGAGCAACGAAACGTTCTTGTGATGTCTGTACTTCAGTGCGGAAAGTGTTTCGTTGTTGTTGTAGGGTTTTGATTTCCCCTCGCACAGCCACTAGTTTCTGGTCTAAACCTCGTTGTTCACGGCGAGAGGCTTCTAGCCGTTCTTGGGAAGTTTTGATTTCCCCTCCCACAGCCACTAGTTTCTGGTCTAAACCTCGTTGTTCACGGCGAGAGGCTTCTAGCCGTTCTTGGGAAGTTTTGATTGCCCCTCCCACAGCCACTAGTTTCTGGTCTAAACCTCGTTGTTCACGGCGAGAGGCTTCTAGCCGTTCTTGGGAAGTTTTGATTTCCCCTCGCATACCCACTAGTTTCTGGTCTAAGCCTCGTTGTTCACGGCGAGAGGCTTCTAGCCGTTCTTGGGAAGTTTTGATTTCCCCTCGCATACCCACTAGTTTCTGGTCTAAACTTTGGCGTTCTGCCTTGAAGGATTTAAACCGTTCTTGGGTAGTTTTAATTTCGCCTCTGAGAGCCACTAACTGTTGCTGAGATTGACGCACTTTTACTTGAGAGGATTCTAGTTGTGACTGTGCGGTTTTAATTTTGCCTCTGAAAGCGACTAACTGCTGCTGAGATTGACGCACTTGGGCTTGAGAAGATTCTAGTTGTGACTGTGCGGTTTTAATTTTGTCTCTGAGAGCCACTAACTGCTGCTGAGATTGACGCACTTGGGCTTGAGAAGATTCAAGCTGTGCTGTTGCTGCCTGGGTTTCACTGCTAAGGAGAAGGAGTTTTTCTTCAGCCGTGCTGATCTCAGTGCGAACCGCAACGAGTCTTTGCTGTGAGGTTTGTAACTCCCTTTGAGATTCTCCTGAAGTTTGTAAAACTGTCAGTAATCCAGCTACTTCCACATCGTCAGGCTCGTATTTTGCTGCTTTTTTAAAGGAAGCGATCGCATGTTCGTAGTGACCGATGCGATAGAGGGCAAATCCTCGCTGTTTCCAAGCCAAAGAGTTTCGAGCATCAAGTTGAATCGCCTTGTCAAAATCCGTGATTGCTTTTTCATATCGACCAAGTTTGTAAAAAGCCGTGCCTCGGTCAATCCAAATTGAAGCAGCCTTGGCATCCAGTTCCAGTACTTGGTTGTAGAATGCGATCGCCTCAGAATACCGTTTTAAATCATAAAGCAGCACACTGGCAATTTTTTTAGGAATAATTGTCTGTACCAACTGCTGTTCAAATTCTGATGTGGCTTGAATTGAAAGTGCTTGCTTCCAGGCAGTAATCACCGCATCGTATCGTTTGAGTTCATGGTTTGCCTTGCCTTTCTCAAACCACGCTAAAAGGTAATTGGGCTTAATTTTAATCGCTTGATCATAGGAAGCGATCGCGGCTTCGTACTTGCCCAAGCTACTCAACGTATCCCCTCGCCAATACCAAGCTAAGAAAGAGTCTGGCTGAAGTTTTACAATCTGCGACCGTATCGTTATCTCTTCACTATACTTACCAATTCCTCGTAACTGACTGGCTTGTTGCCACAACTCATTGATTATTCTCCCTTGTGCCACAAGTTTCTCTGTCGAGGCGTTACGGCGGTCAAAATCCATCTGAGCAACGACAGTTTGAGCATTACCACTAGCCATACTTGTCGTGAGCAAAGTAGCTAGGGATACTACTACTTTAAACGGGAAATTTTTCATCTTTGGTGGTTAAGCAGTATTCTAGTTGAATTAAAATTAGGGATTACTGTCATAATATTACCAGCAATCTTAGCAAAGACACAGTTACCAAATACACAGTTAGAGGTATCACCATCCAAATGGTTTACCCCACCAACAACTAAAGCGATCGCTACCAATCCTCCAAACAGACCCTAGGGGTCTTCGGGGACTTCCTGCCTTCGTAGTTCAATAAACTTTTTTTTACGTTAACTACCAGACAATTATCTCTAGCATCTAATAATGTGAAATGATTAAGCTGTGGACTATCACCGCTATTGACCAACACGCTCACAACCTGCTAACTCCTGAAGCTGCTGCGAATTATCCCTATCCTGCCTTCTTCAGTGAAGCCTATGACCCTGATATCATTAATCATCATGCCCGTCACAGCCTTTTCTACAAACGAAGCCTTCGGGATATTTCCCAACTCTTAGAGTGTGAACCAGAGGAAGAGGCAATTCTTAAACGTCGCCAGACATTGGGCTTGAAAAAACTCACCCAGGAGTGTTTTAAATCATCTCAACTAGAAGCAATTTTCTTAGATGATGGTTTGCTACCAAATAAAATTATTCCTAGAGAATGGCATGAACAATTTGTGGCAGTCAAGCACATCCTTCGTTTGGAATATCTAGCAGAAAATCTAATCGCTGAGATAGATGACTTTGCTACCTTCCTAGAAACTTTCCGCTACAACATTGACCCACCCCTACCAGAAGTGGTAGGCTTCAAGAGTGTTGCTGCCTATCGTACAGGTTTGGATATCCAAATGATACCACAGGAGGTAGCTCAGGAATGTTTTGATGCCTTCAAGCAAGAAGTCTTGAGGGGAAAACCCTTGCGGCTGGTAGATAAGCCTTTAATTGATTTTTTGATTACCCAAGCGCTATAAATTGCAGCTAAACATGGAATACCTGTGCAGTTTCATACAGGGTTTGGTGACCCAGATTTAGACTTACCGCTGGCTAATCCAGTTTATATGCGTTCGCTTTTGGAAGACCAACGCTTCCGTAACGCTCCGATTGTCCTACTGCATAGCTCTTATCCTTATACCCAAGAAGCCGGTTATCTAGCAGCCGTCTATCCTCAAGTATATTTAGATTTCGGGTTAGCGGTGCCTTTTTTAAGTGTAGCTGGGATGCGTAGCGTGGCGCAACAGTTATTGGAATTTGTCCCAACCAGTAAACTGATGTATTCTTCTGATGCTCACAATATCCCGGAATTATATTACTTGGGAGCCAAGTGGGCACGGATAGTATTGGCACAGGTTTTGGAGGGAGCGATTCAGGATGGGGATTTGACTGCTAAGGAGGCGGAGTCAGTTGCTATGGGGATTTTGTGTGATAATGCTCGTGTGCTTTATGGGGCTAATAGTTTTTGATGAAACTCCAAAAGCCCATAGACGCGCTAGCGCTTCGGTGCAGGGTAGGACGGGAATAGGAAAAGGACTATTTGAGTTTCTGTTTTCCGGATACAGTGGCAGAAATGGTGGAGTTAAAAGAAGTAGATGAAATTTAATTACCACCCTGAGCCGTTCCTTCGGGCTTAGGGTTTTTTTGCTGGACTTTCTGCCAACATCCAAAAATTCCCCAAATCTTAAAATAGCTCAGCTAAAGTTATTAGCAACTTATTTTGATTCCTGCGCTTAAAGTCTTAGGGGTTTTGTTATTGTTAGGTGGTAATATTAGAAATGAACAATAAATAGTTAGCGATAGACTAACTAAACATTAATTGCTAGTCAGTAGCTAACATAAGGCTAAAAATAAACCTGTTTTTATTTTCCCTCTCCTCCTATCCGTTACATCCGTTACCCATCAGTTGCAGTATTTATCCTATATTGGTACTTTTAGCTTACCTTAACCCAACACAATTTTAAGATGACCCGTGTAATTGGCTTAATGAGCGGTACATCTGTAGATGGCATCGATGCTGCACTAGTAGAGATTTCTGGCTCAGACTTAGATTTAAAGATTGAGCTACTGGCTGGTGCTACCTATGGCTACCCCACTGAACTCAGGGAGAAAATTCTAGCTGTCTGTACTGGCACTCCCCTATCCATGGCCGAATTGGCAGCATTGGATGATGCGATCGCATTTCAATTTGCCCAAGCAGCATTGGCAATTGGGACTGGGTTACCCCCCGCTGAGTTAATTGGTTCCCATGGTCAAACAGTATACCATCGACCATTAGGGGTCAAGGGTGTTCGCGTAGCGTGGCCTTTTGGCCAAGGTTTTTCCGAGTTGAAAGTTGACAGGTTGAATGTTGAAAGTTCTTCCGAGTTGAAAGTTGGCCGGTTGAATGTTGTTCGCGTTCGCGCAGCGGAGGCCGAAGGCCACGCTACGCGAACGGCTTTGCCGAAAGCGTGGCCTTTTGGCCAAGGTTTTCCAGACAACCTGCAACCTGATAACCTTCAAGCTGGTAACCTACCCTTCTCGAACGCCAAAGGCGAACAACCTGCAACGGAAACTAACCTTGGCCAAAAGGCCACGCTACGCGAACAACCTGATAACCTTCAACCTGCTAACCTTCAACCTGCTAACCTACCCTACGGGAACGCCAAAGGCGAACAACCTGATAACCTTCAACCTACTAACCTACCCTACGGGAACGCCAAAGGCGAACAACCTGCTAACCTTCAACCTGCTAACCTACCCTACGGGAACGCCAAAGGCGAACAACCTGCTAACCTTCAACCTACTAACCTACCCTACGGGAACGCCAAAGGCGAACAACCTGCTAACCTTCAACCTCTAACGACTCTGGGATATAGCCTTCAACTGGGACGGGGAGAGGTGATTGCTGAGATTACCGGTATCAAGACCATCAGCAATTTCCGTGTGGCTGACATTGCTGCTGGGGGAGAAGGTGCGCCTCTGGTTCCTAAGATAGATGCCTGTTTGCTCCGGTCATCTACCCATAACCGATGTATCCAAAATATTGGTGGTATTGGTAATGTTACTTACTTGCCAGTTAGTGAAGGGAACTGGTTGGAACAGGTATATGGCTGGGATACTGGTCCGGGGAATGCCCTGTTAGATCTGGCTGTCGAGTATTTTACCAACGGTAGAAAAACCTATGATTACAATGGAGAGTGGGCAGCAAGTGGCACTCCCTGTGAGGCTCTCGTCGAACAGTGGCTTGCTCAAGAGTTCTTCAATATACCGCCCCCAAAATCTACCGGACGAGAGTTGTTTAGTCGAGATTATCTCAAGCAGTGTTTGGTAGAAAGTGAAGCCTATAACCTTGCTCCTGCTGATTTCCTGGCAACACTCACAGAACTCACTGTTGCCTCTATTGTTGAGAGCTATCGCAACTTCTTGCCTCAAATGCCAGATCAAGTACTATTGTGTGGTGGAGGGGCAAGCAATTTATACTTGAAGCAACGGTTGCAAATTAGACTAGATTCGGTGCCAGTATTAACCACTGACCAGGTTGGGTTAAGTCGGGATTTTAAAGAAGCGATCGCATTTGCTGTTTTGGCTCATTGGCGTAACCTGGGTATTCCCGGCAATCTCCCTCAAGTAACCGGTGCTTCAGAGGCTGTATGTCTAGGAAACCTGTATTCTCCGAGATCGCAACACCACTCATCCTAAAACTGGGTATTTTAGGGTTCCTATGCGTTGTCAAATGCAGTTAATAAGCTGCTCTTGCCATATCAGCTTAGAATCCCCGTTGGCTGAGACTGTGGGAGAGTTCAACTAGTTTGTCTGTTACTCCGTAGGAGTCGGGCTACTCCCGGAAGTTTGCCAATGGTATAACCTGAGGGGGTAAACCCCACAACCTTAGGTATAGCAGCTAGAATGAGTGGGGAACGATGAGAGGGCTTGTAGCAGTAATATTCAGTAACAGATAAAGAGTAACACCGTGGCTCACACCTTTTTATTGGAGGCAGGATGCTGGAGACTTCGGGGCAATTGGCTGGAACGCAATGGAAAATTAATTGTAGTCAGAGGTGGGACGATGGTTACCTGGAGTCGGGAAAACTGGTTTACCATGGTCACAAGACTGGTTTTTCCCAATCGTGAACGGGAGGATATCTCTTGCCAGTATCTAGGGCGTCTCGATACTGGCGACCAGAAGTATACCTTTGTCTTACAGCATAGCCTCCTAGGTCGTGTCGAGGGAGAAGGCTGGGTGGCTCGAGAATCCATTGTGCAACGGTATTGGGTATTAGGGGATCCCCAACGACGCAGTGGTTTTGAAACCCGGTATCAACGTAATGAAAATATATACTACCTCTCCAGTAGCATTATGGCAGGTCATTATCTCAGTAGCACAATGGAAGCAACTTTGGAACGTCAGCCACAATAGAAGTATTCTGGAATTAAGGGAGTTTTAATAGCAGTACACCTGTGACCGTTGCTATTTAGTTCATCTTCCTTAGTCCTTAGTCAGTTTAGTCCTTAGTCTTTAGTCCTTAGTTTTTTGTGATCCACATTAAGTCTGCTGGTATTTACAAAAGACCAATGACCAATGACCAATGACCAATGACCAATGAGCGATGACTAGAGACTAATGATTCATGAACACGTTATTTTCCAGATTTCACCAAGGAACTTATGATCACAGACCCTAACAAAGGTCGTCTACTCGCCAATCGCTATCAACTGGTCAAGTTGATCGGCAAAGGTGCTATGGGTCAAGTGTATCAAGCCAAAGATATGCTCCTCGGAGGTGTAACCGTTGCTGTCAAGTTTCTCTCCCATACATTATTGAACCAAAAAATGCGCGATCGCTTTGAGCGGGAAGCAACGATTTGCGCTTTGCTTGGTGAGAAAAGCAATCACATCGTGCGAGTTAGGGACTATGGCATAGATGAAAACGATATTTCCTTCTACGTCATGGAATACTTGGCAGGGGGAAATTTAAGCGCAATAATTCACACTAAAACCCTATCCTTACCCCGATTTTTGCATATTGCCCGTCAAATTTGTCTGGGATTACAATGTGCTCACCAAGGCATTGTATTTAAAGGCACACTCACTCCAATTGTGCATCGTGATATTAAACCCAGTAACATTATCGTTGTCGAAGATTCCTCCTTCGGTGAACTGATCAAAATCCTTGACTTTGGCATTGCTAAGCTTCTTCAGTTTGATGGTGCTCAAACCCATTCTTTTATGGGTACCCTAGCCTATTGTTCACCGGAACAAATGGAGGGAAAGGAACTGGATAAACGCTCTGATATCTATAGTCTAGGGGTGATGATGTTTGAGATGTTAACTGGTCACATGCCCATTCTTCCAGAAGATCATTCCTTTGGTAGTTGGTACAAAGCTCATCACTTCAGCCCACCTAAATCATTTGCATCGATTAACCCCAAGCTAAAGCTGCCGAAGTCCCTAGAGAAGCTAATCATGACCTGTATAGCGAAAGAGGTATCTGATCGTCCTCAAAATGTCGGGATTATCCTACGAACATTGGATTCATTAAACGAAGGTCATGATCGCGGTCGCTATCTGGGTCATCGGATTCAAACAATACTATCCGAGAAGCCTCTGAGTAAGGTAACACAAATACTTCCCGTATCAGGGAATGATATTTGTCGGCAAACCTCCTGGCCCGATGACAAGCCTAAAGCATCTATTGTCTTTTCTAAGATAATTCGTACCACAAGCCAAACCTTTCCTACCCTCTGGGTGATGCTGACTAAAGAAGAGATTGAGAACCGTCAGGTTAGTACACGCTACAACCAATTCTTGTATCTTATTCTACCTCATCCAATGGTGCTATGGATTACCGCAGTGCATAATCGCTACCACGGTGCTTGTTGGCTTCCTTGCTACTTAGACCTCAAAACAAATCAGGGTCAGAACATAATCAGACTTTTGGGAGATACTGGATATTACAGTATTTTGTTTTTTGATCAATCAAAACCAGAAAAGTGTGCTAATGTCATGACCTCAACCATTGCTCCTGCCCAACGCCAGCTATTCATTGATTGGGCGAATTCGTCTAAGACAATAAACTCAACTAATCAAGCAATGTTGAGCAAACGCATACTTAAGCAAGAGTTTCAAAAGCTGAAGCCAAAGATTTTGATGAAGTTAGAAGCTGCTCATACAGATTACCCTACTGATATTTCAGGTTAAAACAAGTTACATGCAACCAGTTACTGGTAACTGGTTACTTGATAAGAGATTTATTTTTTTTATTGGTTCTTCAGTACCTTTTATGCTAAAGTTCCAGTTAAAAAAACTCATAAAGCTTACTGTACAAGGAAAATTATGCTATTCAACTAACAAAAGTTACTGAATACAGCCTCTTCCCACTGTTCCCTATTCCCTGTTCCCTGTTCCCTATTACAGACTGTTTATTTAGCATAACAATTACGGAAGAGCATTCTTATTTTCGATTTTCCCTATTAAACCCTTAGCCAAAACTAATATAGGGATAGCATCAACTCCCGCTGATACTTTTTCGTCAGGGGATGGTCATTACCCAGCACATCAAACACCGCAATCATGGATTTTCTTGCACCATCATCTCTATAGTTACGATGTTTACTGACAATTTCTAAAAAGATTTTCAGGGCTGCTTCATAGTCTCCCTCTACAACTAACCGAGATGCCTGAGCAAATAACTGATCTAATTCACTTTCCCCAATAGGATTCGCCTGCTGCTTAAATTGAATCAATGCTCTGATTGCCTGAGCTCTGGGGAAATATTCTCGATCATTGTATTGAATGGTTTCTAAGAGTATGGTTGCCTCTTCTGGCTCATTAATGTGAACCAAAAAATTGGCCACTTCAATGACTAAACTTTGATTCTCTGGATACTTGGCAATTAGCTGTTCAAACAGCTGTTTGGCTCGGGATATATCCTCAGTTGCCATGGCAACCCGAGCTTCTTCTAGTCCAATGTCTAGCTCAGACTTCAGATTTAACCTAGCTAACATTTCCCGCAACTGAATCTCTGGCAAAACCCCGACAAAACCAGGAATCATATCACCATTGGTGACAATTCGGACATCGGGTACTCCCTCAATTTGAAAGTTATTTGCTAAATCTTGGTTGCGGTCAATATCAACTTTGGCTAAAACAAAGTCGTATTCTTTAGCTAGTTTTTCTAAGGTTGGTTTTAGGAGTTGACAAGGGCCACACCACGTAGCAAAGAAGTCTACTAATACAGGCTTCTCAAAAGACTTTTCTAAAACTTCAGTGGCGTAGTTGCTGCTAGTAACGTCTACAGAAAAACCCATATCAATTATTTCCGTTATCTTGCTGTTGAAATCAAAGATAAAATGTAAGCATATGCGCTACGCGCAGGCTACGCCAACAGCTAATGCTTACGAAGATAGGGAAGAGGAAGAAGAAGGAGGAGAGAATCGCAGGGAATTTTTACCATAAAATATCCCCTTTCCACACTCCTACCTTCCGCCACACTCGACATCAAGTCAAGGTTTGAGCCTTAACGAGGGTGTCATTCCCCTCTAACCCTTACTCAGCCCGCAGAGGATGTAGCTAAGACTTTTCCTGAGCTAGATGCTGCACTGTCCCGGCTAGATTCTACGAGCTTGCCTAGGATAGCGCTAACGTTAGTCTTGGCATCACCGAAGAGCATATTGGTGTTTTCTTTGAAGAACAGGGGATTGCCAACGCCAGCATAGCCACTGGACATTCCCCGTTTCATCACCACAACTGTACCAGCTTTCCAAACCTCTAAGACTGGCATCCCAGCAATTGGGCTACTGGGGTCTTCCATGGCACTAGGGTTAACGGTATCATTAGCACCAATCACGAGTACTACATCGGTTTCTGGGAAGTCCTCGTTAATCTCATCCATTTCTAGAACGATATCATAAGGCACATTTGCCTCAGCTAGCAGCACGTTCATGTGTCCTGGTAGTCGTCCAGCAACTGGATGAATGCCAAAGCGAACATTGATACCAGCATTCCTCAAAATCTTGGTAATATCGGACACCGGATGCTGAGCCTGAGCTACTGCCATGCCGTAACCGGGAACAATCATAACACTCTTGGCCCCTTGTAGCAGCTCTACGGTATCTTCTACTGTGGTCTCGGTGACTTGACCTTCCGGCTGATCACCACCTTTAGCTTTAGCTGTAGTTCCTGCACCTTCGCCGAAGCCTCCTAAAATCACGCTGATGAAGGAGCGGTTCATGGCTCGGCACATGATGTAACTGAGGATAGCACCACTACTACCTACTAGGGCACCAGTGATAATTAACAGGTCATTGGACAGCATAAAGCCTGCTGCTGCAGCGGCCCATCCGGAATAACTATTGAGCATGGAGATGACCACTGGCATATCAGCACCCCCAATAGCAGCTACCAGGTGGATGCCTAACACTGATGCGATCGCAGCCATAATCAACAAGGGTTGCAGACCAGCCGTCCCCTCTGCTGTCATGAACTGGTAACCCAGCCCGATTACAGCCCCAAGCATAGCCAGATTGAGTAGGTGGCGTGCTGGTAACATTAGGGGTTTGCTGCTGATGATAGCTCGTAGTTTACCAAAGGCTATCACTGAACCGGTGAAGGTAATTGCCGCAATGAACACACCAATATAAATTTCTAACTGGTGAATAGTTACTTCTGCACCCGTTAGGGATTCCCCCCCTTGCAGGTAATTGGCAATACCCACCAGTACAGCTGCAAGACCGACAAAACTATGGAGAATTGCTACCAGTTCTGGCATGGAGGTCATGGCTACCCGAGATGCCACGATCGCACCAATGATCACTCCTGGTAGAATCATCCCTCCCAGAGTGAGGTATGCCGTTACATTGCTACTTAGGGCAGTCGCAACAAAAGCAATCAGCATTCCAAGAATCCCGTAAATATTACCTTTACGGGCGCTTTCCTGGTTAGATAATCCCCCCAGGCTGAGAATGAATAAAGCACTAGCTGCAATATAGGCAACTGTCAACAGATTATTTGACATAGTCTCCTTAGTTTTATGGTGTTCAACGTTAAGGTTGAAGGTTAGTTGGTTGAATGTTTAAGGTTAGTTGGTTGAATGTTGTTCGCGTAGCGTGGCCAAAGGCCAAGGTTAGTTGGTTGAAGGTTAGTTGGTTGAAGGTTGGTTGGTTGAAGGTTAGTTGGTTGAAGGTTAGTTGGTTGAAGGTTAGTTGGTTGAAGGTTAGTTGGTTGAATGTTGTTCGCGTAGCGTGGCCAAAGGCCAAGGTTAGTTGGTTGAATGTTGTTCGCGTAGCGTGGCCAAAGGCCAAGGTTAGTTGGTTGTTAGCCTTTGGCGTTCGGTGTAGGGTAGCTGGTTTGGTTGAACGCGATCGCGTGGCCGAAAGGCCAAGGTTCATAAGATAACCTGTAACCTTCAAACCTTCAAACCTTCAACCTTCAAACCTTCAAACCTTCAAACCTTCAACCTTCAAACCTTCAAACCTTCAACCTTCAACCTTCAACCTTCAAACCTTCAACCTTCAAACCTTCAACCTTCAAACCTTCAACCTTCAAACCTTCAACCTTCAACCTTCAAACCTTCAACCTTCAACCTTCAAACCTTCAACCTTCAACCTTCAAACCTTCAAACCTTCAAGGGTCTAACCTATTTCTGAAACATCTTGAGCATGCGTTGGGTTACGAGGAAGCCACCGGAGATGTTGATGGTTCCAACTAAAATTGCGATCGCACCCAGAATAGTAGTAGGTGAGGTAGCTGCGCCGGAAATTTGCAGCATGCCACCAATGATGATGATGCCGCTAATGGCATTAGTAACACTCATCAAGGGTGTGTGCAGGGCTGGTTTTACGTTCCAGATCACTTGCCAGCCTACGAAGCAGGCCAGGATAAATACCGTGAAGTGGGAGAGGAAAGAAGGTGGTGCTCCGATTCCCAAGCCAATTAGGGCGAGTCCCACTAACACTGGCCAGAGCAAGCCCATGATACCCTTTGATTTCTTAGTCTCTGGCACAGACTCCTCTTTAGTTACCGCAGTCTGGGGTTCCGGTGCCGGTTTGGGAGGTGCTGGAGGTGTAGGGCGCTTGGGTGGGGGCCAGGTTACATCCCCAGCGTTTAGCACTAAGGCTCCCCGAACCACTTCATCCTCCATATCGACACGGTAATTTTCACTACCACCCATGTCCTTGAGGAGATGACAAAGGTTTGTGCCATAGAGTTGGCTAGATTGAGTAGCCATACGGCTGGGTAAGTCAGTCAAACCAATGATGGTCACACCTTTGTATTTGTAGACCTCATTGGCTTTGCTCACCTCACAGTTGCCCCCTTGCTCAGCTGCCATATCTACAACCACTGAGCCTTCTTTCATACTCGCTACCATTTCCTCGGTGATCAGTAGCGGTGCTTTTTTACCAGGGATCAGGGCAGTGGTGATGATGATGTCCACTTCTTTAGCCTGTGCAGCGAACAATGCCATCTCCGCCTCGATGAACTCTTTACTCATCACCTTGGCATAGCCCCCAGATCCTGTACCGTCTTCTTTGAAGTCCAGTTCCAGGAACTCTCCCCCCATGCTTTCCACTTGTTCCTTAACCACGGGGCGGGTATCGAAGGCGCGCACAACAGCACCCAGACCTTTAGCGGTACCAATAGCAGCTAGTCCAGCTACCCCAGCACCAATCACCAACACTTTAGCTGGGGGAACTTTCCCCGCTGCAGTAATTTGCCCAGTAAAGAAGCGACCAAAGTTATTGGCTGCCTCAATCACAGCCCGGTAACCAGCAATATTGGCCATAGAACTGAGGGCATCCATCTTTTGCGCCCTCGTGATGCGGGGTACCGCATCCATAGCCAACACGGTAGCCTTACGGCTTGAAAGTTGTTCGAGCAGTTCTTGGTTTTGGGCTGGCCAGATAAAGCTGATTAAAGTGCCATTTTCCGATAGCAACTCAGACTCATGCTTGTTTAGAGTTGGATGCATCTGAGGAGGACGCACTTTTAGGACAATATCTGCCTCTGACCAAAGGCTATTGGCATCAGGAATGATTTGGCATTCTGCTTGTTCGTAAGCATTGTCAGGAAAATTAGCTGTCTCTCCTGCTCCCGATTCAATCAGCACATCAAAGCCAAGTTTCTGGAGCACCTTCGCTGTATCCGGTGTAGCAGCTACCCGGCATTCACCTGGGTAAACTTCTTTCGGGATACCAACCTTCATGCGAGTTTTGGTTGGCTGTAAATCTGACGTTTCAGCCTCTTTGGGAATGGCTAGGGTCATTGACTCTCCTTCAGTTGTCTAAATGGAATAAGGACGGAAAATTCATTGATCACTACAGTGGGTCTAGAGGCATCAGGCAAAGGATGTCCAGACCAGCCACTTTCAGGGGCTAAGGCCACCGTATCTCCTAACATAGCTTTTGGTCATGGGTGACAAATACTCCTTAGGTGAGGACAACAAGAATCAGGAAAACTGACGATAATAACTGTTTTCCGTAACTATTTTCGGTAAATAGAATCAGGTAACAACTTCTTTGAAAAATGTTGTCCCTTGTTGACAATCTATCCTTCTATTTCTTTTGATTTCGAGTGGTTTTTAGCAACTGGTAGCTTCTTCTTGCTGGGGGATGTTCACCCTGTTTAGAGGATTCCCAAGTTCAACTAGAACGGGATCAGTTTGCTCCCTGACACCGCCAATGCTTTTAAGCCTGGGCGATTAACTCACTTATGATCAGCTGACTGGCTTCCCATCTGTGCTACTTGTCCTTGTATGCTACTTGTCGTGGTATCCAACACCAGGCATCGCCTCTTGCTGAATTTGAACTGCTGGCATCAATTTCTCTATATAAATTTCCCTGACTGTTCAAATACATGTGTCCCCATAACCGGATCTCTTTTTGGATCCTATGGTGATCTGCCAAAAGAGAGGATTATTTTTAACTTGTTTTAGGAATTGTGCTGTTGCACTCAGTTGTCGTAGGTAATCTTTACTAGTCAGATCGATTTATAGGTGATGGGGTAATAGGGTGTAGTGAGTGATTAAGGTGTAGCGATAGGGTTTGAAATTGGTATTAGGGATATTTTGTGTATAGCTTGCGTATATATATATAAGTAGTACAGTGAAAAAACAAATAACTGTTAATTGTCAGCTCAAGTCAGCAGCATTAGATTTATGCTATCCACACAATCTTCCATCAAACGTCTGATTTCCGCGATCGCATTAGCTGGTTGTGTCTTGACCGGGCTATCGGTTCGGAGCTTAGCCCAGAGTAATCCCGGATTGGTACTCTGGAGTGGTGTTAAGCGGGAAAATATCCTGAGATATCACCTAGATTTTAACGGTGCCCCCAATTACTGGGATCGTTACCGCTTGAAGATTCCCAAGAAGAAACTGGAATTGGGAGTTGCTCAGTTTTCTATTTCTTATCCAGATTACTACGATGGTAAGTTCGACGTGAACAAAATTGAAGTGCGCGTTGACGGTAAATCCCTCCCGGTCTCTGAAGTAGTCTGGGACAAAGAGAATTATAGCCTTCAGATTTACATGGAAGAGCCAGTTCCAGCCAATGAAAATGTGGAATTAGTATTTTCCAATGTCAAAAACCCTGATGGGGGTACTTATTACTTCGTTTGTTATGTCTTAGCTGCTGGTGATATTCCACTACCCACTTATGTCGGTACCTGGATTGTGAGTATTGGTCGTTAATCTATTGTAGTTCTGAATTGGGTCAGGTAACTCGTCCTAGGTTTTAGGGAGCAGGGAGCAGGGAGTAGGGAGTAGGGGAAAGAGTGTTGGTTTTCCGGTGTAGGGTAACCGTCACCCCGTCATAGCCTCTCCCCATCTCCCCAAAGCGCCCCCATTCAGAATTTAAATCGCTAACAGCTTATTCCCACTCCCCTCCTCACCACACCTGCCATACCCCCTTATTGATTAGACCTCCCAGGAAAACTAGCGAAGTCTATTGATCACTTGTGCTAATTTGATTTGTTTTTGATTTCTCTTTAATTTCCCTTTTGTCTACGTCAGTCATTATTTCGAGTCCCTTGGGAGTAGCCTTTAGGTGAAAAAGGTACCGACCGTTGATCATATAGACTGTGGTGATAGCTCCTATAGCAAAGATCAGGACCTGGCTGCCTGACACATCTGTGTGAAACCAAGACGTATCAGGCTCGACACTGTAACGACTGAATCCGTGAGAACCAGATGCGATTGACATGCAGTCACGCTACGCGAACGTAAAAATCCTGACGAGCTTTTTGAGAAGCAAAGCACGGTTGCGGGTCTTTGGGTAGCAAGGGGACGGGTGTTAAAAGTTGACGACTTTTGTGGAGGACTCCCGTTAGCCAGCGCAGACCAATTTTCAGGTAGCTCAGACCCCTTTGCCAATGAGGATTGACCTTTGGTCACGCTACGCGAACGACCTGCCGTCGCAGACCTTGTAGTTGAACAGCCATGCCTTGAGTCGTGCCGTACAGTAGTGCCACCGCAGCCACGCTCGTAGAGCCGTTCGAGAGCTCGCCATTGCGGATGCGGGAGTCTTCGAGCTTCTTTGGCTCCCGACTTACTGTCCAAAAATAATTCCTCGACCCGGAACCTCAAACCGTATTGCCACAGAGTTTTTAAGGTGGGGGTTTCATCGGTGATGACCGCCCAAGGCTCTTTGACCCCTTTGACGTTGGCTAACACCAGATGAGAGCGGTGTTTTCCATCTTGCCATAAACCCACATGGTGATAGAACACTGCTTCTCCCTTTTGTGGCCACAGATAACTGACTTCAATCGGATAGCGACGCGGACCATGCAAATTGACATCACAGGGCAGCCGTAGACAATAGTGCCAATTGCTCCAAAGTAACCAGTTCATCAAAGCATGGTTGGCGAAACCTCGGTCGGCTTTGAGCATCACATCGGCATGTTGACGCAATATCCACCGGGCTTGGCGTAACAATGGTTGATATTCTTCGAAAGCCACCGTGGCACTGCTATGCTCCTTCACTTGCCACAGAAATGGCACGGCACGACCACAACACACCAGTGATAGATGAATCATACAGTAGCGATTCCAAAGCACTGTGGTATCGAGTGCAAGGTACAGACGATGAGACTGCCAATTCTTCAATGCCAATAGCACCAAGGGAATATATAGCCCCTTCACACCAATGAGTCGATTGCTCACAAAGCGGTGCCACCGACGTTCAAAGCTTTGGGCTTGTTTGGCTCGGCTGGAGACATAAGGTTCCCAGGCACTAAGGCAAAGCTGACCACTGCTAATTAAGGCACTCACCATCGGTGGTAATGGTGTTTAGATGGCGCAGATCGAGGGTAGCTGCTGTATTGACACAGAAAGTCTAACAGTTGATCATGAATTTGGGTAGAGTTGGACATGCTCCGATGGGCTGGTTGTGTAGTGACCAAGCGCCTCGCATATCCCTCTACCCTTTTTGTACGAGTCTTGCCTTCCCGTAGCGTGAGCAAAGGTCAATCGCTCTTTTCTACCAGTTGTCTGGGACCGTCCCCTCAAAACCTGCATCCCATCACCCAGGCATAATCAGGCTTTGAGGCACTTGTGTCCGGCAGTCAGGTACTTAGGAGGGGTAGCCAAAAAAATGCGCCTTTGGCGCACGCTACGCGAACGCAAAGTCAAAGTAAGTAAATCCTCAGATTCATTCTTGAGAAATAAGACTAGATGAATTAGCAAAAAGCTTGCCATCAGAGGCTTTTAAAGAAATCGAGATCAACCTAGGAAAGCCAAGAAAAGTATATGTAGCAACAGTAGAAGTAGAAATTAAGAGTCTGTCAGGGTAAGTATTCAGGTGATGGGGTTGACAAAAACAGAAGGATGAGTAGTAGTGTAGAAGGATGGAAATCAAACCGCCAGCTATCCCAAACAGTTTTGAAGCTCTGGAACTGCAGCCCCCATCAGTTCTGGCGGACCTGGTGGTGCAACAGCAACAAGTGATTGAACAACTGATTGGGGAGGTGGAACGGCTCAAAAGCCTGTTGAACAAAGACAGCCAAACTTCATCAAAACCGCCATCAAGCGATCTAATCAGAAGGTCAGAGAAAAAAAAGTCGAAGGAATCAGATTCGCAGAAACGAAAACCCGGAGGACAACCGGGACACAAAGGGAAAACCCGAAAAGGATTTGGACGAGTAGACCGATATGTAGTAGTCGAACCTCAAAGTTGTCCGAGCTGTCAGAGAAATGACTGGGAAAGTAGGGATTGCTCAACTCGAAGCTATGTGGTGGCTCAACTGGTAGAGCATCCAATCGAAATTGTAGAGTACCAGCAGAAGCGACGGGTATGTCATCATTGTGGAACTCTGGTTGGGGGAGAGTTACCCGAGAACATCATTGCAGGACAAGACTTGTCAGCCAACTTGCAGGCCATGCTGGCTTGGTTGGGACACTACGGTCATTTGTCTTATCAAAAGCAACAAGAATGGTTGCGAGAGTTTGGCAACATTGAGGTGAGCTTAGGAACCCTAGAAGCCACTACCCAGCGAGTCGCCGCCGCTGTTACCCCACAAGTGAATCAATTAAAAGAATGGGTCAAGACTCAACCTCATGTCCACGCTGACGAGTCCCCGTGGTTGGTCAACGGGGTAAAAGAATGGATGTGGGTGCTTTCGGGATACGGATATAGTTTGTTCCATGCTGGAGACACTCGTTCGAGAGCCGAACTTGAATCTCTACTGGGTCAGAGTTTTGCTGGAGTTCTAAGTTCTGACGATTTCAGCGTCTACAACGGTTATCAGGTGGCAGCTCAACAAAAATGTCTGGCTCATCTACGACGACATTTTCAACAAGTCGCTCGTCTAAAACAGCCTCACCAGAAGGGCTTGGGTCAAGCTTTTGTTGAGCTGATTGACGAAGCTTTTGCCAAACACCGTCAATGGCGTGAGACTGGTGAGGCATCAGTTTATGCTTCTTGGGCAGAGTCTTTCAAACAGCGAGTGACTGAGGCAATTGAGACCTGGAGTGGGAGAGCTGGTCACGCTGCGGGGTTGTTGCTCAAGTCTTTGAGACAAAAGTCCCAGCAATGGTGGTATTTCCTCGACCACCCCCAAGTGCCACCCGATAATAATCGGGCAGAGCGCTCTTTGCGTTTGGCAGTGACCAAGCGTAAAGTGGCGGGAGGTTCTCGTTCCTGGAGTGGGTTTGAGCGTTCGGCAACATTATTAAGTGTGATTCAGTCTTGTCGTGCTCAAGGGCGTAATGTGATTGAGTTCCTCACTCAAGCTCTGTCTTTAGGAGCTAGACACTGTTCTAACCAATTGTCTCTCATTCCAGTTTTCAAGTAACTGGGGTGGCTTTGTCAACCCCATCACCTGAATGCTTACGCTTTGCAAACAACTTAGGACTCTAGCATTCCTGGATAACTCACTCCTACACAGACTTGTCAGAAAGGAATTTCATAGAGGACATTCTTGGAGTAAAAACCAGATAGTCTATCAACAAGTGGGTTATAAATGCAAAAGAATCTCTCGTCACACTTACCAGTTAGAACTAGCTGGATTAAGAAGGGGAAAGAGGAATAGGATAGTTGTCAGATCTAATCGAAAAATAAAAGGACAAATTAGATTAATCCATAACCAACTTTTGCAAAGATTTGAAATTCACTTTCTGGTAGACCATGGAACCGTAGGAATTCCATCTGAACGTCGGAGTGTCGGAGTAGATAAGGGGTACACGGAGGCTTTCTATGACTCAGAGGGTCAGGCTCACGGGAAAGGACTAGGAAAAGTAACCACCAAGAAGTCTGATCGTATATGTGCCAAAAACCGCAATAGAGGGAAACTTTGGGCGCTTCACAGAAAGCTAGAAAAATTAGACCCAGCTAAGTCGGCTCGAATACTCGAAAATAACCTGACCAGAAAAACAGAAAATCGCCGTTACAGAAAAAATCAATCAGAGCTAACGGCCATAATAGGAGCAGCTTCTAAATCCCTCTTTAACGGGGAGTCTTTAAAAGTCTTTGCTG
>NZ_JAAHHX010000919.1:0-1176 GCF_010672065.1 Moorena sp. SIO4A1 | reverse complement strand
GCCAAAACCGCCCGAAAACCAACTCTATATTCCCAATGGGTATCAGTCTGAGCCCACCCAGGATTCCTTAGTTTCAGGTTTCCTAGAGCCTATGGATGACATAGATCAAGACTCTTACCCTACGGCTCCTTTCCAAGAGGATATGATAACACTAGACATTGAAACCTTGATCGAGGAAATGCGTCAACCAGGAGGGTTGGATATTCAAGACCGTCGCTATCGTCTCAATAGCTATGGATGCTGTTTTGTTGGGTCAGAAGCCGTAGATTGGTTGGTGAAACGGTGTAATTCTACTCGGGAAGATGCAGTGGCTATTGGACAGATACTGATTAATCGAGGTATTATTCATCATGTCGCAGATGATCATCCTTTCCGAGATGATTATTTGTTTTACCGTTTTTATTTAGATGAGAAATGAACTACCCCGCCCTGTAGAGGCAGGGCTGTTTCATTTTCATGAATAAATTGTCAAGTCAATCTGCTGAAAGGGCGTTGGGGTGCTGGGGAGAAGGTTTTTTTAAGGTTAAAAATACCTTTTTATTAATAAAAATTCTCCGACGGTGCGCTTTCCTTGTCTTGATGCAGTCGGTCATGGGGGGAACCCCCAAGACCGCGCTGCATCGCTAGGCGAATTAAATTCGCCACGGGTCGCACCGCTATCTCCCCACCTCCCTATCTCCCCACCTCCCTACCAATCACGTTTTAGTCGGACGCAAGAAACAGCCCTGCTTGAGCCCCCGGAGACAAAACCTTAGATAGGGTCGCCTTTATAGTTAGCAGGTTATGCAGATGCATGGTTAAATATTTTTTAATAGCGATGCAGCTTCGGAACAGGGGGTTTCCCCCGGAGACAAAACCTGATTACGTTGAGCCTTTATGGTTGGTAGGCTCAAAGACGAAACCTTAGAATAAGGCAGCCTTTATGGTTGGTCGGCTATGGGAAAAAGGGTTAAAACTCTGCCGATTTTGGCTGCCTTATTCTTAAGGTAACTTCAAATGCACAAAATGGGTAAAACTTATTGATTAAGGCGAGCCTGTCTTACGGTAAATTCAAACCACTCGCGCTTTGCATCAAGACAAGGCGACCCTATCTTACGGTAAATTCAAACCACTCGCGCTTTGCATCAAGACAGGTATGAGACCTCTGAAGCTTATACAGTCTACTTTTTAGCTATC
>NZ_JAAHHX010000918.1:0-1180 GCF_010672065.1 Moorena sp. SIO4A1 | reverse complement strand
CCCTTCTTGATTGAAGTGAGGACAGGGAATTTGAGCAGGAATGAAGGCTCGCAAACACTCGTCAGCAAGTTTTCTTATTTCCTGGGGATGTTGCAGTAAATTCGAGGGCACCCAGGGTTTTTGTTCTCTATCCCAAACTGTTAAGAGCAACGTTTGACCAAGGGAACTGCCAATTTCCTCCGGCATCAAGCAGCCTGCTGGGTTCAATTTTTCTAAAAAGCTGGAGGGTACTGGTTGGGTGGGTTGTGTCTGATTTTGCTCTAGTTCAGGACGGCGGAGGTTTAGAGCTAAGGCATAGGTATCTTGAATTCTGAGGGGAGTTGCTACTCCGGTAACAGCCAGGGAAGTATTATCTAACATAACGTTACTCCCAAAGTGCAAAGCCACATCATCAGTAGTTTTATCCTTGAGCAGGTCTACTCGATATCCTGACTGTTCTTCAATTTCAAGCTGCTTAGTCACTCGAAATTCTTGAGAGATAATCTCGTTGCACTTGTCCCAGAGTAAGGTAGTTGGCTGACTAGTTTTTAGATGAAAGGCAAATAAATGAACATTAGGTGCATAGACTTTAGAGGTCATTGGTATTTTTTTGATGAGATTCAGACTTGAGTTTATCCTTCACTGGCTTGCGCAGTTCCTGAAACCAATTAGAAAGGCGATCCTGCTGGATAGGTGGAGTGGGCGGAACTTTGCCAAGCTCCTTCCTGCAAATATCGTAAAATTTGTTGAGTTCATCCCTAATTTTAAGCCTTGCTTTGAACCAATTTCTGAGAATTTCCTCAACGTTTTCTGGTGGGTTATTCTCCAAAAGGGCTAAGGTCTGATCTAAGTCCTGTAAGTCTTGCCTAGAAAACAGTTCCAGTTTGGTTTTTAGGAAGTCGGGAAATACTAGAAGTTTAGGGTCAGAAATCATGATTTGACTCTCCAATTACACAAAATGCAGCCCAGTAGTAGGGGTCTTGGAAGGGTTGCTCATGGGGGTTAAACCAATCCAGTGCTTGTTCAATCCTTTTCATCAAAGAGTTGTCTAGGGGTAACTGCCTACTCCAGGCTAGCAACTGGGACTGGGTGCTATCCCGCAGCCAGAATTGGGCTTGATTAAGGGCAACTGCTAAAGACATCTGCTCTCGCAGATTCTGATAAAATTTAATCATCAACAACGCTGTCGATAAATCGTTTA
>NZ_JAAHHX010000917.1:0-1180 GCF_010672065.1 Moorena sp. SIO4A1 | reverse complement strand
TGCCGCACTTCCAAAAGTACGGGATTGATAATGACTTCAGAACGTGCTTTTTCGGTATCGACGGCAATCGCCCAAGGTAAATCCTCTAAAATGCCTTGCAGTCTGGGACTTGGTACGATGGGTTCTAGGGAGTTGGGGAAAAAGCGAACCCCTTCAACTGTTGTGAGGTGAAAATCTTGTTTGACTTTTTCGATAGTGAATTGACTGTAAGGCATAGAAAAGTATCTCTTAATAGCGAGATGTTGTCAGGTTCGCATAAAAATTTACGGCGGTTGTGAGTAACAACGGTGAAAAAGTATGTCCCTCCTGCAATCTTAGCGCGACGGTATTCCATTGGTTTCGGTTATTCTAACGGTAGATACAAGGTTGGGTCTCGCGATCGCTCTACCCAACACAACCTACATTTAATCATTTTAGCTGTGCCACGGTATTAGGCGGGCGCTGAGCTTACTTGATACACCCAAGTTTGCAAATACAGAGTGAATTGCCCTTTATCTTCGGCTTTATACTTGTCTCCAAGCTCTGTTAATTGCCACTTATTTTGTGCTTCTAAGTTCGCCATTTTGTCTTTAAAATCACTGCCTTCGTAGAAGTCGGGGCGCAGGGTAAAGATAATGTATCCCTCTGGTTTAGTAACACGAATCAACTCATCAAAAGAACAGCTCGGAGCATGTCCATAGGTAAATACGCCACAAGCAGTAACTGCATCAAATGTAGCAGTGGGAAAGTCTAAGGTTTCCCCTAAGACCATTGGGCGTAACTCCGTGTAGACATTCTTATTCTTTGCCTCCGCCAGCATTCCTTCGGAAATGTCAATTGCCACTAGGTTGTGATAGCCTTCCTCATGTAGCCATTGACCCATTGTACCTGTGCCTGCTCCAGCATCTAAGATTAGGGCATTTTTTGGGACGTATTTAACCGTTAAATCGACTATGGGTTCGCGGCTAGGACGACCAAAGGTTTCGCTTAAATCTTGTTCGTAGTCTTTTGCCCATTGGTTATAGCGTTGGGCTAATTCTTGATTGTTTTGGGAACTATAGACCCATTGAATTTTATCTGGTGTATTCATCATAATTATCAACGTTTACTCAACTGAGACACTTGACCTTTTGAGCAAAAACACTTTCCAGCATTGGCACAAAAACGGATAAGGGTAAGGTATCATAATTGGGATCGAAGA
>NZ_JAAHHX010000916.1:0-1181 GCF_010672065.1 Moorena sp. SIO4A1 | reverse complement strand
ATGTAATGCGATCGCATCAGCCATTTCTTCAATACAGTTCCTGGCTAAGTAGTCATCATCATCCAACAGCTTGATCCAATCACCACTTGCCAGCTCTACCCCTTTATTTACCGCTTTCGAGTGGCCCCTATTATCGGAATTTCGGTGATAAACCAGGCTCTGCTCACCAGCACGTGTCAAGGCTTCACTGCGCTCTTGGACATAATCTTCGGTTCCATCAGACGAACCGTTGTCAACGATAACAATCTCACAGGGAAATGTCTGAGCAAGTGCGCTTTCAATGGCGCGCTTGAGTAGATCTAGGCGATTATAAGTCGTGATAACAACGCTGAATTTCATCCGGCACCCCTGAGGAAAATGCTGTGATTAGCTTAGGTTTAATCATGAAGCTCCAACCCTATAATTCCCCCACAAGTTTAATAACTAATAAGTTTAGCAATAAGTAAAGCGTAATTATCTCCCCATTTTGGTTAAACGTTTCTATATGAACTACCCCGTCCTGGTCGTTCGCCTTTGGCGTGGCCGTAGGCCAGGACGGGGTGTCAGCAGACCCGTCCTTAGAACGTGATTTTTGACGCTTCATCTTTCCTAGTTGCCTCATCGAGCCAGTGTGCTTACTAGTCTTTGAGGTAGAGCTAGAAAATCCACGTTTATCGAGGTCAGTCCCGTACCCCGGCTGTTTTCCATTAGCTGCATTGAACATTACCATTGCGCTTGTCTTGTCTCTATCGAACTCAAAGCCGCAAGCATCACAGACATGGTATCTATTCGATAGTTCAGCCCAACTTTTGTGAACTTTCCCACATTCTGGACAACGCTGAGATGGTTTTAATTGTCTAGTCGGTAGTTGAAGGACAATTCCGCCTTTGAGTTCGATTTTGTAGGTCAGCATTTTATTAAGAGTGCCGAATCCCACATCCAAAATAGCCTTGTTTAATCCAGCTTTTTGTTTTTTCCTTTTTGACCCTTTCTTAGCTTTTAGGGTCATCCCTTTTGTATTTAGCTTTTCAGTTACGCCGATGTCATAACGACTAGATAAATCTGACGTAACTTTGTGTTGCCAATCCTTGCGCGCTAACCCAACTTTTCTTTTTAATTTGGATTCTTTTTTGTTCGCCTTCTTCCAACGCTTAGACGCTTTTATGCCTTTTTTGAAATTAGGAGCCTGTTTGCTGCGCTTT
>NZ_JAAHHX010000915.1:0-1182 GCF_010672065.1 Moorena sp. SIO4A1 | reverse complement strand
GTCGGGGGCGGATCAGAAGGAGAGGAAAAGGAAAACAACGAAGAAATGATGATTTTTAACGACAAATTAAGTATATTTTCTTATCCCCCACACCCCACACCCCACAACCCACACCCCACACCTGAGGTCTTTGTTAAAAACCTACCCCTGTGAGGGGGTTAGGGGTGGGTTCCTCTTGCCTCTTACCTCTTACCTCTTACCTCTTACCTGCTCCCTGCTCCCTGCTCCCTGCTCCCTGCTCCCTACAAACCCAAAACTTTGTACCTAACTGAAGTGCAAACCGCGCTCAATGCTTACTAAAAACCCGATCCAAGCGTTCCAGGTAAGATGTATACTCGCTTTTTTGGGATTTCACCTCGGGACACTGTCAGTCTCGATCCAGAACATCGGTTACTTCTGGAAGTTACTTGGGAAGCCATAGAAAATGACGGGCACATTCCAAAACCCTTAGAAGGTCAGTCTACAGGAGTTTTTGTTAGTATTACTGTAAATGATTATAAAAATAGATGATAAAGAGATTATAAAGATAATATTAGACAATCTGAATTAGATGATAGTGTAGCCTATGATGTCACTGGGTTTTCAATCAAGCTAGGAGAGCCAAAGATATTAACTGCTCATATCCAAAATAAAGCGGCTCGAGTATTAGCCCTGAAAAATCACCTAATCGATATACACAAACCTTTAAATAAAAGGTAGTGATCAAGATCTAGTGATTTTGCTACGGCATAATGGAGGTTTCGGGAGCTAAAATCACTACTTGTGTACCACTACAAAAAAACTATGTAAGTAATCACCATTGCTGCTATATAAAATCAACTAAATTAATAACTAAATAAAAGCGATCGCACAGATAACAGTAAATGAAATAACTGGATAAAGGTACAACTATGAACTTAATTATTTTTTTACAATACCTTGATCAAAAAGGTGTTAAATTATGGAATGATGGAGGAAAGTTAAGAACTGAAGGTTCCCAAGAAGTACTGACCACTGATGTTATGGCAGAATTAGAGCAGTATAAATCAGAAATATTAAAGTTACTAAGGGAAAATCCAGATATATCCCAAGTCCATCCCCTCTCTTATGGTCAAAAAGATCTCTGGTTTTTGTGGCAGCTATCACCCCAGAGTCATAATTATAATGTGTCATTTTCGGTTCGGATATACTCCAAGGTAGATC
>NZ_JAAHHX010000914.1:0-1182 GCF_010672065.1 Moorena sp. SIO4A1 | reverse complement strand
CTTTTTTCCAATCCTACGCCAGCAAGCAAGGGGCGTTTAGTAAACCGTTCATCCGGTGCCATCATTGTTTTGTCTGCTAATCCTTTCACTATTGGTAGAGAACCCACGAACACCCTAGTGTTAGAAGATGCGATGTGTTCTCGCAACCATGCCCAAATTCTGCAAATTCCAGAGCCTCAGGACAAAGTGCGCTATCAAATCATTGATGTAGGTAGTTCCAATGGTACTTTTGTGGACCAACAGCGGCTTACCTCCCATCAACCCTTTTCGCTCAGTGCAGGAAATGTGATCCAGATTGGTAATCAGGAATGGACTTTCCAGTTACCTTGAGCAGTTGATCCGCATCTAATACTCTACGAGGTAGCATTACCGTAAAGGTAGTGCCAAGACTGATATCACTGTTTAGACTAATTGTCCCGCCATGGATATCGACACATTTTTTGACAATAGCTAACCCCAGTCCAGTACCAGAAATATTTTCTACATTCGAGCCATGACCGGAACATAGTCTTCCCCAACATGGGATCTAATCGCGATTAGTTCTATAGTTCCCACTTTTCTAGGCAAGAGCGTCAAGCAAAAAACTGCTTAAAAATTGGGTTCGATTACCCATTACCTATTACCAGTTGGGTTAACGGGGGTATTCAACCCTGATCAGGTATGGCTATCGATGCTTGATCAACAGCTTTTGTGATAATATAGAGGTATATTGCGATTGGGGCTGTGGCTCAGCTGGATAGAGCAAGCGCCTCCTGAAAAATCGGGCACCATGGAAGAAATTCTGTGAGTGAATGTGGTCAAATTCGGTGAAACCTAAGGGGTATTTAGCTTATTGAGTACTCTAAGGCAATACCGAGCCAAGCCTGAATCTGTGTGCGAGTAATCGTCGAGGTTAAATCCAGGAAGGTGGAGAGACTAGACGGCCACCACCTAAGGGGTATTATCCTTAATGGGTATTATCCTAGGGTGAAGGTATAGTCCAGAGAGTGGGGAAACTCACACCAATCTGAAGCGCTAGGTCGCCGGTTCGAATCCGGCCAGTCCCGTTTTTAAGCTGTTAGCTACCCCGGCGAGAAGCCCCGCACCATAATCAAAGATTTGGTGTCGGGATGATAGCCGGGACAGGGTTTATGTAAATTAACAGTTATCATTCACCTGGTTTGTGTTAAGATATTTTGATGG
>NZ_JAAHHX010000913.1:0-1183 GCF_010672065.1 Moorena sp. SIO4A1 | reverse complement strand
CAGGGCTATTTCATTCTAAAAAGTTGCTTAAGCGTGTCTAGACCAAAAGAACAAAGTCGTTGAGCTTGTGCCATATTTTTAAACATTTGGTCACGGTATAAATTGAGTGTAAAATTACGAGCTATGGTGAAAATTTTAGGCAGAGGGTTAGTGCGAATTCTGGATTTATCTTCACCTTGAGTAACATCTCTAACATAGTGGACTTTATTCTCAACACCCCAATATCCACGGATACGTTCAGCAAATTCTTGGGCTGTTAAACTCAATGAAGAAATATAATAACGAGTTTCAGTAGTAACTTCAATGACATGATGGGTAAATACTTGACGTTCTGATTTAACCTGAATCAAAGTAGTAAGTCCGGGCCAAGGACGGATAGAATCAAGATTTTTACAAATACTTACATGACGCTTTTCGATTCGACCATGTCCTTTATTAATTTGTAGATAAGTAACTTCCGGTGTAAAATTAGTTTTAACCTCCTTAAAGAGACTGGGCTGGTTACCTTTTAAGGCAGCAATATAATCATTACCACTTTTGAGAATTAACTCACAAGTTTTTTTTGGGTATTAATAGCATCAAAAGCAAAAACAACTCCCTTGAGAGCAAGTTTCTGAATCAATTCTGGTAGAGCTTTAATTTCGTTGGTTTTGGCATCAACTTCAAACGGTTCTAAAATCAAGCCCCGTTCCACAATGTAAGCACTAACCAACATTATGGCTGGGTGAGAAGCTGAATTAAGATTATCATTTTCTATTTGATAGGAACATTTGAGGACTTTTCCGTCTAAACTAATGGTTTCTCCAGGAACTGGTTGTACATTAAAGAACTTAGCCAGGCACAGGGAATACTGCTCATAATTTATATGTAGTAAAGCACGACGGACAGTACTGTAAGAGGGTAGCCTGTTTTTCGGAGGTTTGAAAAGATCAATCAACTGCTCGCGGTAACTTGAAATCCAATCTCCAATTGCTAAAAATCCTTGATTCCCAGCGGCGTAGCCCACGGTAAATAGTGCTAGGCACAGTGGCAGGGCATGACGCTGTCCGGCACGACGACGAGGGTCTTCGAGCTCTGCAAAGGCTTCTATAATTGCGATTTGAGACACAAGAGTAGATGGATTAGACTAAATTTGCGCTCAATTATACCATATCTTGTTTATATTTAGAATGAAATAGCCCTG
>NZ_JAAHHX010000912.1:0-1185 GCF_010672065.1 Moorena sp. SIO4A1 | reverse complement strand
ATTTAAGACCCCAATAATTTGGGGTCACTACCTATTTATCACTACCATTTATTCAGGATCACTATCAACACCCGCACCCCCACCGCTAGTTTCAATTACGGGATAGTAGTTTTTAGGTTTATCACCTACGGTTACCCCACCATGAAGCATGGCTTGCATTTCCGAACCAAAGAAAGTATAGGGAAATTTTAATTCTGGAGTACTTACCTGATTAAGACGCATGAAATGCTCCTCGCTCAGGGTAAAATCTAATGCTTGTAGATTATCCTGAAGCTGATGGGGTTTAGTTGCACCGATAATCACCGAAGCAATACCAGGTCGGTTAGCCGCCCAATTTACTGCTACTTGAGCCATACTGCGTCCTACCTCTGTTGCCACAGCTTCTAACTCTGCCACAATTTTCCAATTGCGATCGCTAAACTTTTGAAAAGCTGGATTAATTGACTCTTTCATCGCTTCTAAGCGACCTTCACCCATGCCACCATCTTCACTAGGGCGATATTTACCACTGAGTAAACCACTAGCAAGGGGACTCCACACCATAATTCCCATACCGTGTTCTGTACCAAAAGGGACAAACTCATTTTCAATATTCCGTTCTACCAGGGAATATTCTAATTGCAGCGTGGATAACGTTTCATACCCTCTTAACTCCGCAATAGTTTGCGCACGAGAAGCATACCAAGCAGGAACATCAGAAAGACCAATATAACGCACCTTACCAGAGCGAACTAGATCATCTAGGGTACGGATCACCTCTGCAGCGCTCGTAATTCTATCCCAGGTATGTAATATGTAGAGATCAATATAGTCAGTATTTAAACGCTTGAGCGACCCTTCCACTGCACGCATAATATTTTTACGTCCATTGCCCCCAGCATTAGGATTGCCAGGTTCTCCGTTGTAGGAAAATTTGGTAGCAATCACCATCAAGTCCCGCAAATTACGCTCAGCAATAAACTCTCCTAACCAAGTTTCACTCGTCCCATTGGTATAAAGGTCGGCGGTATCAATAAAGTTACCACCTGCTTCAACATAATCATCAAATAGGGTTTTGGCGGTTGTACGGTCTGCTCCCCAGCCCCACTCAGTGCCAAAAGTCATTGTTCCAAGAGCTAGGCGACTGACGCGCAATCCAGAACGACCAAGGGTGTAATAGTTATTCACAGACATAATAAATATTGA
>NZ_JAAHHX010000911.1:0-1185 GCF_010672065.1 Moorena sp. SIO4A1 | reverse complement strand
TCTGGCGGTTTTTGGCGTTTGTTTATAGTTTGCTCCTATCCCTTTAGTCTAAACTCCAGTAACGCCGAAAATTCAGAAATTGATGGATGATTAATGAAGGACAAATTTTATGAATACTAATAAAAAATTTACCTCTTTGATAGACCTGCTATGTTATAGAGGAACAAATGAACCGAACCAAAAAGCTTATACCTTTATTTCTAATGGAAAAACAGAGACAGCCAGCTTGACTTATGGAGAATTGGAAAAGCGGTCACGAGCAATCGCAGCTCAGCTTCAGGAGATGGGGGTAACCAGGGGGGAACGAGCATTGCTGCTCTATTCACAGCCTCTAGATTTCATTTGTGCT
Organism: Moorena sp. SIO4A1; assembly: GCF_010672065.1. NCBI lineage: Bacteria > Bacillati > Cyanobacteriota > Cyanophyceae > Coleofasciculales > Coleofasciculaceae > Moorena > Moorena sp. SIO4A1. Next base: position 836 of record NZ_JAAHHX010000911.1, on the reverse strand, counting down.
TTCTTTGGATGTTTATATGCAGGAGTCATTGCTATTCCGGCTCCTCCACCTGATGCAATTCGATTGAAGCGAACTCTGCCTCGACTTCAAGCTTGTGTTAAAGATGCCCAAGTTTCTCTAGTGCTGACTACATCTCAAATTTCTTCTCAGTTCCCAAGTGAATGGCAAAAAGACTTTGGGTATAATAATATGTTGTTATGGTTGTTTACTGAGGAGATATCAGAGCAACTAGCAAACCAATGGCAAGAATTAAAAATTAATCTAGATGCCATAGCTTATTTACAATATACTTCTGGTTCTACATCTACGCCGAAAGGAGTTGTAGTGACCCATAACAATGTAATGCACCATTCTGCCTATATCAAGCAAGCATGGAACTACACTTCAGATAGTATTGCTGCCACTTGGATGCCTTACTTCCATGATTATGGTTTGATTGATGGACTTATACAGCCTATTTATTCTGGTATTACTTGTTACGTAATGTCACCATTGACATTTGTTAGAAGACCGACCTGCTGGCTAGAGGTTATTTCTAAGTATAAGGTAACCCATAGCCAAAGTCCAAACTTTGGCTATGACTACTGTGTTCGTCAAGTTACATCAGAACAAATAACTAATTTAGATCTTAGGAGTTGGAAAACAGCTAGTAATGGAGCAGAGCCAATTCGTAAAGACACTATAGAAAAATTTATTAAAACACACCACGCCTGCTTTTCGAGGTCGAACACGACGCGGTGATGCTTGCCGGACAGCGCCGCGAACGCGTAAGCGCGCCGTAGGGTCTGTGCCACCTGGTTCGCGTTTGCCCGCAGGTCGCTCTTGCGGACCCGGCG
>NZ_JAAHHX010000910.1:0-1186 GCF_010672065.1 Moorena sp. SIO4A1 | reverse complement strand
TAGGCCAAGGTTGTAAGCTTGTATAGCACTACGCATTAAGGTTAGGACGTTGATACAAGCTGAAAAGCTCTTTTACTCAACTTTTGCCTTTTGCCTTTTGCCTTTTGCCTTGCGCGTAGCGCTATACTCGACATTTTTGACCTCGATTACCCGATCACCATGTGATATTACTTCTGCTTTTAGTCTCTTAATCTCATAAAACTCATGTAAAAACTCATATAAAAACTCATATAAAAACTCATGTAAAAACTCATGTAAAAACTCATGTATAGAGTTTTTATATAGGTTGTAAACAAAATTTTTGCTCAAAAAGGCAAGATGCAAGAGGCGAAACGCAAGAGGGGCAAGAGATTCAAAGTTTTATTGTCCAATCAAAAAAGACCATATACGTTTACATCTCAAATATAAACCCTATATACAGTGGAAAGTCGGGAGTCAACAGAAGCGGTAAATGGCGAGAATTATCCCTATCTACCCATTTTCCGCTTCTAAAAATCTGACTAAATCGCGTTTATACAAACAAAATCAATGGCTGTGAAGCGCAAAAACCACTATTTTGCCTAAGTACAGGACAAAAATTGCAAAGAGTGGCGGAAATCAAACGGATGAAAGGATTGAGGATGAAGAACAAGGTGACGAAGATGATCAAAACCGAGACGGAATAAACTTTTAGCCCTACGTCCATGTTTCTTAAGAGTAAGAGGACGAAGTTGATGAAGAAATAAACCCATGCGCATCGACCAACACAAGGCTAAGGTTAAAAGAGCAAAAAGTTTTCGCAGACGTTGTGGGTCGGTTAAATGAGTGGATTCGAGGCAAAAGCCACGGGTTTTAAAAATGCCAAACAGGGTTTCAATGCCCCAACGCTGAGCATAATCGGAGATGATGCCCTCACTAGCATCGGTGGGAGCGATGACCACCAGCAATTTACCATCCTCAAGGCGTAAAGCCTCCACTGCAACGGGGTATCCCCAGACTCGACAGACTCCCTGGAGTCGTTGAGATTCACCCTTTTTCAGGTGAGCAAAAACTACCCGCGCAGCTAAGGGTTGACCCTGACGTTGAATTTTATCACTCTCACGAATCCTTAAGCGGAAGGGCATTTTCGGTTCTAAGAGTAAATATCTCACCCAAGCCTGACCGATGAACTCGCGATTGGCCTTTGGCCACGCTACGCGAACGCCAC
>NZ_JAAHHX010000091.1:0-20762 GCF_010672065.1 Moorena sp. SIO4A1 | reverse complement strand
CTTCTCTTAAATGAAGCGTACGCAGAGCCCTGGCTTTAGCCAGACCACGAAGTGCGCCCTTCAGGCGATCATGCCAAAGAGATGCCCCTTCGCGATCGCATTTATTTTGACTTTTCAGACATCCTCTAAGTTTTTCAATAATCTGACCGCCGCGTACTGAAGAAAAATCAATGTAATACTTGCGATCATCCTCATTGTCCACAGCTAAGGTTTTACTGGGGTTGGTAGCTCGGTAAAACGTTTGTAAATCGGTCATATTACTTTTCTATTGGTAGAGTTTTTTCCCTATTCTGTACCAAGCTGCGGTTGGAACATCGAACCCTTCATCCGAGCTGGCATTCTGCACCCACTCTATTTTATATCATTTTCGGTTGAACACTTATAAATAGTAGGGAACAGGGAATAGGGAATAGGGAACAGGGAATAGGTAAGAGTAGGAAAGAAATCCGATAAATTTTTGGGGTGATGCGAAATAAGTATTGATTTTTATGGTCAGTTTTTAAAAACTTATTACAGTTTTTTGCTGTATTTTTTTGGAATCACAAATTCCTAATTATCGGTTATAATAATTATGAGTTAAAGATAATTTTCTCCTACTCCCTACTCCCTACTCCCTACTCCCTACTCCCTACTCCCTACTCCCTACTCCCTACTCCCTATTCCCTATTCCCTACTCCCTTTCCGATAGTCTTTAAAGTGTTCCATGACCAGAAACGTCCATGACCAATTTGCCAAACAATGTCTTAAAGAACTCCTCGACCCCCTGGGGAAAGTGGAAACAAGCTGGAAAGTGCCTGGGGAAGTTCAAGAAATTGATGTTTACTTTTTGCCATCCCAGCCACTAACCACCAATGGACAAAGCCTAGGATTACTCGGACAACTGGCCACAACCCCTGCTATTTTTGAACCCTTCCGCAACCCAGTCAGTAAATTTGAAGTGCTCACTTGTATCGGTAAACTGATTCAGGTTCATGGTCAAGTTTTCCGTCAGGCTAAGCGAACTAATGCCCAAGTTAGGGTGATAGAACTGCCTCGTTTATGGATTCTCTCCCCAACCGCTTCCGAAGAGTTTTTAGAAAGCTTCAATTTCCAAGCAGATCTAGTTAATTATCCCAGGGGGATGTACTTTCTGGGTAAATCCTTGTATACGGCAATTGTGGCGATTCACCAACTGCCAGTTACCTCAGAAACCTTATGGTTGAGAATTCTTGGTAGAGGTAGAGTGCAACAGCAAGCAATTGAGGAGTTGAAATCCCTACCGAACGGGAGTCAGCACAAAGACAATATCCTAGAATTAGTATATGACATGCTGGCGATATTAGACGCACGTATCAAACAAAATCAAAACCTTGAGGAAGATGACCGGGAGTTAATCATGCAATTATCTCAGATATATCAACAACGACTGGAATTGGCTACCGAGCTTGGCAGACAAGAGGGAATAGTGCAAGGTAAACAAGAAGGACTAGTCGAGGGCAAACAAGAAGGACTAGTCGAGGGCAAACAAGAAGGACTAGTCGAGGGCAAACAAGAAGGACTAGTCCAAGGCAAGCAAAACGAACGTCGTAGTATGGTCACTTACTTATTGCGTAGCCGTTTTGGTGAACTAGACCAGGAACTGCTGGGAATCATTGAGCCATTGATGGCACTCTCTCCAGAAGAATTTATCCCCCTACTCTTACAATTGTCTCGACTAGAATTATTGACTCGATTTGGAGAGCGAAATTAGGTGATTAATCCCCAATGTCGTGCCGGTTGACTAGCTCGATCATCCGCTTATTACTTAACTCGTAATTAAATACTAATTAAATCAATAGTCCTGAGGGTGTTCCATGACCAGAAACGTCCATGACCAAAAGCCCATCCAATGTCTTAAAAAACTCCTCGACCCCCTGGGGAAGGTAGAAACGAACTGGGAAGTGCCTGGGGAAGTTCAAGAAATTGATGTTTACTTTTTGCCATCCCAGGCACTAGCCACCAATGGACAAAGCCTGGGATTACTCGGAAAACTGGTGACAACCCCTGTAATGTTTGAACCGTTCCGCAACCCAGTTACTCAATTTGAAGTCCTCAGTTGTATCGGTAAACTGGCCCAGGTTCATGATCAAGTTTTCCGTGAGGCTAAGCGGGCTAATGCCCAAGTTAGGGTGACAGAACTGCCTCGTTTATGGATTCTTTCCCCAACCGCTTCGGAAGAGTTTTTAGAAAGCTTTAATTTTCAACCAGATCTAGTTAATTATCCCAAGGGGATGTACTTTCTGGGGAAATCCTTGTATACGGCGATTGTGGCGATTCACCAACTACCAGTGACCCCGGAAACCTTATGGTTGAGAATTCTCGGTAGAGGTAGAGTGCAACAGCAAGCAATTGAGGAGTTGAAATCCCTACCGAACGGGAGTCAGCACAAAGACAATATCCTAGAATTAGTATATGACATGCTGGCGATATTAGACGCACGTATCAAACAAAATCAAAACCTTGAGGAAGATGACCGGGAGTTAATCATGCAATTATCTCAGATATATCAACAACGACTGGAATTGGCTACCGAGCTTGGCAGACAAGAGGGAATAGTGCAAGGTAAACAAGAAGGAATAGTGCAAGGCAAACAAGAGGGACTAGTCGAGGGCAAACAAGAAGGACTAGTCCAAGGTAGGCAAAACGAACGCCGTAGTATGGTCACCTACTTATTGCGTAGCCGTTTTGGTGAACTAGACCAGGAACTGCTGGGAATTATTGAGCCATTGATGGCACTCTCTCCAGAAGAATTTACCCCCCTACTCTTACATTTGTCTCGACTAGAATTATTGAATCGATTTGGAGAGCGAACATAGTCGCTAGGGAGTATGTTCACAAATCAAATGGAAATGCTATAGAAGCGCTATAGCTTTAATAACTTGTAGTAATTTAATCGATGACTCCGATTCCATCAGGTTTAATACTGGCATCAACTGATAAATCGGAGGATTGCCAGCTTGGAGATAAATAAACTGATAAATGTATCCGTTAGTCGATAGTCCCCAAACTGAGTCTTGATGGTCTAAACTCTTATAGGCATAGGTCAGTAATTGAGGTAACCCGACGGATACGTCAGCACTACTGTTTTTAGTTTCGATAACTAAGACCCAAAACGATACTTTATCTACTGTCTGTTGAGCTTTGTTAATTGCTAGAATATCTAGTCTGCCAGTAATTTTGGTATCCTGCTCTTGAATATCAATATCAGCAATCTCTTCTTCCAAGGAAATCTTTATTGGAGAGCGATAGAAGCCAGCTAATCGCAGTAAGGGAAAAACAGTTAGGGCTTTTACCAGTCCTTCAGATACTTTACCCGCGATTAAGTAATTATCAAAATCAGTCCGAATTTGTTCCAATTCCCGTTGCTCAAATTCAGTAATAGTGTCTAGGGATAACCGGGAAGTTAATGAACTATTGTATTGCCGTTGAAAGCCAAAGGTATGATGCACATCTTCTAGAGATAGGTGACTAGCTTGTATAATTGTCATAAGTTTATAGGATTATGATAGGTTGATAGGGATCCGTGTAGGAATTCTAAAAATTCTTGATCCCATATTCCCTACTCCCTACTCCCTACTCCCTATTCCCTGTTCCCTGTTCCCTACTCCCTTTCCTATAGTTATATCAGTTATCAATACTAACGGCGTTGCCACCATACCAACCCAGCTGTGGTAAACCCGACTAAGGGCATAAGTAACAGGGCAGTCCAACCCAGTAACTCAGCCTGGATTGCTGTTAGGTTAATCCGTCGATTGTTTTGTTCTTTAGGGCGGATAGATAGGACTTGATCATCTTGCTTGCTTAACCAGCTGATGGTGTTGAGAAAAACATCACCATTTAATTGCTGATCAAACCAACCATTGGTGGCAAAAGTAGAGTTACCATAGACTACTAGACGAGATGAAGAGGTCTTTTTGTTACCATCCTCTTGAGGAGTAGCTTGATCAATCCCTTCCGCTTGGCGGCTTAATGCTACACCTAGGATTAACGGACCAGGGCGATCGCTTTCTGGATTCAATTCCAGTGGCTGCTGTTTAGGATTGCTCTCAGCCCAAGTTCTGTCATTGGTAATTAGCAGAGGAGTTTCCTGGATACCATCTACTGGGGTAATTAAGAGCGATCGCGCCCAGGGATAAAAGGAAAATCCGTCGGCAAATTCCGTGGTAATGGGATGATTCCCGTAGCTGGTGACCATGGGAGTTGCTGCACCAAGCACTAAGGAACGTTCTGGAGCAGACGGGTCAATCACTAACCTACTGTCTAGCTTAATTCCCCAGTCTTTGAGAAAGCTATCCAATTCAGGATTAGTATCAGGGTCGAGCATCAATAGTAAGCTACCACCCTTAGATAGATAGTTACGTAACCCTTTGACTTCTTTTTCTAATAATGGTCGCATCGGACCTGCACTAACCACGATTGATGCATCGGCTGGAACCTCTGAGCGTTCAGCTAGGTTAAGGGGTTGAACCGTAAAATTTTTATCCTCTAGAACACGTACTGCCTCAGATAATCCCCCTTCTACTTCTGCTAAGGATTTTTCTCCGTGACCTTGGAGGAAGTAAACCCTAACCGAAATTTCCCGAGTCAGGGTTTCGATACCACTAGTAAGACTAGCTTCTGACAGAGGTTGGGTATCATTAACAGCTTGCAATAATTGTTGCTTGTCTTTATATTGTAGATAAACTTCTCCGATAGACTGAACACCAAATTTCTGAGCTAGTGCTGGTTTTAGCTGAGGGTCAACAAACTGAAATTCAAAGTTTGACCCATACCGACGAAAGTTCTCTAACAACTCTCGGTCATCTGGATTGGGTTGTGGATTAAAGATCCAAACCTTAAGGGGCTGTCGTAAATTTTGCACCACTTGCTGGGACTGGGGTGACAGAGTATATAACTTATTTTCTGTGAAATCGATCCGTTGGGTATAGCGCACCCCTAAAAAGTTAATCAGCCCCAAAATCACTAACATAGCTAAGGTAGAAATAATAGCATTGGTTCCGACTTGGGTAGAACGGCTTTGCCAGAATTTCGGAGCCAACTGGGCTAAAAATACTAGCCCCACAAGACTAATGACAATACCAGCAATCAGTAACCCTAATGCGTCTGGGGACCATTTTTCAGTCATAATCCTGACAGTGATTCCCGCCATGGTCAGTAGTGGCCCGAGCCAGAAAAGGTAAAGGAGATACTTCTTGGTTTTGCTTGTCTTCATCTCAAACCTCACGGCAGCTGCAACTATCATTACTGATTGTAAGCATTCAGCTTAACCCCCTAGGTATTAGGCATTAGGCTTAGGCGTTAGGCATTAGGGGGTTTGACAGGGTAATCCTGGGTTCCCCTAGCGGCTGTTTGAGAGCATCCCATGGAACTTGACCGGGTAATCCTGGGTTCCCGTAGCGGCTGTTTGAGAGCATCCGATGGAACTTAAGACGGTAGTAATGCGATCGCGTAGCAGCGCTGAGCATCCCGTAGCGGCTGTTTGAGAGCATCCGATGGAACTTAAGACGGTAGTAATGCGATCGCTATAGAGTCGAAAATTAAAATAACTAATTTTCATAAGTCCTAATTATTTAGCTATCAGCTATCAGCTATCAGCTATCAGCACTCAGCACTCAGTCTAGGGAGCCGTGTAGGAATTGTGATAATTTTTGATGCCATATTCCGTACTCCCTACTCCCTGTTCCCTATTCCCTATTTCCTTTGCTATAGTCATTCCACACATCCAGCCACACTATTAGTTGGGTGTATTAGTTGGGTGTATAAATTGGTAAATAAGTTTACACTATTTTTATCCATAAAAAGATTATCCTTCATAGTTTTTTTGTAAACTTTGTATAAAGGCTTTGCTTGAATATAAGGTTTGTATAAAATTTATGGGGACTACAATTGCTCCACAATACTTACCAGCTCTAGCTTTCAGGTCACTATCACCCCAAACTCTAAATAGACTTGGGGTGTCAATTACTTAAAATTCAATCCGTTATTATTTTGTTTAAGTTGGAGTAATATAAAGCGTATACATTTTATAACTGATGCACAAACCTACATTCAATGAGCGAATTTCCTGATTTTTCTAACTATGGCTACCAAGTCAAAAAACGATTAGGTCAGAACTATCACAGTGGTCGAGTAACTTATCAAGCCATCCATCTTCAAACTAAGCAAAAAGTTGTAATTAAGCTATTTCAATTTGCTCAATCTAACAGTAGCTGGCATGGTTACCAATCTATTGAAAGTGAGATTAAGGTACTAAAACAGTTACACCATCCTAGGATTCCTCGGTATCTTGACTCCTTTGCTCCTGAGGGTGGTGTTTGTTTGGTACAGGAGTACAAAAACGCTCAACCTTTGTCTGCATACCCAAGCTTTACACCAGAGCAAATTCAGCAAATTGCAGTTCAAATTCTCGAAATTTTGGATTATATCCAACATTTTTATAATCCGATAATTCACCGAGACATTAAACCAGAAAATGTTTTGTTAGATTACAAAATGCGGGTTTACTTAATTGATTTTGGTTTAGCTAAAATTGCCTATGGTTCAATTTATGGAAGTACTACGATGGCTGGCACAGCTGGATTTATGCCACCAGAAAAATTATATAATCAACCCCTCAATAAAGCATCAGATATTTATAGTTTAGGAGTGACACTTATTTGTTTGGTTACGGGAATTAAAACGGCTGAAATTAGTAATTTAATTGATTTAAGCAATCATCGTCTAAAATTCAGGCATTTAGCTTCAGGTTATAGCAAAGAATTTCTTGACTACCTAGACAAGATGGTAGAACCTGACCCTAAAAAGCGTCTTGCCAATCTAGAACGTATTTTTAAATCGGTTCCATCCCCACAGCCAATTCAAAGAAAAGTACTAGCCGAGTTTAGCAACAATCTCAAAGTAAATAACCTGAATAAACGACTAAGTTATGCTATAGTTACTGTAATCACTTTAGGGTTAGGTCTTACCTATGGATTAAACCAAATTGAGCAACTAGTAGTAAGTAAAATCCAACAGCATTTGATAAATGGAGACTATGAAAAATGTATTAACTTAGCTCAAGACGTTCCGGAGTTTTTGAGCATCAATGAAAAATCGATATGCCTCTTAAATGACTGTTCTGTAGCACAACTAAATAAAGCAACTAAACTAGTAGATAACTCTCGACTTATATATAAAGCAATTACTGAAGCAAAAAAAATACCTGCTGAGAGTAATAGTTACGAAGAAGCACAAACGTTAATTACTCAATGGAAAGAATGGCAAAGTGATCAAAATTTAATTAAAAAAGCTCAACAAGACCTAAAAAAACGTAAATGGCAACAAGCCAAAGCAATGGCAGCACAGGTTAAGGCTGAACGTTTCCAGCACCAAGCAATCCAAATTATTAAAACTGCTGAAACAAAACTAAAATATGCTGAATTAGAAAGACTAGCTGCTGAATTAGAAATACAAGGATAAAAGCTGATCATCAAGGCAAATCACTATGCTAATCAGCGACAGTATAGTCAAGCAATATCCATCGCCAAACGGATTCATAACGCTACGCCATCTTATCAAGAAGCACAACGATTAATTGCTGAATGGCAAAACGAAATACCTCAAGTTTTTATAAATTATTGGTCATCCCCAAAAGTTAATGGCGCTCGCTTCGTTGTCGAGAAACTAGAAAAGTGGAAAAATGGCCAATTAAAAATTTATTTTAAAGCTTATAATTACACTAATAAAGATAGCAGATTTTCCGATTTTATCGCCGTTGATAATTTAGGAAATACTTATAGAGGTTATTCAGGCTCTAGTTGGGATGGAACAGTGATGCCTTCTAGGATACCAACTAAAGGTTCTATCACCTTAAAACAACCACTAGATCCTAATGCCTCAGTGATTACACTTAGTTTTCGTCGTGTTTATACTTATAATCCACTAATTAGACTAATCACTCTCAAAACAAAAGGAATCAGAGTTAAGTAGTAAGACTCTCCTTCTTAACAGCAGGATTAGCGGGAGAATACTCTCCAAAGCGCCAGCGTATAGGGCTAGCATTAGTTGTCTCTAAGACCTGCTCAATATGAAACTCCACTAACCGTTGCGCTCCTGGAACGGTAGTGAATTGTGACTGATCCCAAATCACCTCGGCTGTTCCGGTCAGTTGTAAGGTATTGCCTCGCTCAAAATCGATGAACAGCAGACCAGCACGGGGATTCACTGTCAGGTTACCTAGGGTTTGAAACATATTATTGCCAGCATAATCGGGAAACACTAGCTGATGATCACTGATCACCTGGATAAATCCCGGATATCCACCCCGATGAGAGGCATCTGCGCCAGTTTCTGGATTGAAACTGGCAATGAAAAAGGTATCAGATTGGGTAATCCAGTCTTGCTCGGTTGTGGTCAAAGCCTCAAAGCTGCGAATTTCAGGCTGCGTTGACTCAGGGATATCAGTCTCTAGATGACGCAGCTGGATGTATTTGGGACAGTTGAAAAATACCTCAGTGGTCTGCATCACAATCTGCCCTTTGCCTTCTACTCTACCCAAGCCATTCATCCGCAAGCGTTTACGGGTAGTTAGGTCAATCACCAGAAGTCCCAGTACTCCATTTTTCGCCAAGTTTTCGTACAACGGATCCCCATCGATAGGGATACAGTTAATCTCGACAGTTTGATTATCTAAAACTCGGACAAAACCAGGTTTACCAGTCAGCAGTGATGCCCAAACCAAGCCATTGGTATCCACACTACTAGCGATCGCTAATTGTTGGGTTGTCAGGAGCATCTGAGCAGCAGTTTTGATCACGGGAGTAATCATCGAGCTGAGTTTCTCAGCTTCTTCGGTTACCCCAGCCCGAGTTTGAACAGCAATCTCTCCAGTGTGAAAGCTCATAATCTACTCCTTTGGGGATCGTGACACAGAAAACAGCAGTTTTCTTATACACAGAATTTCTGTATATGTCTGTATCTAAAATATAAAACTGTCCAGATTTGGGCTAAAGAAGACTATCACCGAGCACCGGACAGGATACAACCAGTCAGGGGTGTTAGGTCAATAGTTGCCTATCCCTGAAGTTTCTATAATTTCAGACTACTGGGAAGACAAGAGCAAAATGTCTCAGTTTTTGTCTCAGTTTTTTCTGGTGTTGTTTAACTGACAATGACTAGCCTCAGTTCGATGTCATAAATTGCTGTAAAAAATTGTCAGGTTTTGAGGAAAGCATTCAGCTATCAGCTATCAGCTATCAGTTATCAGATATCAGCATATGCTTACATACTAAGAACGCTCAAATCTCAATGCATCAATAGACTGAGCAGTTAGAAAAATACCGATAAAGATATAACTCAAAAACAGAATTATACTACTAGTATCCAAAACACCCTGAATCAGATTTTTATAATTTTCCAGCAACGATAAATGACCTAAGGCTTCCCCAAGGGGTCCACTAACATTTTTAGCAATCAAATCAATCACCCAAAGTCCTAAAACCAGAGCAAAGGTGAGGATTGCTGACAAAATTGAGCTATCAGTTAGGGAAGAAATGAACATCCCCAGAGAAAGCACCGATGCTGCCAGTAAAATTAATCCGGCGTGGGCGAGTAACGGTAGGACAGGTTGAACCGGGGGATCTGTAGCACTAAATGCGATCGCTTCATAGGCAAGTAAGGGTAGCACCATAAAGCTATAAAATGTCACCACTCCCAAGAGTTTACCTACGGCTACAGCCCAATTCGTTAGTGGAGAAGTGGCCAAAAGCTCCAAAGTCCTGCGTTTGCGTTCCTCAGCATAGAGTCCCATGGACAGAATTGGTAACACAAATAACGACAGTGAACCCATCACTTCCAAGAATTGACGCAAAAATACATAGGCAACATCCACTGGTGGTATCGGTAAACCCAATTGTTCTGCCGTTGCAACTTGGTTAATAATACCCTCTTGATCCAAAAGAATTTCTACAAAAAAGGAGCCAGACAGCCACCAAAATACACCGGCGATAACATAAGCGAATGGTGAAGCAAAATAGCCCTGTAATTCTTTCCTAAAAATTGCTAATATATTCCAAATTATAATCATTATTTATTTTATGAAAAAGGGTGATTTTTGGGGTTTAAGGTTTAAAATTGAAGGTTTAAGGTTTAAGGTTTAAGGTTAGTTAGTTGAAGGTTTAAGGTTAACTCTTAGTTAGTTTGAAGGTTGAATGTTAGTTAGGTAAGGATTAGTTATTCAGGATTAGTTATTTTAAGGTTACTTAGTTAAAGGTTGTCAAAATAACTTTCATCCTTGATGGTTAATCCTTCATCGTTAATCCTTCATCAGATTCCTGAGACTCCTGTAAATCATAATCCTGTAAATCAGGATCGGGTTCAGGCAGTGGTTTTTCGGTCGTAGTCAGTTTCAAAAAGACATCTTCCAGGGTAGCGCGAGTCCGTCGCATTTCGTATATCCCTACACCAGCTCCCACAGTCACAGCTGCAATATCCCGTGCGGGTTCTGCTCCCGGTGCTGATACGATGTGGAATAAAGAGCGTCCGCCAGGTAAATTTTGATCATTAACCAGTTCCACCAGGCAAACTCCTGGTATAACTTGTAATAATTTCTGTAACTCCTGTGCATCACCATCTATTTCTAACTCATAACCTGATCCCCCGGTTAACTCCGCCAGTAACTTGTCTGGACTATCTGTTGCTACAATTTTGCCTTCATTGATAATGGCTACCCGGCTACAGGTCATACTCACTTCTGGTAGAATGTGGGTTGAGAGGATAATAGTATGGTCACCAGCAAGGCTCTTAATTAAGTTACGGACATCAATGATTTGCCGAGGATCAAGACCAACTGTAGGTTCATCTAGAATGATGGCCGGTGGGTCATGTACAATTGCCTGAGCGATACCCACCCGTTGACGGAAGCCCTTAGAAAGCTTGCGGATCAGTAGCTTGGCCTTGCTCGTTATGTTACAGCGCTCCATGGCAGTTTTGACCTTAGTAGTGCGATCGCCTGCAGCAACACCTTTAATACGGGCAACAAAGTGCAAAAATCCTTCAACGGTCATGTCCGGATACAGTGGCGGAAATTCCGGTAAATAACCAATTCGGCGTCGTACTGCCATAGAATTTTCATGAACATCATAATTAGCAATTCGGGCAGTACCATGGGTTGCTGGTAAATAGCCTGCCAAAATTCGCATGGTAGTGGTTTTCCCTGCACCATTCGGTCCAAGGAACCCTAGGATTTCTCCTGGTTCAACCCTGAAAGTAACATTCTCTATCGCTGGGGTGGTGCCATAGATTTTGCTTAGATGCTCTACTTCTATCATATTTTTAAGTATTACGTGTTAAGTATTAGCTGTTAAGTATTAGGTATTAAATCTTAAGTATTAAATCTTAAGTGTTAAATCTTACGTGTTAAATCTTACGTGTTAAGTATTATGTGTTAATTGCCATTTACTGACTAATATGGTTAAATCTACTATTTACGTTAACCCAGTCACTGGTAAGGATAGCGATACTGGTGATAGTGTTCCGTTTAAAACCTTGACTAAGGCACTTTCTATTGCCACTGCTGGAACTACCATTCACTTAGCAGCTGGTACCTATAATGCTGCTAGGGTCTAAGTTTTTCCCCTCGTTATTCCTAAGGGAGTGATGGTTCTTGGCAATGAACCGACCAAGGGTAAGAATATTGTGATTTCCGGCAGTGGGAACTATGTCAGCCCGACGTTTAATCGTCAAAATATTACCATCCGTTTAGATTCCAAGGCTCAATTAAGAGGAGTAACGGTTACTAATCCGGGCAAATTGGGGACAGCGGTCTGGATTGAATCTACCTCACCGATTATTGCCAATAATACCTTTACTCGCTGTGGTCGTGAAGGGATATTTGTTACTGGCACAGCCAAACCCATGATTCTGGATAATGTATTGTACGCTAACGCTTCCAGTGGCATCTTTCTGGTGCGTAATGCCAAAGGGGAAGTGCGAGGCAATGTTTGTCAAAAGACTGGTTATGGGATTGCCATCAGCGACTTGCCCCCAGCAAAATCTGACCAGAGTTCAAGGTCTGGTATCCCTAGTCAAGGGTTTGGGGTTAACAGGTGGTGAGTCTAGGGAACTCGGGTTTTATCGCGATCGCGTTCAGATTCCCAGCTATGCTACCCAAGCGGTAGCGACAGCAACTCAAAGACGAATGGTAGTGAATTATCCCCAACCCAATCAGCTCAATCCCATGAGGCCGATTACCCGTGGTGAGGTGGTAGCATTGATTTACCAGGCATTGGTAGCAACAGGCTCTGCAGATGCGATTGGCCGTAGGCCACGCGGGGCGCGATCGCATCTCCTTATATTGTTAACCCTAACCCTTACATTACCTCCTTCAGCGATATACCTGGACACTGGGCAGAAGATTTTATTCGCCGCCTCGGTAGTCTAAACCTGATTAGTGGCTTTGCCGATGGCAGCTTTCAAGCAGATGCCCCTCTAACTCGGGCTGAGTACGCTGCCCTACTGGTGAAAGTGTTTGACCCCAATCCGATCCGTCCAGCTACCCAATTTATTGATGTCCCCCTGAATTTCTGGGCATTACCAGCTATCAACCAATCCTATCGTGGTGGCTTTCTCTCGGGATACCCCGACCAAACCTTCCATCCTCAGCAGACCTTGCGGCGTGTTGATTTGATTGCCTCTCTAGTCAATGGGCTGTCTTTAGCCAAAACTGTAGACAAGTCAGTGAAAGAGTCTTCTGACATTTCCAAAATTTACGAAGATTGGAAGGATATTCCTGCTTATGCTACCGAAGCAGTTGCGTACGCTACCATCGCCAAAATTGTCGTTAACCACCCCAACCCGACCCTGTTGCATCCCAAGCGGGAAGCAAAGCGAGCTGATGCGATTGGCCGTAGGCCACGCGGGGCGCGTTCGCATTTATCTATCAGGCCTTGGTGAAAACAGGACGTGTCACTGAGTTCAACTCACCGTATAGTGTTGTCATGAGTCCTGAGTCCTGATTTCAGTGACCAACCAACTCACTACCAAAACTAGTTGCAGGTTGTAGGTTACAGGTTGCAGGTTGCAGGTTGCAGGTTACAGGTTACAGGTTGCAGGTTGCAGGTTACAGGTTGCAGGTTGCAGGTTGCAGGTTGTAGGTTGCAGGTTGCAGGATATAGGTTATATTACCAAGCGACGTTGCCAGAAGCCGCTGTGGCTCCATAATTTGCCACATGTGCGACCTTTCCACCTGGAATCGTACCACCTTCCCACCTTGAACCCTTTTACCCATGACCAATGACTCAGATTTAGCCATTGCCTATGCCCTTGCCTTGCTCAGTCACTATGGGTTTGAGCTCAGGGGTTACACTGTA
This sequence comes from Moorena sp. SIO4A1, assembly GCF_010672065.1. Lineage (NCBI taxonomy): Bacteria > Bacillati > Cyanobacteriota > Cyanophyceae > Coleofasciculales > Coleofasciculaceae > Moorena > Moorena sp. SIO4A1. The sequence continues at coordinate 7,398 of NZ_JAAHHX010000091.1, read as the reverse complement.
GAAGAATTAGTCAATCTATGGCTTGAGAACTATCCTGCCAATTGGGTGCGTCTAGCGGTGATTGAGGCACTTTATCAAGGGCGTTACAAAGCGATATCTGTAGAGCAAATTTTGGCAGTCTGGTTACGACGAGGACAGCCTATATATCGCTTTAATCATGAGTTTGAGCGGATGGTTTGTCGTAAATTTCCCCAAAATTTAACCGCTCCGGTCGATAGTAGATCCACAACCGAGAGCTTAGAACTAAGTTTACAGTGGGTAGACAATGTTGCTGAAACCTCTCTAGGTACTAGTTCCGATGAAATTACACCAGAGCAAGGGATGCTTGAGTCAAAGACACTCCAAGCACCACCAACAGGCCAACAGGAAACTTCCCCCCCAGCCAATACCATATCATCCAAAATACCTGAAAAATCAGTCAAGCCCAGAGAAAGCTTCCCAAAGCCTCTGAGCAAAGCCCGTGCTAGTCCTAGCTACAATGTAGATTGGTCAAGTTATGAGCTTAACAAAAAGCCAATTCACCAATTTCATCCACCACCAGACTCTTCAGATGTCTACCTTAAGCTGAAGGCAGTTGTCCAGCACCAAGACTCTGGTACAGTCACAGCTACCGTAGTCGATAAGCAGGTCAGTGATTCAGCTTCGAGTGCCTTGGAAGATCAGGAGGTCGAAAGTAGCTCAGAGGTAGAGAGTCCTTACCAGGCCACTGTTAACCTGGATCAAAGTTAACCATCCCACGATTAATCCCCGTGGGATGATTGGCCGTAGGCCACGCTACGCGAACGGATCTAATCATACCAAATCCTCCCTGATCCCCCTATGGCATACCCCATTGTGATTCAATTATTTTTTATAAACTTTCATCAAACTATCAAGTAATATTCATTAAAATTTCATATATTAGGTAGATATCTAGCAATTAATTTATATAATTAATTCCAATATAAAGTCCTTTATTCACAAAAAAAAAATTATATATTATTATCTAGCTATTAATTTATATAATTAATTCCGATATAAAGTTCTTTATTCACAGTAAATCTAGGTAAATTGGATGCATGAAAAAAGTTTTTGTTTTCCCCTATTTTCTGGTTTAATAGCCGGACTAATTTTTGGAATACAGCTGACTTTATTTGTACAAATAATTTTTGAAAACTACTCTGCCCGAGCCTGTGCCAAAATTCCCGATGGCAAATTTGCTGTTTTTGTACCAACAAGTTATTTATTGAATAAAATAAATCTTAAACGAGTCGTTATATCTAACAAATGGGCTTACAATTACAATTGTAAGCTATTTAAATCCAAGCATGATTATATTAAAAATTCTAAGGTCATTAAGTCGGATTCATTTATAAAAGATAACTATGCCCCAACCGGTTATATACAGGTGCCATCAGAGAGATATATGCTCAGGAAAGTGTGGCGAGGTACCCTGATTGGCTATTTTTCTGAATATGAGGCAAATTTAGTCAGGAACAAAGTCCTGGAAAGTGCTTACAGTAAAGAACCAAAACCTATCGATAAGCCTTTTGTAGTCAATAACATAAATACTAATAATTGAGACTGTAAGCATTCAGCGGTCAGCGGTCAGCGGTCAGCGGTCAGCGGTCAGCCGTCAGCGGTCAGCCGTCAGCCCTGAGACATTCGCGTAGCCTGGCCAACGGCCAAGGCTAACGCTACTGTTCGCGCAGCGTGCGCGTAGCGCAATCGGTGCTTATTTTATTCAAAAGTATCTCAAGTAGCCTGGCCACAGGCCCAAAGCTGATAGCACCTCAAGTAGCGCATTAGCTGATACGCGACACGCTGATACGCGACACGCTGATAGCTGACTCAATGCTTAACTTTCACGTAACACCAAGACGAATTTCTGTGGCCAGAGAAGCCATGGTTAATTGCCCCCCCTGCTGGAGAACGTTAGTGCGTAACCGAAAGTTAGGGCTAGCAAACCAAAAACGTTCTTCAGCATATAGAGTTTTCCCCTCTGTAATCATTGTTAAAACATCATCCTGGCCGATACTGTAACGACATTTTAAGGAAGTTCCTTCAACATCACCATTAGTTCGCAATAGTTTGCCAATGTCAGGATTTTCTGGGTTGGGAACAGGTACAACAACAGTGGAACCAGTTTGCTTTTTCTGCTCTCCTACTACTGTACCGTCCCAAATCACTTTTACACCAAATATAGCCATACCAGGCTCGATTTGGTATTGTTTACAGAGTTTGATCACCTCTGGGGCATCACCAGATAGCATTTCCATAATGATGTTGGACTTACCATTTTTTATGGGTTGAGAGGTAATATGATTACTAGTACGTTGAGAAAACCATCTGCCAGCACTCTGCTCAAAAAACTCTTTAATATCCATTGGCTAAGATTGTAAAAATTTGTGGTAGATCGTGGTGGATCAGTGATGTTGGTAATTTCAATCAAGTGGTTCACTATTGATTCTATCGTGCTATGGTTAGCCGAATTACCAGGATGCTACGCTAGCTTGAGGCTTCAGACAAACGCAATAGAGCCATTTGAGCGGCTTCAGATACTTGAGGATGGCTGTCTTTTGCCAAATAGTTTAATGCCGAGATACTTTTGTCCTGACCCAGTTGACCGAGGGCTTCTGCTAAACGTTGACGCACTATCCAATCCTCTGACTGGGCAAAGCGTAGAATATCGTCTATAGCTTCTGTAGCTTTAATTTCCCCTAAAGCAGCAATAGCAGCTTGTTGGACTAGTACTTCCTGACTATCTAAGGCCTTGGTCAGCACATCACGAGCACGGGGATCTTGGAGATTACCTAGGGACACAGCAGCACTAAAACGTACCAACCATTCAGTATCTTCGTAGAACGCCCTAACTAGAGGTTCAAAGGCTTTGGGGTCACCTAGATATCCCAAAGCCCCAGCAGCAGCAGCACGAATTCCGTAATCTGGGTCAGTTGCCATGAATTTGACCAAAATTGGGTAGCATTCTTCCGTAGGCTTCACTCCCAGGGCGAATATAGCCATAGAGCGAACTGGTAAATTGGGATCATCAAGTACCTTTTTAATTAGGGGCACGGCATCACTGGCTTGAACAGCCCGTAGTGATGCCAGAGCCATCAAGCGATCGCGCATGTTAGGGCTTTCCAGCTGAGCAGAAAGTTGTTCTAAATTAGGGGGCATCATAGTTTATTGGGGTTTGGTTGACAATTAACCTCAGGGGAGTATGAGCAACGGTTGTGATCCGTTGAGAATCTACCCAGCTGTCTGGTAAAGTAATCGCTCTGTAAGCATTCAGCTATCAGCGTGTCGCGTATCAGCGTGTCGCGTATCAGCGTGTCGCGTATCAGCCTTGGCCTTTGGCCACGCTACTTGAGGTGCTATCAGCGTGTCGCGTATCAGCTTATTGGTTAGGTCACAGCGTCGAAGCCTGTGCCACGCTACCTCAGGTGCTTTTGAATCAAATAAGCTGACTGCTGACTGCTGACTGCTGACTGCTGACTGCTTAAATCGCTCTGACCTGCTTGCTAGATCAATCTTTATACACAATTGTCGCTCTGAGTCATGGTTTTGGGAATGCTATGGCTGTATCTATGGAAATTTTTTAGTCAACTAGCTATGGCAAATCAATTCAACTTTCTGCATCTGAGTACAGGTAAGAATAGAAAACAGGCTGATGTGAGAAATACAACCACCCAAGTCACTACAGCCACAGTTGCTGATGGTAACTGTTGAATTGAGAGCTGATCGTTCGATTTCGAGACATCAATGATGAGATTAGAGCAGTTCCAGATTCTACGTGAGCTTACAGTCGATGAGGCAGCCTTTGAGCAGCTTCAAGAAATTTTATTAGCTCAGGAAACCAAATACCAAAAGGCACAAGAGCAAATTCACTTTAAGGCTTCTTTGTTAGATCACTTGCCTAGTGGGATTATTGCCATAGATATGGATGGAAAAATTATCCATTGGAATAGTTATGCCTGTAAGCTATATCAATGGCAAGCCCAAGATGTTATTGGGTCGCAGCTATCCGAGATCATGTTTCCCCCTAGAAGTGATGCTCCCATCAAAGAAATTTTTGCCCAATTGTCCCAGTTAGAGGTTTGGCAGGGTGAGTTGCTCATTCAACGCCAAGACGGTAGCCGATTGGCTAGCGATTTTACCATTAGTGTCCTGCAAGATCAGGTAGGGAAACAGATTGGTTTTGTAGCAACTGTCGTTGATGCTAAAGAGGGCAAACAGGCAGAGATTAACCGTAGGTCACGCTACGCGATTGGCCATAGGCCACGCTACGCGAACGCACTGTCTAACCAGGTGGCTCAAGATAAGCTGAGGCAGGCAATGGGTGATTCCCTTCGGGAAAACTTTGCAGCCCGCATTCGTAAGTCTTTAGATGTGGAGACAATTCTAAATACCACAGTTAATGAAGTTCGTCGATTGTTACAAGCAGATCGGGTAGCGGTTTATCGCTTCGAGTCGGATTGGAGAGGTAGATTTACAGTAGAGTCTGTAGAATCACCCTGGCAGCCGATTACAGGTAGGGAAATGTATAATCCCCACTTCTGGGAAACCCATGCTAATCAGTACCGGTATGGTCCAATCCAAGCCATTGAAGATATCTATTCTGATTCTGGGGGCTTGTCCTCCTATGAAGTTAATTGCCTAGCTCAGCTTCAAGTCGTTGCTAACTTGGTAGTTCCGATTATCTGTCACCCTCAACTAGACCAAAACCAACCTAAAGACTCACCTCTGTGGGGACTATTGGTTGCCCATCAGTGTAGTAGACCACGACAGTGGCAGCTTTGGGAAAGAAATTTGTGGAAATCAGTAGCAGACCATGTAGGAATTGCGATTCAGCAGGCTCAAATTTATCAGGAAAACCAACTCAAAGCTCAACGGGAAGCAACGCTCAATAAGTTTACTCAAAAGATTCGTAGCTCTCTTGATTTAGAGCAGATTTTTACCACAGCCACTCAAGAAATCAGTCAGCTGTTGGACGTTGACCTAGTAGAAATTCAAGAATATCTGCCACAGCGGCAGGTTTGGTTAACCGTATCTCAATCCAGTAAACAAGCTAACTTGAGTAGCCCTTTGGGTGCTGAAACTCCCGATGTGGACAATGAGATTAGTCGCAAGATCAAAAATCTGGAAGTGGTGCGTATTAACAATAGCTGCAACTTAAACCTTCAGGACAGTTGCCATCAGTTACTTGTACCACTAAGGTTTCAAAACCGCCTCTGGGGAAAATTGTGCCTGATCAATATTCATAGTGACTACCAATGGTCTGATGGCGCAGTGACTTTGGTGCAGTCGATGGCTGAGCAACTTGCGATCGCAATTCAGCAAGGCCAGCTTTATCAGCGGCTGGCTAACCTCAACACCGACTTAGAACGGCAAGTACTCGAGCGCACCCAACAACTACGAGAGAGAATCAAGGAACTACAGAGACTAAACATCCTCAAAGATGATTTCTTAAGTACCGTTTCTCATGAACTGCGCACACCTCTATCCAATATGAAAATGGCAATACAGATGCTCAAAATTGCTCCAGAGAGTCAACGACGACAGCGCTATACAGAGATTTTAGAATCTGAGTGTTACAGAGAAATTGAACTAATCAACGATTTACTCGACTTGCAGCGTTTAGAAACCGCCTCTTATCAGGTTTCGCGAACAGTAGTAGACTTGAAAATCTGGTTACGCCGAATCATTGATTCCTTTTGCTCCCGTATCCAGGCACAACAGCAAATTCTGAAGTTGACTCTGTCAGATAATTTGCCATCGGTTTTGATTGACAAGACCAGCTTCGGGCGAATTGTGACAGAACTGTTCAACAATGCTTGTAAATATACTCCAGGCAACAGGCAGATTATTCTTGAGTTTTTTTACCAAAACAATCGGGATCTGATCCCATCAGATACCGTACCCAAGGTAATATTTAAGATCAGCAATCAAGCCGAGATTGCTGATACGGAATTACCCCACATCTTCGATAAGTTCTATCGCATTCCTAATGCTGATCCTTGGAAGCGAGGTGGTACAGGATTAGGTCTGGCTTTGGTGAAGCAGCTAGTCAAGCAGCTCGACGGCATCATTCAGGTAGAAAGCTCTCAGAGATGGACTACATTTACCGTGCAAATTCCGGCTCCTCAAGGCTCCGAACTCAATGAACACGAAAACAGTTTGACGATCAAGTTTTAATCTACCTTCTATGCTTAAGGGACTGCTTTGTCTTTTGCCTAAGGGTAGCGGTTAACTGATAGTTGAGTTGTGCTACCCTAATCACTTGTGACTTTCCCGGTTTTAATGGAAAACTATTATATTAGTCTTCATGTTCTTCAAACTGATCGACTAATTCCGCTGAAGGGGGTCCAAAAGCGGTGTAAATGGATATACCAGTGATACCGATTACAAAAACAAGGATAACAATGCTAAGGACTATTGCGGGTTCCATGGCTCAAATCAAATATAAGTGTGTCTGTTGATGCAGTGGCTTGTGGGGGAAACCCCATTGAGGCTACTGCATCGTTATATGAGTCTGTTTTCTTTTTGACATTCTGCTCTCTAAAATCTCGACAAACCTATACATTTAGTTCTCTCTAGATCGAGAGCATGGCAGGGGATACCCCGACCTGTGCTTGGACGATCACGCCAAAGGCGAGCTAAACGGGATCTATTGTCAGAAGTAGATTCAGAGTCAATTGTAGCTTTTTTTGATGTTGTGTTAACAAATTTTAATTTTATTGCTTTTTTTTAAGAATACCACAGAATATTAATACTGTTAAGATACATTTCCAAAACTATAACTACTAGACAAACTTAGACAGTAGTTGACAAAATTTATTTTTTGTCAACTACTGTCTAAGTTTGTCAACTACTAATCTTCAAAAAGATTAGTTGTTGTGAACGGCAGGCTTGAAAAATATCAGGTACTGTGTTAACAGTGTGTTAATTTTCTTGGGAAAAGGTGAGTTGGCGCCTCATCACGGGGTATGTAGCCCAAAATCCGGAAAATTTTCACGACCTTTACCTCACCAGGTACTTAGGCAAAAACCACGCTTTGATAGTCCTGGCAGTTAATCATGTCTATTGGATGTGCCACTGCCGCAAACTCTCTCAAACAATTTCCGAGTCTGGATTGATTGAATTCAAGCGACTTGTGCAACATTTAACCTGTACAAACCTACTCACAAGCAGATAGGACGATGGTATAGCATTAGTTTTAACTAATGGTTGTTGCCGACAAAGCAATGCCAAAAGCATTGCGCTAATTTTATTAATGGAGGCTCTGCTGCCTACTCTCAAACCGCACTGTAACTTCACTCAGTCCATTATTTTACGTCGCTTAACTTACGACCAGCTGTCTTCGCTTTTAGTTCTTCGTTGGGCGGCAGTGTTCCGAAGTTAAACAAGTTACTAACT
>NZ_JAAHHX010000909.1:0-1188 GCF_010672065.1 Moorena sp. SIO4A1 | reverse complement strand
TTTCGCCTTAGACTTACTACCTGGATACAGTCCTACGATCACATTCATGCCACTCTCTTTAAGATTAAGGGCGTGAGCATGACCTTGAGAACCGTAGCCGATAATAGCAATAGTTTTATCTGCCAGTAGGTCTAGGTTAGCGTCGGTATCGTAATACATCTGAGCCATTGTAATTTCTGTTCCTTTTTTACTGGTCACTGTCAGCCATGCAAAGCGCGAGTGGGGGAAACCACGGCAGTTGCTCATGGGGAGGGGCTGTGTGCGGAACCTGCGTCCGCACCTGTCTTGATGCAGCGCGGTCATGGGGGAAACCCCCATGACCGCGCTGCATCGCTCTCCAGCCCCGTGGGAACCCCCAAGACCGCACTGCCTCCCCAAGACCGCGCTGCATCGCTGCAAACTTATCATGATACCGCAAAACCGATCTCAAGCCTGGCAAGTGATATACCTTTTTATCCATCAGCCCATCACCGGATTACCCCATGTGTGGATACAGGTCTGGGATGCTAATGATAAGTATTCCTAATTATAAATTTATAAGGATTTTGCTGAAGTTATCTGAGGGAGATAGGATCTGTAAAAATCCTTTTAAAACTAGACTTTAGAGCATTTTCATGGATCAGTTTTACAGCTAACTATCTGGTGTATTTACTTGTGAAAAATATATAAGTAAAACTTATAATATGGGGGATTAAGCCTTTCATTTTTAATCGGTCTTAATCTGCTGAGTGTTTTCCCGTAGTATCAGAGATGGAGTAAAAATAAGCATGCCACGCTCCTTTTCAACCAAAGGATCGGCTTTTGCCCTATACTCACAACGTCTCTACTATTGTTTTAAATCGAGAGGATTACTAAAACATGGCAACTTACAAAGTCACCTTAAAAACACCAGATGGGGATCACACCATTGAATGTCCTGATGACGACTACATTCTCGACGCTGCCGATGAGGCAGGTATAGAACTGCCTTATTCCTGCCGTGCGGGTGCCTGCTCTACCTGTGCTGGCAAAGTAATCAGTGGTACTATTAATCAGGATGACCAATCCTTCCTGGATGATGACCAACTCGAAAATAACTACGTTCTGACCTGTGTGGCCTACCCCACCTCTGATTGCACGATCGAAACTCATCAAGAGGAAGCTCTGTACTAAGTAATAATCTAAGTACTAATAACAAAGAGGATTACT
>NZ_JAAHHX010000908.1:0-1189 GCF_010672065.1 Moorena sp. SIO4A1 | reverse complement strand
TTCAGTCCCCTTGGTGCTATAACTTACAACCAGTTGCAGCAGCAATTCGCACCAGTAAATTCCTGGAAAACCACTCAATAAAACTGGTATTTTTTTGATGAATTATTGACCATTAAAACTAACTAATAAATACTAGAGTATTACCAGGGTAAGCGCAAGAAAATTTATGGGTTCGATATGCTAGAGTTTAAGGGAATGGAGGTTTCTAAAACCTTAAGCATATACCTTGTATCCATGCTGGCTCGTTTAGCTTTTTGACGAGTACTGCGTTTATAGCTCGTTTCAAGATTGAGTAGATTAAGACTTCCTAGCTTAAGTAAAGCCATATTCTGTGGGGCATGCCCTGTACGAATCCGGCTAGCATCCTCCCCAAAAGTCACATCTAATACGAGCGTGAAGTTGGTTTTCAATAGACCAGTGCTGCCGAATAGCTTTGCCCAACTTTTGAGCATGGGGTGGTAAAGAAGTCAGGTAAAACATCACTTCGCGGGTAGTCTTGTTCCAAAGATGGCGGGTGCGAATAACCATCACGATACTCTGTAATCCAGACCACTTGGACTGTTGGTATAAATCGAAGTCTATTTGCTCAACAGAAACGGCCCAAACAATCGCGCTTTTCAGTACGATGGTGTGCTGATTCTACCCGCACATCATAGCTATACTCAACACTCTCAAACTTATTAGCAACAGCAGTTTCAAACCATCCCTTGACCTGCGTGGAACTTAGTAGGATGATTCCCTTTGAGTGCCAGGACATAATCAGCACCCTTAGCACGAATACCACGGACTATCTCATGCTGAGTTCCCATGGCATCAATAGTAATGATGCATCCGCAGATGTCCAATAATTCTAGTAAGGCTGGAATCGCTGTAATCTCATTGCTTTTATCATCCACTTTCACTTGCCCAAGAAACAGCCGATGCTCACTCGCCCAAGCACTAACCATATGCAAAGCGGATTGTGCTTGGTTGCGGTCATAGGAACTCTTGAGTTGTTTGCCATCAATGGGAATCACCTGTGCTCCTAAATCCGTCACTAAACTACTTAACCAACTCTGGAAACTATCCTCAAAGGCCCTCGGTGAGATCTTCTCAAACACTCGCCTGTACGTATCTGCACAGGGAATTCCATTGGGTAATGCTAAAAAGCTCCCCAACCATTGGTGGTGGCTAATCCCATAAGTTTCGA
>NZ_JAAHHX010000907.1:0-1189 GCF_010672065.1 Moorena sp. SIO4A1 | reverse complement strand
CATTAATCATGCAAAATTATGTTTTTGTTATTGACACAAAAAACCAACCATTAAACCCCATTTCCCCAAAGAAAGCTCAGAGATGAAACCTTAGGACAGTGGAGCCTTAATCAAAAAGTTTTAACCCTTTTATGCATAGCCGACTAACCATAAAGGCTCCACTGTCCTTACGGTAACTTCAAACCGGTTATTAGACAAAGGCAAGGCAGCGGTTTTCAGAATGTACCCGTTCACAATCATCTTGAAGACTGCGATTGATAATCCAACTATCTCACCTTGTCAAATCAAGATTGACCCTGGCAGCAAGGTCACCGGATTTGCCCTAGTCCAAAACAACCAAGTTATTTGGGGAATGGAATTAGAACACAGGGGAGGATTGATCAAGAAAAAACTAGAGTCTAGAAAAGCTGTAAGACACCGAAGGCGTAATCGCAACACCCGCTACAGAAAACCAAGATTCCTTAACCGTAGACGAAAAGAAGGCTGGCTTGCCCCTAGCTTAGAGCACAGGGTTTTGACTATTGAAACCTGGGTGAAACGATTAATTAAGTTCTGTCCAATCAATCAGGTTTGGGTCGAAAGAGTTAAGTTTGATACCCAGAAAATGCAGAACCCTGAAATCAATGGTGTTGAGTACCAACAAGGTGAACTAGCTGGCTACGAAGTAAAGGAGTACTTACTTGAGAAATGGGGAAGAGAATGTACCTATTGCGGTAAACAGTCTGTTCCCTTGCAGATCGAACACATTCACCCAAAGTCATTGGGTGGAAGTAATTCGGCAAAGCCGACGCTACGCGAACGGGTCAGTAATCTCTGCTTAGCCTGCGAAAAATGCAATCAACGGAAAGGAAACAAACCCATAGAGGAATTCCTAAAAAAGAAACCAAATCTACTTCAGAAAATCAAAACTAAAACTAAGCAACCATTACCGGATGCAGCAGCGGTGAATACGACTCGTAACAAGTTAGTAAAGGTACTTCGATCAATCAAGTTTGTGGTCACCGGAACGGGAGCGCAAACCAAATACAACCGGACTAGATTAGGACTACCTAAGCAGCACGCTTATTGATGCCGCTTGTGTTGGGAATATTGAGACCTTGGTCTTGAAAACCTCTCAGCCGCTGTTAGTCACTTGCAAGGGGCAGGGAGGGAGACAGAAAGCAGCACTTAACAAATACGGTTATCCCAT
>NZ_JAAHHX010000906.1:0-1189 GCF_010672065.1 Moorena sp. SIO4A1 | reverse complement strand
ACAGTAGTTTGGCGGAACAAAAAAAGTTCTAACTCCGGTATTAAGGCTGCTGCACCTCTTACCTGTACTAGTATTAGGAGACCGAGAATTTCACAGTGTTCAGCTAGCTAAGTGGCTACAGGACAGGAAAGTCGACTTTGCTTTGCGTCAGAAAAAAGGGACTTGCCTTCAAGATGATGATGCCGTTTATCGCCCCCTCAAAGATTTAGGAGTTAAGCCAGGAAGCTCTCGATTTTACTCAAACATTTATTACACAAAAATTCATCAATTAGGAAACTTTAATTTAGCGGTTCATTGGAAACGTCAATATCAGGGGAAAGGAGCTAAAGAACCTTGGTATATTCTCACAACTCTTAATAACCTACCCCAAACTTTATCCTGCTATAGCAATCCTAAATCATTTGTCAAAAATCAAATATTATAATAAAATGAGTTTTATCAAATAAAAAAAATAGAAATTATGAATAAACCAATCGAGCAGTTTAAAACTGATGTTCAAGAAGAACTAGAAAATTTTATCGAAAGCAATCCAGAACCAAGAGAGCTAAAAAGAGCCTTAGCTATTCGGATGCTTATTCAAGGTTTTAAAGTCACAAAAATCAAAAAAATATTAGGGGTCTCTGCTGCTTTTGTTAGCAAAGGCAAAGTTCGTTTTGCCCTAGAAGGTATTGAGGGATTGAAACTAAAACATAAAGGCTCAAAAGGATACCTTAATCAAAGCGATCGGATTTCTATAATTGAGTGGTTAAGAAGTCAAAATCAGATAGATTTAAGTAAACTAGAAAATTATATAGAAGATAATTATGGGATCAAATTTCAGTCAAAACAGAGTTACTATGATATCTTTAAAGAGGCAGGAATGAGTTGGAAAAAAAATCAAAAAAGTAACCCAAAACGAGAGCAAAAAAAGGTAGAGATACGACATCAAGAAATTTGTGATTTATTAGAATAAAATCGTGAAGATATAGAGACTGGAAAGCTTGTGGTGTATTTGATTGATGAATGTCATCTGTTGTGGGGAGACGTTTGTGGTTATGGGTGGGGATTGACTAAAAAAGCGATGCAGCAAGGGAACAGGGGAGCCAGTGCGGTCTTGGGGGTCTCCCCCATGAGCAACTGGCGTGGTTTCCACGGGGCTTACAAGGTGCGGACGCAGGTTCCGCACACAGCCCCTCCCCACTCGCTATTG
>NZ_JAAHHX010000905.1:0-1193 GCF_010672065.1 Moorena sp. SIO4A1 | reverse complement strand
AAATAGATAGCACTAGGGATAAGCAGAGTATACCACAGGCAGCTAGGACGGTTAAAAAGATAGCCAGAAACCAACTCGGTCGGACTATCCCCTGGAACGTGACTTGATTGGTGGCAGCATCCACCGCCGCCACCTGGTAGGCTCTTTGATAAAAATATTGCTTCAACTGGTTTAGAAGCGATTCTTCTGTTTCTGGGGAAGCTAACTTGACTTGTTGTATTCGGTCTTTCACAGAGGCTCGAATAAAGAAAAACAAACCTACTGCTAATAAAAGAGTTAGCCAAAGTGTAGAAGCAAGAATAGTGGTATTCACTGAATATTAACTATAAAAATACACATCCTTTGCTACTACTTTACAAGTTATTAGACACGCTTTGGTCAGGTCACGCTACTCCGTACCCACTAGCTAGAGGCTGTAAGATACTGGTATGGGTAGATGGCTAGCAGCTAGCACGCCCTGAATTCACCTGAATTCAGATCTGGGCAAGACAATGCATCACCTGACTTCTGTTATGCCACCAGGGTTTTCACGGGAAAGCACCCTGGAAAAAATTGCTACTTCCCTACCTAACTGACTCAACAACAGACTGGTGGCAGGGAGTCCTTGACTGAATTTTCCCCACTGTTTCCTCAGCCATATAGTCATGCCAAAAACTGGCAAGTTCTATAGCTTTCTCCTGCCACTCTGGGCAGATTTGATACATCCTGCGTGGGCGTCCTCTTCCTTCTACTTTTTGCCAGTAGGCTGAAATTGCCTGTTTTTCTTCAAGAAACTTCAGTGCACTGTAGAGGACAGTATCTGAAAGTCGATAGGTGGGGTATTCTTGTTCTAGTTGTTGGATCAGTTGTGTTCCATAAGATTCTCCTTGCAACAACACCGATAGAACATAGCATACGGCTAATTCTTTATTGAGATAGTTGGGTGGAGGATCTTGGAAAAAGCTATAGATATCTTCGAATTTCATCTGCATATGTAGTTGGAATTCCCAGTTCTTCTAGATGGGATTAGAGGGTTTTCTGGCAAATACTGATGGTTGGAGGCACCCTGGGAAATTCACGCGCGTTTTGCAGTGAGTTTTATTTAAACGATTAACCTGGGTAGGTACATCGCTATCACACTTTATAACTTAAAAATCTCTGGCGTAGGGTTTAAATACCTCCCTAATTTGATGAAAGTTTAATGAATTTTCGAA
>NZ_JAAHHX010000904.1:0-1193 GCF_010672065.1 Moorena sp. SIO4A1 | reverse complement strand
GGAGCAGATAATTTGCGCTCGCTGTTGTGTTTTACTCAAGCAGTGCGACTTCATTCGTGGTCTGACCCATTTTCATTGGTGGCAGGCAGCCAAGGCTTAACGATAACTATTTAACCGGATTTGATATTACCCCATCTCACGAGCTTCCCAACGTGTAAAGATGGGTCGCTGATGAAAGTGGAAGCTAATTTGGCACCAAATTCAAGTGTCTCAAGGAAAAGCTATAAGGAAAACCTATGTTGAATTATACAGAAAAGCTAAATCCCTGGATCATTGTCCTTTTGCAACCCAAGCTCAGCAATATCACCGTTGGCCGATTTCGACGGCGCGGCAATGCTGAAGAACATCTACGGGTTTTAAAGCAGATGATGCCTGAGGCAAAATTTTCCATTATGTTTGATGTGGAGACTATTAGGGAGGATTGTGTTAACTAGTGGCTAAAGTGAGTCATTAGTCATTACTCATCTGTCGTAAGCATTCAGCCGTCAGCCTAATGCCGTCAGCTTATTTTATTCAAAAGCTGTTCGGTGTAGCCTGCCCTATGGGCATAAACTGTTCCGGTAGCGTGGCGACAGGCCTTTCGCTGATACGCGACACGCTGATAGCTGATAGCTTACCATCTGTCATCAGCAACTACCGTTACTAATGTGTGTGTGTTTTTCACTAAGGACTAATAGAACTCTGGTGAAAATCATGGCTCTACTCCTTGTCAGGTCTAAGCTAAACGTTAATTTTCCCAGAGATCTAATCACTAATGACTAATGACTTTTTTAGTAGGATTAGTTAACCGTTCAAGTCAAACCCCTAAAAGAAATTCGGTTGATGGCGAATTAGGTTGAGAAATTCCTCACGAGTTTTTTGATCCTCTTGAAAAATCCCGACCATCGCACTGGTGCCAGTCCAAGACCCTGGTTTTTGCACACCCCGCATCACCATGGACATATGGGTAGCTTCCATCACCACAGCCACACCCTTGGGATCTAGGACAGCTTGAATGGCTTCGGCAATCTGGCGAGTCAGCCGTTCCTGAACTTGCAGTCGCCGTGCATACATCTCGACCACACGAGCTATTTTACTGAGTCCTACCACTTTTTGGTTAGGGATATAGGCGACGTGAGCCTTACCCATAAATGGCAACATGTGGTGTTCACAGAGGCTAAAGAAATTGATATCCCGCACGAGTACCATTTCAT
>NZ_JAAHHX010000903.1:0-1195 GCF_010672065.1 Moorena sp. SIO4A1 | reverse complement strand
GATTAATGTCAATCGCAATCACATTGGCTCGAATATGAAGAAAAGCCCCAAAGACCGGAAGCCAGTGATTTCAGTAAAACGAAAGGGCACTAATCTCTACGGTAATGAAGTCGAAATCCTTGGTCCTTGTAAGATTGTTTATCAGCCGGATAATCCCCTTGATTGTGGTGCTCGTTTGTGGATCGAAACCTTCAGTGATATTCACTTTATTTCTTGATGCAAAGCGCGAGTGGGGGAAACCACGGCAGTCGCTCATGGGGGGAACCCCCAAGACCGCGCTGCCTCCCCAAGACCGCGCTGCATCGCTGGTGGTAGTTTTCCGGCTATTAGCTAAGTTTGTCAAGGCTTTGCGACTATTCAAAATTATCTATTTCATTATTTGGTGCTGCATCAAGACATTGAAGTATGAAAGCGCGATCGCTAGTAAGCATTCAGCCGTCAGCTGTCAGCCGTCAGCTTATTTTATTCAAAAGCTATAGTAATTAAAAATTAAAAATAAAGTAGCTTGTAGGGTGGGCAAATCGACCGGATTCCAGATTACATGGTCAGCTCAAAGATCAGGATTTGCCCACCAAACCCCGCAGCTTGTAGGGTGGGCAAATCGACCGGATTCCAGATTACATGGTCAGCTCAAAGATCAGGATTTGCCCACCAAACCCCGCAGCTTGTAGCAGCTTGTAGGGTGGGCAAATTGACAGAATTCGAGATATTGTTGTCAGAAGTACAGCATTTGCCCACCCTACCCCACAGCCAATGGGAAGGTGGGCAAATTGACAGAATTCGAGATATTGTTGTCAGAGGATAAGCATTTGCCCACCCTACGCCTCAGGGAAGGTGGGCAAATGGACCCGATTCGAGATCAAATTGTCAGAGGGTCAGCATTTGCCCACCCTACGCCTCCCGATTCCCGATTCCCGATTCCCGATTCCCGATTCCCGATTCCCCATTCCCTATTCCCTATTCCCTATTCCCTATTCCCTATTCCCTAAAACTCCCCACAACTAAAACCACCCTTCAATCTCATCGTTAGTCAACATTTTCTTCAATTTAAGATATTCCCATTTTGTTGCTTCATAGATATGTTCCATGTTCACGGCTTCATCGGCGGCGGCGGCAAAAAAAGCGGCATTTAGGGCAATATTGCGAATATTTCCACCAGCTACATTGAGTTGACCCAGTTTCTGGTAATTTAAGT
>NZ_JAAHHX010000902.1:0-1197 GCF_010672065.1 Moorena sp. SIO4A1 | reverse complement strand
TCCAATTCAAGCCTGCAGCTGTTCCCCTCGCCAACGGGAACAATATTGGTCGAAGCTATCAGGACCATTAATGGATCGCATTGATTTACAAGTAGCGGTCAATCGGCTTAAACCTGAAGAAATTACTAGACAGTCTACAGGAGAAGAATCAGCACCGGTGCGAGAACGAGTCCAAGTCGCACGCGATCGCACTCGTGACCGCTTCCAAACTGAACCCACTCTTCATTGCAATGCTCAGATGCAAAGCTATCATCTACGTCGATTCTGTAAATTAGATGATACTTCCCGTAATGTATTAGAAAGCGCTATTCGCAAACTTGGTCTTTCTGCTAGAGGCACCGACCGTATTCTCAAAGTTGCCCGTACCATTGCCGACCTGAGTGGTGATGATGACCTTAAAACCGAACATGTTGCTGAAGCCATTCAATATCGTACTATTGATCGCATGCAATAAGCTCCAATCAGGGGCAATTGATGGGTTAAGGGATCTAACGGATGGCACTATAGCTTGTAGGGTGGGCAAAAATAGTTTGGTTATGCGTGAGTATTCTAGATAATATTACTTTGCCCACCCTACTTTAATTGGCATTTTTTTTACACTCACGGATGGGAATATAGGGAGTCGTAGGCAGGACGAGTTGAAGGCATGAAGCAAGTCAAAGCAGTTTTATGTGGATATTACGGCAAGGGCAACGGTGGCGATGAAGCATTGTTAGCGTCACTGCTGCAAATGCTACCAAAGTCAGTGAAGCCGATAGTCCTTTCCGGTAACCCTAGTCAAACTCGTCAGCGCTATGGAGTGGAAAGTTGCGATCGCATGTCTACTCTACCAGTGCTCAAGGCCATGGGCCTTTCTGAACTATTCATATGGGGGGGTGGTAGTTTAATCCAAGATGTGACTAGTGCCGCTAGCCCTCTCTACTACTGTGGTTTAATGGGATTAGCCCAAAGGATGGGTCTGAAAACCATTGCTTGGGCCCAGGGGGTTGGTCCAATTAAGCGTCGGCTGATTGGTTGGCTAGCCCAGCGGTCCTTCACCGGATGTACAGCAGTCAGTGTCAGGGATTATGGCTCAGCGACACTCCTAGCGGATTGGGAAATTCCCTTTATTATGGCTCCCGATCCAGTTTGGGCATTAGACTCCAAACCTGTACCAGGATTGTGGGATTTACCAGCACCAAGAGTAGCAGTTACTTT
>NZ_JAAHHX010000901.1:0-1199 GCF_010672065.1 Moorena sp. SIO4A1 | reverse complement strand
TACTAGAACTATGACCAGCAAAAAATAGAATATCCCAACATTGCTCCCAAAGGGCTTCATTGACTTGCTGACGCTGGGGTTCTATGAGGAATTTTATCTGAGCATCAGGTAATTGCTCTAGCAACTTCTGATCTGCTTCAGTATCAATACCAATACTATTTCCTATAATTGCTAAAATTCTTACCTTCGTGTGAGGCTTGGGATTTAGAGTCACTGGTTCATACTTTAAGGCACTTAAAGCAATTTCCGCCTTGCAATAGCGTTCCCAAAAATCCCACAGATGCCAGGGCAGTCGCCGTAAACAACTGTTCTCGGTTTGAATAATTAGACGGATTTCATCGGAGGGTGATAGTTGTTCGAGTAATTTCTCCTTAATCGGTCGAAATGGCTCTGAAGATAGCCAAGCATTTAAGCGATCGCCTAAGACTTGGGCAGCATTGTAGCACCGTTCCAGTTTAGATACATTCGTCACTTGTACCACTGATGCTTCTAGACGGGAACGTAACCCCAAACTGTGATAACTCGTTGTCCAACTTTGGCACGATTGCAGAATTTCAGGAGCAGGAGGTAGCCTGCCAGTGATTTCCAACAAGGGTCTTTTGCCCTCTTCCCAAATCTGTAAAGTGACTGGAAACCCTTTGTCAAAACAACCATCTCCTATCTTTAAGACAACTAATTTCCCAATACTGCGCGTGTTATTGGTCATTGGTCATGGACACTTGTGTTGCAGATGTGATTTGTCCCCTAATTTTACCTATTTATAGAGGTTTATATAAGTTTATAGAGGGTGTATCGGTGTCTTAGGATTGACCACTGAGTGATATCAAAACTGATATCAAACAAGACACCAGATAACCGATCTATTCCCGAAGGACTTTGAATTATAACGCTTTCAGTGGTGTGTCGATGGCTAAATTCGATAATTCCTAGATTGGCGGTAGGCCAGACTATAGGATCAGATGGCAAAATCCTCAATAATCCTGGCATCGCCAAGGGCAACTTCGACACTAAATTGCTCTCCTGGTACACCACTGAACTGCAATTGAATGTAATTATCGATTTGTCTGGCTTGGGCTTCGAGAAACACTGTTCCGGATGCATCCAGCACAGTGAGGGTGAGGTTGGGAGGCAAATAGGTTTTCTTGCCGGTGGGATATACCTGGAGGCAAATATTTTGCTTAAGTTCAGATTCTGGGAGA
>NZ_JAAHHX010000900.1:0-1200 GCF_010672065.1 Moorena sp. SIO4A1 | reverse complement strand
AAGAGCGTATTGGTGAAAGTATTTTCTTGTTCACACCAAGCTGTGTTCAGGTAAGTACTCAGTCTGGTGTGATTCATGAGATACCTACTCCCCAGGCTCCTCCTCCCCGTCAGACAGCTCCGTCACCAGCCTGGGGTTCTGAGCCAGACCAGATGGCTCAGTAAGAATCAGGACTTGACAAGTGTCTAGTTTTTCGTGAATAACATTAAAAGTTGAAAAGAGAGGTGTTGGGTTGCCTATCAAACTTGGCATAATTGGTGGCGGTGTCATGGGAGAAGCCCTCCTATCCCGCCTACTTGCCCAACAACTTTACCAGCCTGATGAGGTCTTGGTGAGTGAGCTGCTGGAGCAGCGCCGTGATGGTTTGGCGCAACAATACGGGATAAGGGTCACTGCCAATAACCAAGCGGCAGCGGCAGCATCAGAGGTTTTGTTACTGGCAATTAAACCTCAGGTATTTGAAGCGGTAGCGGCAGAACTGGCCATGGGTAGAGGTGACAACGGTCACAGCTTAGGAACGTTGCCAATGGTGATTTCAATTCTAGCTGGAGTGCCTCTGGAACGGCTGGAAAATGCTTTTCCATCCCAGCCAGTGATCCGGGCAATGCCTAATACTCCTGCAACAGTTGGGGCGGGAATCACAGCACTAGCTGCTGGAAAATGGGTTTCGCCTGATCAAATGGAGCAAGCAAAGACAATTTTTAGGGCTGTTGGTGAAGTAGTAGAGATTCCGGAACACCTGATGGATGCGGTGACCGGTTTATCTGGGTCAGGCCCAGCTTATGTGGCGATTTTGATCGAAGCCCTAGCAGATGGGGGCGTGGCAGCTGGATTACCCAGAGCGATCGCATTGCAGTTGGCCAAGTCTACAGTATTGGGGACAGCCCAGCTGTTACAAGAAACTCAAATGCATCCAGCTCAATTGAAGGATAGGGTTACTAGTCCTGGGGGAACGACGATTGCTGCGATCGCTAAGTTGGAGAAGGCTGGTTTTCGCTCGGCTTTGATTGAGGCGGTTTTGGGGTCTTATCAGCGTTCTCGGGAGTTGGGAAGTTGAAGGTTTAAAGTTAGAGGTTGGGGGTTGAAGGTTGGAGGTTGAAGGTTGAAGGTTGAAGGTTGAAGGTTGAAGGTTGAAGGTTGAAGGTTGAAGGTTGAAGGTTGAAGGTTGAAGGTTGAAGGTTGAAGGTTGAAGGTTGAAGG
>NZ_JAAHHX010000090.1:0-21044 GCF_010672065.1 Moorena sp. SIO4A1 | reverse complement strand
GACCGATGTTAGTAGCAGGCAGAGAACTCATGGGTACGAGAGAAAGGTATGTTTGAATCATCGTCATTGTAGTGTAGCGAAAGAAGGTTTGATACGCTACAGACAAAAAAGTCAACGGAGTTAGGATGTGCGGCTTGTTCTAAGTAAGAGCCTCCTTTACCAGGAGGGGTAAGACTTAGGTAATTCGCGGGGACAACCCCGAAAGATTACAACTATTCATCCGGATGGCGGTGCAAACCCGACCCCTAGAAGAGACTAGTGACTCCCTATCTTGGCCACACCGAGCAAGGCGACACCCTTGCAGAGTGAAGCTGGCACCAGGGCGGAATCAGACACCAATCAGATGGGTGACACTGCCGCTAACGGGGAGGTGACATGGGTAACAGTAGCGAAAGTCCTGAAAAAGTGTCTAACTTCGGAGCCGCAATCTGACTAGTACATGCGAGACTTGATTCCCTAATCCTCACAGTGTTCTGTCCTGGACAACTGTAATCTCCGAGGAGGGAATAGGCAAAATGGACTACCCTAAATCACCACAACAATCTGATGAATGGAACAAGTAAAAACGGTAGCACAAAAATAGGTCTGTAGGCCGGTCGAACCTACGGTAAGTGATGTCACACTTAATCCCTACTACCGGGTAGGATGCAGGTAGAAACTGCCTGCGGGTATTCAGAATATACAAACTCTAGTAGAGCACGGTTAGACACATGAGCAATCATAGTGAACTCTGGAAAAATCAGAAGTGGAAGAAACTCCGCCAAAATTTATTCCGCCTACAAAAGCGTGTATACAAAGCGGTTCAAGCAGGTGACCTGAAGAAAGCCAGGTCTCTACAGAAACTGATTATGAAATCCCGCTCAGCACAACTGCTGGCTGTCCGACAAGTAACACAGCTAAATAAAGGCAAAAGAACTGCTGGAATTGACGGAAAGTCAAAACTCAATTTCAGGGAACGCATGGAACTGGTTGAAACATTGACCCGTTACGGCCACGACTGGAAACATAGCGGACTACGGGAACATCCAATCCTTAAAAAGAATGGAAAGACCCGAATGTTAAAGATACCAACCATAGCCGACCGAGCATGGCAATGTCTAGCCAAATTCGCCCTAGAACCAGCCCACGAGGCAACGTTCAGTGCCGACAGTTATGGATTCAGGACCGGAAGAAGCGCACAAGACGTGCAAAAACGGCTATTCCTACACCTGAAATCCGACAAAAACGGTATAAACAAGCGAATAATCGAACTAGACATAAAAAAATGCTTTGACCGCATCTCACACAGCTCAATCATGGATAGATTGTTAGCTCCTGCGTGCCTAAAACAGGGGATTTTCAGGTGCCTAAAAGCAGGCATCAATCCGGAATTCCTAGAGCAAGGAACACCCCAAGGTGGTGTGGTCAGCCCTTTACTAGCAAATGTGGCACTTAACGGAATAGAAGATATACACACCAGCCTGCGATACGCAGACGACATGGTGTTTATCCTCAAGCCAAAAGATAACGCTGAAAAAATTCTCCAAAAAGTAAAAAACTTTCTGGCAGAAAGAGGAATGGAAATCAGTGAAGAAAAGACCAAGCTGACCAAAACGACAGACGGATTTGACTTCCTGGGGTGGAGATTCCGCGCCAGAAAAGACGGAAAATTCTCGTGTATTCCCTCAGAGGAAAACCACAGAAACATACGTAAGAAGATTAAAACCGTGGTCAACTGCTCGAATTATGGTGCCAAAGTAAAAGCCAAAAAGTTAGCCCCAATTGTTCGCGGATGGCGTAACTATCACAGTAGTTGCGATATGAGTAGCTCAAGGGATAGCTTATGGTTCATGAACCAGACCGCAAACCGAAAATTCCGAAAGGAAAAGAAAGTAAACCGGTATCAGGCCAACGAACTATGCAAAAAGGCATTCCCAAAAGTAGGTTACAAACAGAACCAACACGTGAACGTCAAGGGGACTAAGTCACCCTATGACGGCGACTTAGTCTACTGGAGCAAAAGGAATTCCCGCCTCTACTCCGGTGCTACTTCAGACGCTCTGAAACGGCAAAACCATTCTTGTGGACACTGTGGATTGAAGTTCCTAGAAGACGAGTCTGTACATCTTCATCATATCGATGGAAACCACGACAACCGGAAAACGAAGAACTTACTAGCAGTTCATCGGAGCTGCCACCAACAGATACACTGGAGCATGCCGAAAGGCCGGTCAAAAGACTGAGTTTACCCAGGAGCTGGGTGAGGTGAAAGTCTCACGCCCAGTTCTGAAGCGGAGGTGCTCCCCTTAATAGGGGACATCGACCGTAACTACAAAGTTGGATGTCCTTGTAACGATTTCCCACATAACTCCCGGTGAATAGTACCACCCTAAAAGTTCACAGAATGGTTATCAGGAACGAAGTAACCTCACATGCACTCTCAGTAAGGTCGATTATTGAGTAGGTAGTTAGCCGCAAGTCATGTGTAGGAAAGATAGAGTCAAAAGCTAACGTCTAGGGTAATGCCTAGGATATGCTGACAGACTCACGTTACAGGAAGAGATATAGTTGCCAGTAGTAATGAATATGTCTAAAACTCGGGGGTTCGCCCCACAGTCGGAATGGAAGAAAGTCAACTGGCGTAAGCTAGAAATGACTGTCTTTAAGTTACAAAAACGAATATATCGAGCCTCAAGCCGTGGTGATGTCCGCGTGGTGCGAAAGCTGCAAAAAACCCTGATGAAATCCTGGTCAGCTAAAATGATTGCGGTTAGAAGGGTAACCCAACAGAACAAAGGCAAAAAGACTGCCGGAATAGACGGGGTTAAATCCCTAACACCAAAACAACGCCTCGCCTTAGTAGCCAGCCTTAAAGTTCAAAGAAAGGCCAAACCAACCAGAAGGGTATGGATTCCCAAACCTGGACGAACGGAAAAACGCCCATTGGGGATTCCCACCATGTATGACCGCGCCTTACAAGCACTTGCGTGCGCGGCTCTAGAACCGGAATGGGAAGCAAAATTTGAACCCAATTCCTACGGATTTAGACCAGGACGCTCATGTCACGATGCAATCGAAGCAATATTTAAAAGTATCAAGCAAAAACCCAAATGGGTACTAGATGCCGATATAGCAAAATGTTTCGACAAAATCAACCATGATGCACTTCTGACAAAATTAAATACATATCCGTCACTAAGACGATTAATCAAATCATGGTTAAAAGCCGGTGTGATAGATAACGGAACATTCTCATCTATAAAAGAGGGTACTCCCCAAGGTGGAGTTATATCCCCACTCTTGGCAAATATAGCCCTTCACGGAATGGAGGAACGAATCAAACAATATGCCAAATCTATGAAAGGAGATAAAAAAAGAAACAAAAAGGCATTAAATTTGATTCGATATGCTGATGACTTTGTCATCCTGCATAAAGAACAAACTGTGGTAGAAGAATGTCAAAGAATCATCAACGAATGGTTGAATGACATGGGATTGGAATTAAAACCAAGTAAGACCAAAATTACCCACACTCTTGACGGATTTGATTTCTTAGGATTTACTATCCGTCAATACCAAGTAGGTAAACACCAGTCAAAACAAGGTTTTAAAACCATCATCAAACCATCTAAGGAAAAAGTTCAAGAGCATTATAGGCAGCTCTCAAAATCTATCGACAAACACAGAGCTGCCCCTCAGGAGGCACTAATACGCCACCTAAAACCAATTATACGTGGATGGTGTAATTACTACAAGAGTGTTTGTAGTCAAGAAACTTTCGACGAATTAGGAAACATGCTTTGGAATAAACTCCAAAGATGGGGATACAGGAGACATCCAAAGAAATCAAAAACCTGGGTAAACGATAAATACTGGGGAACCATCGAAGGTGATAACTGGACATTTATGACAGGGAAAGATAATTATCTCCCCAAACATGCCAAAACAAAAATTGTAAGGCACACAAAAATCCAGGATACCAGAAGTCCCTATGATGGAGACCTAATCTATTGGAATACCAGAATGAGAAAGCATCCTGAGATGACCACTCAGAAGGGAAAACTTTTAGAACGGCAAGAAGGGAAATGCACTCATTGTGGTCTTACCTTTAGGGATGGAGATTTAATGGAAAAACATCACATAATACCACGCGCACTAGGGGGAAATAATTCAGACAAAAATCTCGAATTATTACACCTACATTGTCACGATGTCAAACACGGAAAGAGAATCAACTCCAATGAGTTAGATGAAAACCCGTTCTAGAGGAGCCACTGTCAAGGATTGTACTGTAATGAGGAGCCGTATGATATGAAAGTGTCACGTACGGTTTTGGAGACGAGTCGGTGAGGCGACTCACCGGCTTAGTTTAATATTCCCAGGTGCTTCAGGATGTAGTCAAAAGAGTAAAGCACGCTTTTGATAGATTTGTTAAGGGGGATTGCAATGGGAAGCGGAGTGGTAAACCCAGGTTTAAGAAACAACACCGCTACCGCACCTTTACCTACCCCCAAATGAAAGAAGGTTGTTTGGATGGCAATCTTATCAACCTCCCTAAAATAGGTAAAATCAAGGTTTTACTACATCGCCCTATTCCTGATGGATTCAAAATAAAAACAGCTTCGATCACCAAAAAGTGTGATAGATATTATCTGGTATTGTCCCTAGAAGATAAAACTGTACCTGAAGTTAAACCTGACATTAATCCTGACTCAATAGTCGGTATTGATGTTGGTCTTAAGGAGTTTTTGACTACTTCGGAAGGAGAGACAATAGAAATTCCTCAGTATTACCGAAAATCTCAAAAAAGATTGAAGGTTATTCAGAAAAGGGTATCTCGACGTAAGAAGGGAGGCAGCAACAGACTCAAGGCTATCAAGCAACTTGGTAGACAGCACAAAAAAGTAGCGGATAAACGGAAAGACTTCCACTTTAAAACCGCCAATTATTTGCTGTCAAAATACGATGTAGTAGCTCACGAAAAGTTAAATGTAAAGGGACTGGCTAAGTCCCGATTGGCTAAGTCTGTATTGGATGCGGGTTGGTCAAGCTTTCTGACAATCCTGGCAAGCAAAGCCGAAAATGCTGGCTTGTTGGCGGTTCCGGTAAGTGCCCAAAACACCTCACAGAATTGCTCCAATTGTGGCAAAAAAGTTACCAAAAAGCTGCATACAAGGTGGCACGATTGTCCCCATTGTGGTTGCAGCCTCGATCGTGATCATAATGCAGCGATCAATATACGAAACAGAGCGGCAGGGCAGTCCGTTCTTAAAGCCCAGCGCCTCCTAAGCGATGGCCGGATTGGCTGGGAAGCCTACACGCTCACCCAACGGGTCAGTGTAGGAGCTGTCACCAATGATTGATCCAGATTTGGCTAAGAATCAACTTGACTTAATGACGCGGGAGTGGTATTTGCATCCCAATGGGCAAATTCCCGCCTATGAATGGAACTTTTCAGATGTCAATCCTCCCGTGCATGGGTGGGCAACCTGGCAAGTTTATCAGCTATAAAAACAGTTCCATGGAACAAGCGATCGCCAATTTTTAGAACGGGTCTTTCAAAAGCTTCTGCTTAACTTTACCTGGTGGGTTAACCGCAAAGATTTCGACGGCAACAATGTATTTGAAGGGGGGTTTTTAGGATTAGATAATATTGGAGTATTTGACCGCAGTTCAGAGCTTCCATTCGGCGGGTATATTGAGCAATCTGATGGCACCAGCTGGATGGGAATGTACTGTCTTAATATGCTCACTATTGCCCTAGAATTAGCGTGATAAAACCCTGTCTATGAAGACATTGCTACTAAGTTTTTTGAACACTTCCTCTACATTGCCGCTGCTATGAATAATATTGGGGAAGATGAGACGCAATTGTGGGATGAAGAGGATGGCTTTTTCTATGATGTGCTACACTTACCTAATCAGGAACAGTTGCGCCTGAAAGTACGCTCCATGGTAGGGTTAATTCCTCTGTTTGCCGTCACTACTATAGAACCAGAGACGCTCAATAAACTTCCGGGTTTTAAAAAACGATTGGAGTGGTTTATTCAACATCGCCCTGATCTCAAACGCAATGTTGCTTGTATGGAAACTAAGGGAGTAGGCGCAAAGCGGATGCTTGCTCTATGTTATATGACTCTTGGCAAAGTGGTAGAAAGTGATAAATTCCGCCGCATTCTGAGCAAGTTGTTGGATGAAAATGAGTTTTTAAGTGACTATGGTATCAGAGCTATTTCTAAGTTTCATAAGGATAATCCTTATCTATTTTATGTCAATGATAATGAACATCGTGTAGACTACGAACCTGCTGAATCTAGTAATGGGTTATTTGGGGGAAATTCTAACTGGCGTGGTCCGATTTGGATGCCCCTTAACTATCTCTTAATTGAATCCTTGCAAACCTTCCATTACTATTTAGGAGATACGTTTAAAGTGGAATGCCCTACAGGGTCAGGTAATCTGATGACCCTTGGGGAAGTCTCTGTAGAACTATCCCGGCGTCTGATTCGGATTTTCCATAAAAATCAATCCAGTCATCGTCCTCTTTATGGCAAAATTAAGGAATTTAAAACTGCTCCGAATTGGCACAATTTAATTCTGTTATATGAATATTTCCATGGCGATAGTGGCTTAGTAATTGGAACAAGTCACCAAAATGGTTGGACTGGATTAATTGCAAAACTGATCCAACAATGTGCTGACTATAGTGATTCTAAATGATTTATGGACAATACTTTTATTTAAGACCTCAGTGGTAGGGTGCGTTATTAACCTATCCTACAGGTATAGTTATTACCTAACTCTGGCTCAATTAAGTAGGTGGGCATAAATAAACGTTAAATTGTGCTACGGTGCTATAGTGCTATAAGATCTCATTGTCTAACTATGAAAACATTAAGTAACTTCATTTGTGTGGTAGTAATTTTTGTATTATTTTTGTTGACTTTCCCTCAAAGCAATCTCGCATCATCATCTTGTCCAGTAGAAGGCCAAACCATGTCTAAGGTTGAACTCTATTTTGGTTTAAACATCCCTGGTGGCGGAAAAGTGGAACCTCTAGTATGGCAAAAGTTCCTTGATAATGTAATAAGCCCTCGATTTCCAGATGGGCTAAG
Source organism: Moorena sp. SIO4A1 (assembly GCF_010672065.1). NCBI lineage: Bacteria > Bacillati > Cyanobacteriota > Cyanophyceae > Coleofasciculales > Coleofasciculaceae > Moorena > Moorena sp. SIO4A1. The sequence continues at coordinate 13,950 of NZ_JAAHHX010000090.1, read as the reverse complement.
CATTGACAAAATATCAGGACAATGGCGAGATGCTAAAACAGACAAGACAATACAGGAGGAGTCCCGTATGGTGATGATCCTTTATAAGCGCTCTGCAAAGGCAGAGCAAGCTATTGAAGATATCCGTGCCGCCTATAAGTCACAATTCCAACAAGACTCAGTTATGCGTCTTGATGAGATAAACTGTGTCTCATTTTGAATCGATGGTACATCTGGACACGATATAATTCATTGAAACCAGGGTAAGCGCAAGAAAAAATTGCCCATAATGTGGATTGGGTGGATATCGGTTGATCGTGGCTCGAAACCCCTATAATCTAGTAGAACTGTACTCGCAATAGAATTAATTTGTTGAGAATGGCGCGGTTTTTTTATCAATAAGCCTAGGCTTATTGATTCTTGCGCTTACCCTGTCATTTAAACTTTGCTATTGTCAACGTCTATGTCAAGTTTCATTGCTAAAATAACAGATTGGTTGAATCGGATTCCAGGGCGTGGTTACTTATTGATCGCTATCCTAATTTTTGCAGCAGCGAATTCGGTCATTCGTAAGCTCACTGACCTGGGTGCAGATAATTTAATTGATGGTAACAATCCTATTTCCTTCTGTAATGTTTTGTTTGTTGGCAATCTCTGCGCGTTGCTAGCGTTGATTGCTATTTATGGACGACAGTGGAATTTTCGAGCCCTAAGACAACTCTCTGGAACAGATTGGTTAGGGTTACTGGGTGTCGCAGTTTTGTCAGGAGCACTGGCACCATCTCTGATATTTATCGCTCTTGAGCGCACTGCTGTTAATAATGTAGTGCTGATTGGACGCATTGAGCCTCCTCTGGCTTTGGCTTTGTCAGTTTTACTTCTCAAAGAACGGGTAAATCGTTGGGTGATAGCTGGTGCGATTATTTCATTTATTGGTGTCATCCTGACTATTTTGCTTCAGCCTCCGCAGGAAAACATGATTACTATGGCGGGAGGCTTTAGGATTGGTGTCGGTGAATTGATGGCAGCAGCAGGTGCGATCGCATTAGCAATTTCTACGATTATTAGTAAAGTGAAGCTGCGCCAAATCCCTCTGGGCATCTTTACGGTGTTCAGAACTGCTACAGGTACAGTCATTTTCTTTGTTGTGGTGATTAAGTTATTTGGAGTAGGTCACTTTATGAATGTTTTCTCACCCTTTGTCTGGCAATGGATGCTCCTCTATGGAGCTGTGATTGTAGTAGGGGGTCAACTCTGTTGGTTTAAGGGTTTGAAGACTACTACTGCATCCGATGTTTCTCTGGCCAGTTCGTTTAGTCCAGTAGCGGGCATTTTAGCAGCTTACTTGATTCTCTCAGAAGTACCAACAATAGCTCAATATATTGGTGGTGCTGTAATTATTTGTGGCATTGTGCTCAATCAAATTGGTATTGCTCGCAAACTTCATAAAACTGATACTGTAATTGTGGAAGAATCGATGAAAGAAATGGAAGTTGGGTTTAAGGGAGTATGAATGTAAGCATTCAGCTAATGCTTACGTATTAACATCTTTATGTTACTAGTTATAGAGATGTCACTATGGAGATGTCACTATGGAGATGTCAGCCAAATTTGCTGAAAGAGTTGCCGAGCGCTTGATTGCTGGGATATTAACGTTTCCTGATGGTCAAGCTTGGGTAATTGTAGTTATCTTAATTGTGATCTATGGTTTAATTGCTTTACCGATTGGTTTACGGAACGGTTTTCTGCAACTAGATCAGAACTTACTTACTATTGATAATTCCCCATTATCTCCTTTATTCAGGAAAACTGATCTAAATGCTGTTAATTTCAAAACCTCTTGGCATCTAGTGGGAAAGATTATGATAACTGCTCTGTTTACCCCAGCAATAGCTGAGGAGATATTTTTCCGGGTTTTATTATTACCTCATCCCTCAGAAAACCCTTCCTTAATTTCAATATACGCTTGGTCTACAGTAAGTTTATTCATTTTTGTTATCTATCATCCTCTGAATGCTATCACCTTCTATCCGGCGGCACGGGAAACATTTTTTAAACCTATTTTTCTATTCCTAGCTACACTTTTGGGAATTATTTGTACTATTGCTTATATTAAAAGTGGCTCCATCTGGACAGCTGTCGTCATTCACTGGTTGTTTGTTGTGATCTGGCTGATTGGCTTGGGTGGTAAAAGCAGACTTTTGTAACTTAAGCTATCAGCTAATGCGCTACGCGCACGCTACGCGAACAGCTATCAGCGCTTTTCATAACTATGAGGTACACAGGTTTTTTTCCCTATTCCCTATTCCCTGTTCCCTGTTCCCTATTCCCTTTGCTATCGCACTGACGCACTCAGGACTTAGATAATTTCATGAACACTGAACTATTTGCGATTATTGCCCTATTTATCCTTGGCTTTGGTTTAATTTCTGGGCGCATTGAGAAAAGTGTGATTACTCCACCGATGGCTTTTGTTATCTTTGGAATTTTATTGAGTCCGCCATTGTTGGGTTTATTGAATCTAGACGTAGAGCATGAGTTTGTTCGGATAATTGCTGAATTTACCTTGATTCTGGTTTTGTTCACTGATGCTTCTCGGATTAATCTTAAACTGTTGCGTCGAGAGTACAATTTACCAGTACGTCTGTTAGGTATTGGTCTACCGCTGACAATTATCCTAGGAACAATTTTGGCAGTACTGTTGCTTGGAGGTAGGTTATAATTCTGGGAAGCAGCGGCCTTGGCAACAATTCTGGCTCCCACTGATGCGGCTTTAGGACAAGCGGTGGTCAGCAGTCGGAGTGTTCCGATTTGTATTCGTCAATCCCTCAATGTTGAAAGTGGTTTGAATGATGGTATTTGTTTACCGATTCTATTAATTTTCCTCTCTTTAGCTGGAACAATGGAAGGGACGGGAACAGCAAGCTTTTGGTTTCGCTTTGCTGCTATGCAAGTGATTCTCGGACCAATCGTTGGGGTAGCAGTTGGCTATATTGGCGGTTGGTTGGTGTCAGAGAGTGCTCGCCGCAAGTGGATTACTCATAGTTTTGAAGATTTATCGGTATTAGGACTGTCGTTATTCGCTTATGCGATTGGCCGTAGGCCACGCCAAAGGCGATCGCAGAATTAGTGGGGGGCAATGGTTTTATTGCCGCCTTTTGTGCTGGCTTAACCCTAGGGAATACAGCTCCATCAATTTGTGATTGTTTATATGAGTTTGGAGAAGCAGAGGGACAGTTGCTGGTGCTGCTGATTTTTATGATTTATGGGTCAATGATGGTGTTTCCTGCTCTGGATGAGGTGAATTGGCAGATGGGATTGTACGCCGTTGCTACTCTGACCATTGCTCGGATGGTAGGGGTTGCTATTAGCGTGATTGGTATGAAGTTGCGTTGGTATACTATCTTATTTCTGGGCTGGTTTGGACCGAGGGGAGTGGCTTCAATATTGTATGGTTTACTAATTTTAGAGGGGGATGGAATTCAGGGTAGTGAAGTGATGTTTAGCACTATGGTAGTAACTGTGTTGATCAGTGTGTTTGCTCATGGTTTAACGGCTTTTCCAGGAGCTAACTGGTATGGTAAGCACATGGCAAGATTTAAAGCTACCCATGACATGCCAGAATTGATGCCACGGTCGGAAATGCCTGTTCGTTTGTCTTGGCGTAAATGATAGGGAGTAGGGAGTAGGGAGTAGGGAGTAGGGAGTCGGGAGTAGGCAAGCTAGCAATAGTTTTGGAACTTTGCAAGAGGTCTTCTGAGTAGACTAGTAATCCTAACAGTAGCCGAAGTTATTGTAGCCCTTGAGAAGCACCGAAAATCAGCTAAATAACGTTAAACATTATTTGGAACAGGATAAAGATTATTCAACCAAATAACCTTCAACCTTCAACCAAATAACCTTCAACCAAATAACCTTCAACTTGCTAACCTCCAACCTCACAACCTTCAACCTTGAAAATCAAACATAATTCTAGATTATAACACAAAATTACTAGCATCATGGAGCTCAACAACATCAACATCTTCGAGAACCAGAAATATCTGACTTCCATCTGAATTAGTATTTAAAGAAGGAAACGAAAAATCGTGTTCTAATTCCCTGAAAACCCCTTGATAATTGCTGGCATCCGAGCCATCTTTGTTAAACAAAACAACAGCACTATTGTCCTGTGAACCAAAACTCAGAAAGCCCCGATTAATCGCATCTGCATAATTAGCAACTGTAATTCCGTTATTATTAAATAACTCAGTAAGAACAATTTTGTCACTTCCCACTTCAAAGTCGGTGATCTGATCGCCAGCATCTCGGTGTGAAGTGTAGACAAACTGATCATTACCACCACCACCAGTGAGCAAATCTCGAGCTTGGAAACCAGTGATAATGTCATTGTTATCAGTACCAGTCAGCTGATCACTACCTGCGGTGCCATTGATAATAGTTGGCTCAGGTAAGGTAAAGCGAGCCAAAATTGGGTCATGGTCGCTAGCTTGGTCAGCAAACTCACTGTTGACGTGGACAATGTCATACTCAGCACGAGCATTAACTAGGTTATCACTGACTAAAATGTGGTCAAGTGCCTGAGAGTTCCCTTCAAAAATAAATGTGTAACGCTCATCCTCTGGTAACGTTTCCGTCAGATTGGTCAGCACTGAATTGTGAGCTCCCTTAAGAGTTTCCAGTGGTTTTTCAAAATCAAACGTATTGAAGTCTCCGAGCACTACCACATTGGCATCAGGGTCATTAGTCAGAATGGTATCGACGAAATCGTTAAGGATTTGAGCTTGTTGATTCCGTTTCTCCTCCTGACCGTTGTGTGGTGGTTGATTCTCACCAAAGAGAGGGTCACTACCACCCTTGGAAGAGAAGTGATTATTAATAACAGAGATGGTTTCACCGTTAAACTCAAACTCCGTCAACAAAGACTTGCGGGTATTATCGAAAGCCGTCTCACCAACACCAATACGTTGAGCAGAATCAGTGTTGATGGTAACTCGGTTAGGGTTGTAGAGGTAACCGACGCGGATATTACCACCAGGTTGACCCCCATCCTGACCGTCCACAGGGGGGATATCAAAGAAGGAGTACTGAGGTCCACCAGTAGCAACTATGGCATTAATCAGAGTTTCGTAGGTTTCCCTAGCATCCACATTACCATTGTCTATAGTTCCGTTATTGTCTTGAACCTCTTGCAGAGCAATGATATCCGGGGATTGGAGATTATTGATAACTTGAAATGCGATCGCATTAAATTTACCATCACCGATATCATCATCCCCATCTTGACTATTGGGGTCGAGGTTTTCGACATTGAAGCTAGCAATCGTAACTTGATTTGCACTACTGACTAAATTCGTTATCTCTGGGGTTAGGTTACCGGATGTAGCACGAATTGGTTCAGTAGACTGGAGTTCAAAGTTACCGAAACTGTAGCTAAGTACCCCTGTTACAGTACCGAGCTCGTCACCGACATTAACTATAGGAGAGGTGCCATTCAATAGAGTGTCATCAATCTGAATTCGTTCTGGATTGAAGTCACCGTCACTAATGGTAATGCCACCACGATTATTAACACCAGTAGGATTGACATCACCTGGAACCGTCCAAATTTCACCAAACCTATTAGTGGGAGCAACCGCTACAGCATTATTGATTTGCACCCGCATCCCTTCTAGGCTTTCGTAAAAGTCGATGCTATCAGTAGCTTCATTGAAGTCAGTTAAACCATCATCATCAATAATTTCTGTAGGTACTGTACGGTCTTCACCGATAACCACTGCAGTAGGTAAAGGGTTGTTCGATGATAAGACCCTAATATTAGTCAGGTTAGTAATTTCAGTCAGGGTTAAGTCATCGGAACGGTTACTACGCCGAAATTCTTGGACATCACCACTCACTTGCACCTCGTCACGGATTCTGACCGTAGGAGTAGAATTAGTAAAGACAAAAATTCCATCTGAGGTGGCATCATTATTATCTCCATAAGGGTCTTGTAGGTAGAAGCCGTTGCTCGCTACCCCAGTCACAATACCTGTAGTGGTGACAGACTGACCAACAAATGGTGAGATATGACCTTCACCTTGGATGTCGTATATGGGACGTATGATTCGATTTGTCATATACCTACGTTTCTCTTTAGCACTCACTAGTAATTTCAGGTTTTTGTCTTGGTTTTAAAACCAACGAATCTTTAGCTATTAACTATCAGCTGTCAGCGGTCACCTATCAGCTATCAGCGAATGTATGCAATCCCTGATAAATAAATAGAGTCGAAACTTTATATAGTCTGTAGAGATGTTATGTATAAGGTCTCTACAGAGGCTTTTTTTCGTGAGCAATGCTTGATTTAATTACCTATATTGCTTCTATTCTGTTTTATTTATTAAAATAAAATGCAATAATAAATATTAACTATCAAAAAATAAAGTAAGCAGCTACTTATGATGTTACTTGATATTAGTTAATATTTGGTGATTATTTTGTTTTTTTACTAGATTTTTATTTATCTAGCAAGACTTTGAAAAAAATTAATTGAATCAGGAAGAGATAGCAGTTGACAAGTTACTTTGAAATGGTTATACAGATACACTCTAGCTGTAATAATTCAGGGATCAGCTTCTAAGCAGTCAGCTTTTAAATCAAGACAAACATAGGCATTTAGCCCTGGGACGAGTACATGAGGTGCGACCCGTGATGGCGAGCAATCCCTTGACCGTAGGTCACGCGGGGCGCGTTCGCCATCACGGAAAGCGCACCTAAGTGATTATGGAAAAGCCTCAAGAAGCTGATCGCTGACCGCTTAATGCTTACACTTCCTATCAATCAGATATACTCTCTCCAAACCTCTCCAACAGTTCCTCACGGGACAAGTTAAGCAGCACCTGAGTACGCTCTGTGATCGGCAACTGCATCAAAGGCTCAATTGTCCGGGATAATTCGAGATCAACACGGCCAAACCGCCCTGCCAGTAGATTCTCTACCATCAGGCGCTGTCCCTCTAAATTGCCTTGTTCCCGGCCTTGTTCCCGGCCTTGTTCCCGGCCTTGTTCCCGGCCTTGTTCCCGGCCTTGTTCCCGGCCTTGTTCCCGGCCTTGTTCTAAGGTTTCTTCTCGCCAACGCAAATAAGCTGGTGATAAATTCATAATTAACTCCCTGTCGTCTTCAGTTAAATCTTCTCTGTCTTCTATTTTGATGCGCCAGTTGGCCAGAATCTCTAAGATGTTGCCCCGTAAAGGGTGTCCAACTGGCAGTGCCACCAATTCCTTAATGGCTTGCTCCTGAGTGCGATTGCGTCCCAAAAGTCTCAACCAGAGGGTTTCTTCCGTAACCGGTAGCTGGTTAATGGCCACCAGGGCTGTCTTGAACAACTCAGGCAAAAAATAGACTCCTTCCACCCAATTCCCTGAATCATCAAGTTTGGCGGCAAAACCATTCAATAGGTTGCTTGAACAAGAAGGAGACAGAATCCATAAACAGGGCAAGTCAGGTTCTGACACAGAATTTTTCTCTCGTCGTGCCTGGCGCTGTAGCTCACCGTAGAGGGCAAACAACTTCAGCAGACAATTACGCACCGCCATGATCCCGATGGCATTGCGGAACGGTTCCAATAAACAGGCAGTTGATGCCATCTCACCGAGCAATCCTAAAACCTGGGGTGGTGTGGAGACCGAAGGTGTTGGTAGAAACCAAATATCCACTTGGCGTACTTCACTGGTTACTTCGCGGCTGATTTGCACCTCACCGTGAGGTGTTAACAACTCCGTTAAATACTGTTTCGCAAATTGGTCGTGTGGCTGTCGGGTCATTCATCCTAATTGTTTGGGGATAGTATTAGTAGCCTTTCATCGATCAACTGGCTAAAAACAGATCCCATGGATCTTGACTTTTTGACCAAGACCTGAAACAGCATTTTGTGTCAAGTCTTGCCAACAGCTGTCATACTGAAATGGCACTAAACCTTAGAAGCACTCTGGGCGCTCCCCTTAGAATAGAAAAAACTCCGCACAGTGCTCGAAGCCAGGTAATTAGTCATGACAGTAGCCACCACACCTGTTGATACCAGTCCAATTGTGCTGAGGATGCCCCCAGCACTGGCTATGGATGATGACCAGTTTTTTGAATTTTGTCAGATTAACCGGGAATTAAGCATTGAACGCACATCGGCAGGGGAAATCATTATTATGTCTCCAACGGGGGGAGTAACAGGAAACCGAAATTTCAAACTAATTCAACAGCTTGCCAACTGGACGGATGACGACGGTACAGGCATTGGCTTTGATTCCTCTACTGGTTTCAAGCTTCCCAATGGTGCAGAACGTTCCCCTGATGCTGCGTGGATTAAGCTAGAGCGTTGGGATACCATTCCAACTCAGAAACAAGAAAGGTTTGCTCCCATCTGTCCTGATTTTGTGGTGGAGTTACGCTCTCCTAGTGACAAGCTAGAAACCTTGCAAAATAAAATGACCGAGTATATCGATAATGGGGCAAAGCTGGGCTGGCTGATAGACCGCAAGCATCAACGGGTTTATGTTTATCGTCCTGGAGTGGAAACCGAACGGTTAGACAATCCTGCTACTGTTAGCGGTGAGGCAGTTTTGCCTGGTTTTGTGCTAAAGCTCTCGAAAATCTGGTAAGGGTCTTAATAGAATGCGCGAATTTAGAATGCGCGAATTTAGAATTACATTCTTCATTATTTGATCACAAAACCTTTTCCCTATGCATCCCCCCTGCTTCACGCTACTCGGGGGAATTCCGCGAGTTTTGTTAAAAACACCCTGTTGATTGTAAGCAATAATCGAGCAATGAACATTCCACGGCTACACCCAAACACTATTGAAGCAGTTAAGGAACGGTCTGACATTGTGGATGTCATCTCGGAGCATGTGGTATTGCGTAAGCGTGGCAAAGACCATGTCGGTCTGTGCCCTTTCCATGAGGAAAAAACTCCCAGTTTCACTGTCAGTCCCTCTAAACAACTGTATTACTGCTTCGGCTGCCAAGCTGGAGGGAATGCGATTAAATTCCTGATGGAGATTGGCAAGCACTCCTTCTCAGATGTGGTGCTGGATTTGGCACAGCGCTACCAGGTGCCAGTCCAAACCCTCCAACCGGAACAGCGGGAGCAATTACAACGGCAACTTTCTCTACAAGAGCAACTCTACGAGATTCTGGCCTTAGCCACAGCTTTCTATCAACATGCCCTCAGACAACCCCAAGGACAGCAGGCCCTAGAGTACTTGCGCGGTAAAAGGGGTCTGAGTGAGGAAACTATCATTACTTTCGAGCTAGGGTATGCTCCAGCTAGTTGGCAAACCATTTACCGCTATCTGGTGGAACACAAACGGAAGCCAGTGAAGCTAGTTGAGCAAGCGGGATTGATTAAGCCTAGGGACAATGGTGGGTATTATGATGGCTTTCGCGATCGCATTATGATTCCCATCCACGACACCCAAGGTCGAGTGATTGGCTTTGGTGGTAGAAGTCTTGGGGATGAGCAACCGAAATACCTCAACTCTCCAGAAACTCCCCTGTTTGATAAAAGTAAAACCCTTTTTGCCCTAGATAAAGCTCGTAATTCCATTACCAAGCAAGACCAAGCTGTAGTGGTGGAAGGATATTTTGATGCGATCGCACTCCATGCTGCAGGAATTACTAATATAGTCGCCTCCCTTGGTACCGCTTTTAGTTTAGATCAAGTCCGGCAACTATCGCGCTATACTGAATCCAAGCAAATTGTGCTCAACTTTGATGCGGATGCTGCTGGTACTAATGCTGCCCAAAGAGCCATTGGAGAAATTGCTAACCTAGCTTACCAAGGACTTGTGCAGCTACGGGTACTGAACTTACCGGATGGAAAAGATGCTGATGAATTCCTCAAATCTGCTCCTGACGCTACGGAAAAATACCGACAACTGTTGCTCAATGCTCCCTTGTGGCTGGATTGGCAGATTGATCAACTCCTGATTGGCAAAGACCTCCAACAAGCCGATCAATTTCAGCAAGTCGCCCAAGCTATGGTTAAGTTACTCAAGCAACTGGACGACATCAACCAGCTCACTTATTATATTAACTACTGTGCTCAAATTCTCAGTCAAGGACAAGGGAAACTAGTATCTTTATACATAGAAAATTTACAAACTCAACTCCAAAAACCCCTTAGAGCTGCCTTTAAGAAATCACCACCTCGGTTAAAGAAACCGAAACAACAGGGTAATCAAGAATCAAACCTACCGGTTGGTAAAGAGCGCATCCTGTTAGAGCGAGCAGAAGCCTTACTGTTACGGATTTATTTACACTGTCCTGACTATCGACAAACAATTATTGATACTCTAGACCAGCGAGATTTACTCTTTAGTCTCTCTCACCATCGATTCTTGTGGCAACAAATTATTGAACTCCAAGGGATAGGCACACAATTTTACACTACCACCCCTGAACAGCTAATCTCCCGTTTACAAGACCGCAGTTTACAATTTCCTAGGGAAATGACTCAAGTCGCTCATCTATTTCATCTTGACGAAACCTGTACAGAAGATATTTTGCGAGCCCCGATGGTAATACAGGCAGCAGCAGCTTCTCTAGAAATAGTAGCTTTGGAAAAACATCGGCGCTATTGTTTAGAGCAATGGCAAAAAATTGACCTTAGTAATGATTGGCAAGGTAAGCAATACTATTGGCAGGAATGTCAAGATGCTAATCGCAGGCTGATCGAATTAGAGAAGATACGTCAGGTCGGTATTTCCGACCTATTAACTATGTAGCAGTTCTCAAACGCTATAAATTCCTATTACTTAACATCATGAAAGTGGCTATAATCAATAATTCTACTGCCGTCTGATTTCCTATCAAACATATCTACAAAACGCCTATCCCACAAAATTTCTGATGCGGTGTAGGAGTGACGACTGTGAATTGTCTGGGAAACCGTTTCATCAATACCAACTAGGGTGATAATAAGTGTGGCTTCCATTTCAGCGAGAGACTCTGGTGTTTCCCCATATAAAGGACTACTTTCATCAATCGGATGCATAACTGTCCAAGTTAGAGCAAAGCTAGGGGTTTGGCTACGCAACAGTTTCAGGTCGTAGAATCGACGCATGGATTCCCCTTCTAAGGTGACTTCATTGCGTAGCAAACTTACCCTGAGCTGAGCTTCCAGAATCCGATTATCCCGTTCATTGGCAGCGCGGAACATGAGGGTAGTTACCCCATTATGGGGCGCAATCACTGCCCTACGACTGAAGATGACTCTGGCAGTAGGGCGAGAGAAGCGGGCAAACATGAGTCCGGTTGCCATGGCTAGGGCCATCAAACCCACTAGAGCTTCTATGGTAACAATGATATTAGCATAGGAGGTCACCGGATACATGGCACCATAACCAATGGATGCCATGGTCTGAACGCTGAAGAAAAAGACATCGAAGAAAGCACCTGGACGGGCATTTTCAATACAATTTCCTCCCGCTAGGTACAATAGGGCAAAGACGATGTTTATGGCTAAATAACAAACCGCAATTAGCCCGAAAAACATTGGCCAATTAACGGTCAGCATTATATGATAAGGGTCACGCCAATAGTTATGGGATGACCCTTTTATAATTACATCTAATTGTCGTCTAGGTCTAGTCCGTTGAGCGATGCGCATCTTAGTTAGTTTAAACTGGTTAATAGCAATTTTTATTGGAAATTTTACCGTAAGCTATTAGCTTATGCGCTACGGATTTATTCAGTTACTTGACCACGGACTAATGCCCATCCTGTCGTAACCTGACCGTAAGCCCAGGTAGCGTAGGGAGCTATACATAACTTAATTAACCAGGGTATCACCATGATTGCGCTAAATATCATCAGCCCCAATACCTTGATCCCGATTTTATGAATTCCGTTCACCAACTCCTGGACTCCTGCTAGAATTTTTTGGGAATCTTCTCTAAGGGCATCGAGGTTAGGAATACCGCTGACAATAGTATTCAAAACCTTAAGTATTTCCAAATTATCCTTTAACACTGCCTTGACCTGTTGCAAACCAACCACTTGTACTTCAAACCCAGGAATAGTAGGCATATCCACTGAAACCTCTTTCATCTCGATATTGACCTTAGGAGGAAATCCACTCCCCAAGTTGACATCTGGTTTCACCGGAAGATTAACATCTGGGATGCCAAGATCAGGCAAACTCACTCCTGTAGGAATCTGTTCAACTATCTCTAAGGCTTCTTGGACCTCTGCCTTTACTGTTTTGATTGGTTCTATGATATTAGCAATGTCTTCTTTGGCTTTTTGAGTACTTTCCTTCACCTCCACTAGGGTGTTATTGATTTCCACTAAAGGGCCACTTACTAGACTTTTGATGTCATGTAAAATTGTTAAAAAAGTAATCAAAAATACCACGACTAGGATAATCGGTATTAAGGCATAGATAATCATAACTATACCATTAAGTCTTTGCCTTAAACCACTGCTTTGATCAACTCTCATCTTCTTACCTCTAGTCAATTAATCACGTTGTCTGACTAAGAAAGTATCTTAAATGTTCCTCGATTAGATATTAAGTTTTAAAGAGCGAGTGGTGCGTTACACCGACGGGCTGTGCCAACACTGGCTACCGATAAAATCAGGGCGAGCCCGTCTTATCACGCACCCTACCAACTTTTGCCTCTTGCCTTTTGCCTCTTGCCCCAAGACGTGTGTTTACAACTCAAATATAGATCCTAGATCATGATTTGACCTGTGCCAGAATACTCTCCATTTCTGATAAGTTGAGAGGAACTTGAAGTACTTCTGTGTTCAACATAAAGAAAGGAGTACCATTAAGACCCAAGCTCTGAGCTAATTTCAGATCGTCCCTAATAGCAGCTTCGGCTCCAACACTGATGCGATCGCGATTAAATTGCTCTAGATCGAGATTAAGATTTTGGGCGATCGCGACATACAAATCTTCATCCAAGTTATTTTGCTGCTCAAACAGGGCATCTTCATACTCCCAGAATTTCCCTTGCTGAAAAGCCGCCCAAGCTGCTTTAGCTGCCGGGATTGCTTCAGGATGAATCTGACTTAGGGGCAAATGCTTATATACTAAGGTTACCTGATCGGAATGTTTGTCCATAAACTGCTTTACGCTTTGGTTAGCTTGGGCACAAAATGGACATTGAAAGTCAGAAAACTCCAACAGCACAATGTTATTTTCCGCCACACCAGTAGTAGGGGAATTCCCAATTATCGATGCTGGCTCTGTACTCATTTGCTGCAAAAATGCTCGCCTGGATTGGGCTAGCTCTTGCTGTTTTTCCTGCTGGTAAGCTTGCAGCGACTGTAAAATAGCCTCTGGATTATTCCGGATAATGGTTAATACTTGCGCTTCTAGTTTATCAGGGTTAGCAAAGTTGTTGCTGCAACTGCTCAAAGTGAGCAAACACAGGAATAAGCTAACAATAGTTAAGGAAATTCGAGACAACTGTTTCATTTTCAACTGTTTACTGTTTACTAGTAATGACCAAATGTTTACTATAGCATTTTTGGCTCTTCCGTACTTGTTATGCTAAATAAACACTTTGGCAAAGGGAGCAGGTGCATCTCACATTTGTAAATGTTCGTAGGGTGCGTGATAAGACGGGCGAGCCCTTATTTTATCGGTAGCAAGTGTTAGGACAATCCGTCCCGTAACGCACCACCCAAACGGCAAAAATGAGATGCACCCGTTTCATCTTTCTCGATAAAAGAGATAAGAACACTATAGGGTTTGTATCTCGGTTGTAAAGTTATCGATTGCCGAAAAAGGCAAGAGGCAAGAGGCAAGAGGCAAGAGGTAAAAAATCATGTGTACCTCATTAGGCTAACAACCGCTATATCCCTCTTCTGTCACTCTCCGAATTCAATGATTAACAAATAAGTCAGATTATCCAGAATTAAAAAAGAATTGATATTGATTAATATCACTAATTAGCTGATTCAATCCCAGCAATAAGTTACTAT